>JBEKQN010000034.1:0-16924 GCA_049519675.1 Acidimicrobiales bacterium | reverse complement strand
GCTGCTCGGCTACGAGGTACCGCGACACCGTGACGTTGCGCTCGCGCGCGTGGGCGCCATCGTCGATGAACCACGATTCCACGCCCATCTCACCGGGCGACAGAATCTTCAGATCCTCGCCGCCGCTCGAGAAACCGCCGCGCGCGAGAGGATCGGACCGGCCCTCGAGCGAGTAGGCATGTCCACCCGCGCCGACGACCGCGTGGCCAAGTACTCCATGGGCATGCGCCAGCGACTCGGTGTCGCCGCGTGCCTGCTCGGTGACCCGCAACTACTGATTCTTGACGAACCGATGAACGGGCTCGACCCGGGTGGCATGCACGACATGCGCGAGATGATACGGTCCTTCGTGGCCGAAGGTCGCACCGTTGTGCTGTCGTCACACCTGCTCGACGAAGTTGAGCGAACGTGCGACGCCGTGGCCATCGTCGACCGCGGCAATATCATCCGCCAAGGTCCAATCAACGAACTGCTTTCCGGATCCGACATGGAGGTCAACATTGAGTGCTCCACGCCCGAGGCCGCCCGTCAGTTGCTCGCCGGGACGAATCTCGGTGGTCACATCGAGGTCGAGGCGGACGGACTGACGATGTCGCTGGCCGCCGGTTCGGACCGCTCGGTCGTCGCCGAGATCAACCGCCTCCTCGTGGACGCCGACTTTTCGGTCTACCGCCTTGAACTCAACCAGGCCTCCCTTGAGTCGTGGTTCCTCGAAGTGACGACGCGACTGGGGGCCCCGGAATGACCTCGACAGCCGACCTCGCGATCGCCCCCGAGATGAAGAGCCGTCGCGGCTCTCCCATACCAACGGGCGCGATGGTCATGACCCGATTCATGGAACTTCGCAAGCGCCGCGGGCTCATGATTGCTCTGCTGGCCGTGAACATTGGCATACCCACGATCTTCCTCGCTGTACGCCTCATTGCGCATGCGGTGGCGCCCCACTCCTACGGGCCCGCCGGTGGGTACAGCATCTTTGAGACGCTGATTGCCGGCATCATGTACATCTTCGGTTTCATCGTGGCGGCGACGCTCGGTTGCACCGCCGGTTCCGTCGACCTCACCGAAGGCGTATTTCGCCATCTCGTCGTCACCGGTCGTTCGCGGCTGTCGCTCTACTTCGCGCGCATCCCGGCCGGACTCATGATCATTGTCCCGGTCGTCGCGGTGGGCGTCATCATTGTTTGCTCGGTGTGTGTCGCCGCCGCGCCCACGAAATTGAGCTTCGATGGGGTGAGCAACCTGCCGGCCGGACTCAGCCGTCAAGGATTCGTCACGTGGGCCGAGCAGCACCCCCAAAGCGCCATCTGCAACATGGGCTATCGATACAAGGGACCGCCCGCCGGGACCTTTATCACCTGTGGCTCGAACAACGAGATTCTCGTGGTGACAAACAAGTCCAATTCCACCACCGCGACTCGGGCAACCAAGCCTGAGGTTCGGGCGCAGGCCATCAGGTCCGCGGAGCAGAACTACTCGAGTTACTCCACCACCTTTCTCTCGCCGCCACTCAAATTGATGATCGACACCGGACTCTGGGTTGAGTTGTGGGCGATTATCGGCTTCTTGATCGGACTCGGCCTTTCGTCGCTGATGGGACAGCGCACCGTGCCCGTCGTGCTGCTCATCGTCTACGAGATAATTCTCACGCCACTGTTCTCTCGTGTTGGGATTCCGCACCTCATCAACGCGCAGCGCGCGCTGGTTGGACTTGCGATGGCCCATATCGAGCCGGCGGGACTGCCCGCAGTCTTTGGTGGCGGCGGCGGCGGGGGCGGTAACCAACTTGTCTCTGAGTCGACCACCGTGGCGGTGATCGTTATCGTCGCGTGGATTGTGGTCTGGACCGGACTCGGCGCATGGCGAATGGCCACACGCGACGCCTGAGTCACGTGTCTACGTGCGCGGGCGCCGCGAAGCGGTCCATGGATTGCTACCGTGATTGTCGCACTGGGTCAGAATGGTGCGACAAGAGTTCTCACACTGGGAGGCGTCCGTGTCCGTACGAGTAGGCAACATCACGTTCGACTGCGATGACGCACTTGTCGTGGGGAGTTTCTGGTCCCAAGCCCTTGATCGACCGTTGGATCCGGGCGGCGGTTCCGGGTACTGCTCTATTGGTATTAGTGACCCGGAACGCACGCAGCCGGCCTGGTTTTTCGAGAGGGTCCCAGAATCGAAAACGTCAAAGAACCGCATGCACCTCGACCTCATTGATAAGGACCCCGGAGCCGTGGACCGGCTCGTGGGACTCGGGGCCAGCATCGTGGCGGTGCACGCCATTAATGGCGGAACCCAAAACTGGACGGTCATGCAGGACCCAGAGGGCAATGAGTTCTGTGTCGCGTCCAAGAGTTACGTGGGCTGATGTGTCATCCCGACGAGGGCGATGACAGATCAGCCCGCCAGTGCGAACGGCACCGCGAAGTCGCAGTCGGGGACGCTCGTCTCGGTGGTTGGCTCGCTCGCGAGGTAGGTGATCCGTAGACCGAGGTCCTCGGGCGTAATCGCGAGACGCTCCGGTGTGAGGTCGTGTTCGATCGCCCAGGCTTCCAGCGCCTCGGAGGCGAGTTGCCACTGGGCACCACTCTCTTCGGTGCCCGCCGATATTGCGACGAAGGCCTCTCGGTGCGCCGGTTCGGTGCGCAGCGTTAGCTCGGGATACTGCGGCTTGAGCGCTGTCGCATCATGCTCGTTAACTGGCTTGCACCATTCAACCGGGCCGTCACTGTCGGCGCTCACTTCGCCCCAATAGATAGAGAACGCGGCTCCTTCGCGCCCTTCGATCTTCGGAAGCGGTCGCTCGCGCAGGATTGCGATGAACTCCTTGCCGAGCGCCCACGCGCCTTGCTCGTCGACGTTGCGCTTGAGGCAGAGCAGGGTGCGCTCGGGTATTTCTCGGGTTGCCACTTCGTACATGATGGACTTCTTTCCACTGAGCTGATTGACGAGGTACGCAGCGAGGTCGCGTCGCGCGTCGTGGATCACTTCGGATTTCTGCCACTGTTCCGCGATGCGTGCTGCGGCATCAGTTGGATCGCACCTCAGCATCACTTTGATGTCCGAAAGCGAAAAGTCGAGCTGACGTAGCATCGCAATAATTCGTGCCTTTTCGAACTGCGCAGCGTCGTAGTAGCGGTAGCCCGAGTCTTTGTCGACTCGTGCCGGCAACAGCACACCAATCTCGTCGTAGAGGCGAAGTGCCTTGACTGACAAGTGCGAGCGCCTCGAGAATTCGCCGATGCTGATTTCTTGCACGTCTCATACTCCCTCGTCGTCGTGCGGGATTGCACGACTCACCAAGTATGCGGCCTCCCCTTAGGTGAGAGTCAAGTCTGTTCATCGAAAAATTTGCGTAAGTTATGAGACGAATAGTGACGTACGATGTCGCCGACATTACCCGGGTGTCGATCGGTCTTGCCCTCTTGCTAGCTACTTCAGATAACCGTTGTGGCGCAGGAACTTTTGCAGCGCTACAACAAATTTGGCGCCACTGGGTTGTACTGGGTAGAGGCCACTGTTGAGACGACCCGCCTGAGATTCTTGATGCAGGAAACTTGTCACCTGCGAGAAGTGTCCAAGCAGGTCCTCGTCGGCGGCCCACGCTGCGGCCAGTCCAACAGTGTCGTCGTACTTGGACGACGCTTCGTCGAAGAACGCGTCACGATACTGCGTCGCATCTTTCTTGATGAGTTGTGGGAACTCTTTTGTCACGGGCCGAAACGAGCCGTTGGAGAAACTGTCAATCTCGATGGGCATGCCCGACGCCGCGTAGTCGGTGAAGGCGTAGGCGAAGCGGTCGTCCGCAGTGAGGAAGAGGTCGCTGTCATCCTTGCCCAGCGGCACCAACTTGATGCCCGGATCGCCAAAATTGTGTTCGACCTTGTTGTACGTTCCCGTCGAGGAGTCGAAGTAGTACACCTGCTCGATCGCGCAGCAGTGCGCGCCGCCGCTGTAGAGGTCGAGCACGACGTCGAGCGGACCGCCCGGGCGCAGACGCACCACGTGGACCACTGATTGTTTTGAAGAGACCGAGTTGGGCCAGCATTGGTGGCCGCACCACTGGGAAGTCACGACAACGTGATCAATAATCGTGCCCGACTTGAATATTGTGAGCTGACCATTCTTGGCCTCGGGGAATGTGCCCGACACGCTAAACGTCGCCTTGACGTTGCCCGAGTGTGCGCTGAAGGTCGAGGCCGATGCGGATGGAACTGCAAGAAGCAGTAAGGCAAAGACGATCGAGGCAATGATGCCTGATCGCAGGGACGCGATGGGGCTGGACAAGGTGAATCCTTCTCTACTAGTTGGAGTGAAATCGGTGGCGCTGACTCTCGTCACCAGTGATGTTTTGTCCTTCGCCGTCAACAAATTACAGAAGATTTCGGTCAATCACGTCGATAGGTAGTGTCACCCGGCAAGGTTCATTCGACGGAGCCAACCTCAATGCCAAACTGACGAAAATTGTCTAGACGGATTCCGGCTTTGTTCTCGCTCGCACTGGTGCGGTCCGAGGCTTTTGACTGTCTTTTGGGCTGGACCGTCGTGGTCCGGGACGGAATCGTAAGGCCGACCAGACTTCGTTGATCGCGACTTGACGAACTGGCTGCACACCACTTTCGCTCAGCAACGCGGCCAGTGAGTCGCGGTTGAGGTCGGTGCCGAGGTGGCCAGCTTTGGGGTAGGCAACCCACGTAAGGTGATCTTTCGACGCCGCGTCGACGATCTGTTCGCGGTGAACTTCGAGGGCCGCCCGGTCGGTAATAAAGAACAACAGCGCCGATTCAAGTTGACTGTTGGCTCCGGCCTCTAACTCGGCCAATTCCGACGCTACGGCGTGGGGGGTTCCCACCCCCTTCAATGATTGATTGGGCTTTAACTGCAGTTTGGCGGCCAGTTCCATGCGAGAACTATAGATGTGTTTGATGCACCAAAATGCCCAAGAACCTCCTGAATCGGGGCCACCTTCGTAACAACGGGGTGAGTTTTCCGAAGAGTTTGAAGTGACGCATCGCTTCGTCGCTACCTCAAAAAGTTGTCCTCCTAGGTTCCCTTCCTTCTATCGAATTGCTGATAGGTTACTATTTCCATAATTACTATGGAAATAATGGAGTATTGCAAAAGTCAGGTATGGGAGCGGCAATGACGTCAATCGTGTGGAGTCCAATCGACGTGGGGGGCATTCATCTCGAACACCGTTTGGCCATGGCACCGATGACTCGAGGCAGGTCAACTCGCAAGGGCATTCCCACCGAATTGAACGCGCGCTACTACGCGCAGCGCGCCTCGATGGCGATGATCATCACTGAAGGCACCCAACCGTCCGACGTCGGCCAGGGCTACACCCTGACACCCGGAATCTTCAGCCCCGAACAAATCGATGGCTGGCGTCTCGTCACCGACGCCGTGCACGAAGAAGGTGGCAAGGTCGTCATTCAGCTGATGCACGTTGGTCGTATTGCCCATCCGCTTAATTCCTTTCACGGACGTCAGCCGGTCGCGCCGTCAGAAGTCAAACCGGCCGGTCTCATGTTTACGTCGGTTGGTTCATTCGAAATGCCGCGCCCCCGAGAACTGAGCAAGCAAGAAATAGCGTCCACGGTCAGCGACCATCGCCACGCCGCTGCGTGCGCTATCGCCGCTGGCGCCGACGGCGTCGAGATTCACGCCGCGAACGGCTATTTGATTCATCAGTTTCTCTCGGACAACGTCAATCTGCGATCCGACGAGTACGGCGGCTCGGTGGAGAACCGAATTCGGTTCGCAATGGAAGTGGCGTCGGGCGTCGCGGAGGAAATTGGAGGCTCCCGTACCGGCATCGTGATCTCTCCCGGCAATCCGCTCAACGACATTGTCGAAGAACACGTCGACGAAATCTATGGCGCGCTGGTAAGCGAACTTTCGTCACTCAACCTCGCGTATCTCAACGTTGTACACGGCGGCAACGAAGAATTGATTCACTCGATCCGTCGCAACTGGACGTCCGCGCTGTTGCTCAATCGACGAGGCGCCGATATTGAGGCGCGTTTGCAAGACGTTGAGGATGGACTGGCCGACGTCGTGACCGTTGGCCAACAAGCATTGGCCAATCCGGATTTAGTTGACCGGATCAAGACCGGCGCGCCGCTCAATGACGTTGACCACAAGACGTTCTATGGTGGCGACGAGCGTGGGTACTTGGATTACCCAACGATGCAGGCGCTGGTCAGTCAATGAAGAACCTCGATCACGATGGCGCGCCCTACAACGTCTCGATGAGGGCGGCCGCGACCCTTGGCGTGACGAGTGTGTCGACACACGCGTTGGAGTTGGCTCGATGAGACTTGACGAATACAAGAGTGGTCGTTATCATGTCCCTATGTCTAGTAATCCGATGGAAATAGTCATGTTTAAGAGTCCGTCGGGTGAAAAAGCCGCTGGTTCGACACATATTGAGCGACAGGTTTCACGTTCCGCGCCTGTGAGAGCACCCGCAGGAAACGGCTCACAACCAGCACAGATGTACGCATTTCCGCCTCGATTCTTTACTAATCCCCAACGACAGGAGCTGTAGAAACCATGTTTACGACTTATCTCAAGAAACGACCACTTGTTGCCGTCCTCGCAGTGGCGCTGGTTGGACTGGGCACTCTCGGTGCATCGAGCGTCTCGAGCGCCTCGAGCAGCACGCCGGTGAGGGGCGGGACACTTGTCTACGGGACGGACCGTGAGCCCACGTGCTTGGATCCGCACAATTACGGTGACATGCCCCAGACATACATCGCTCGTCAGTTTCTCGATTCACTGGTGTCGGAGTTGCCGAGCGGCGCAGTCGTGCCGTGGCTCGCGACGTCGTGGAAGATTTCCGCCAACGGATTGCACTACACGTTCACTCTCAAGCAAGGCGTGAAGTTCACCGACGGCACTCCGTTCAATGCGGCTGCGGTGGTGGCGAACTTCACGCAGATAAAGAATCCAAAGACGCAGTCCGCCACCGACGGCGGGTACCTCGCTCCCTACTACGTGTCGACCACGGTGGTTGGTCCCTATACGGCAGAGGTCAACCTGAAGGCGCCCGACGCGCCGTTACTTGACGAACTAGCGCAGGCGTTCTTTGGCATTGAATCCCCCAAGGCCATGGCACGGGGCGAGACGGTCAACTGCCAGTCACCCGTCGGTACCGGGCCGTTCGTTGTCAAGAACTGGGTCCACGGTCAGAGCGTGACGCTCGTGCGTAACGCCAATTACAACTCCGCGCCGGCCAACGCGAAGCACCAGGGCCCGGCGTACTTGAGTGGGATCACGTGGAAGTTCCTCGAAGACTCGTCCGTGCGTTTCGCGGCCCTGCAGAGCGGTGAAGTGCCGATCATCTTCAACCCGCCGCCCCAGGATCAGACCGAACTGAACGCCGACTCGAGTCTGAGTTTGCTGCAGTTCACGCACGCCGGCATACCCAATGGCATCGCGGTCAACACCGCCAAGGCGCCCTTTAACAACCTGCAGGTGCGTCAAGCGTTCTTCTACGCGGCCAACGCCAAGGCAGCGTTGCAAAGCGCCTACGAAGGCACGTTGCCCTCGTCGGCCGGTCCGTTGTCATCGAGCACGCCTGACTATGCCTCGACGTACGAAAACGCCTACAACTACAACGCATCAAAAGCCAACGCACTGCTGTTAGCGGCGGGGTGGACGGGCAAAAATAGTCAGGGCTACCGGACCAAGAACGGCGTCACTCTGACTGCTCGTCTCGTCTACTCGTCTAATAGTGGCGACACGCCGCCCGCAGACCTGACCTTGTTGCAGGACATTCAGGCCTCGGAAAAGACGGTCGGTATCGACGTCACGCTGGTGCCGCTCGGCGAGGCGGCTTACGACAACTCCTTTACCAGTGAGACCAATCACGAGCTGCTCTGGGGCGCCTATTGGAATAGCCCAACGCCCGCGGTGCTCAACATCGTGTACTCAACGTCTGCGTTGAAGCCGAACCTGGGCAACAACTCGGCCTTCACGTCAAACCCCGCGCTCGACAAGATCCTGCTCGAAGCGGCGGCGACGACGAACACTGCGGACCAGGAGAAGTTGTACGGGCAAGCCCAAGCGATTGTCTCTAATAACGCGTGGGACCTTTCGATCTATCCCGAAACCACTCGTTTGGGAATCTCGAACACGCTGCACGGCGTATGGATCGAACCGTCCGAAGGTGAGCCGGTGCTGAGCGACGCCTGGCTGACGAGTTAGCCGCGAAGCGTCGAGATGACTAGAGCACTGGAGAAGGAGGCGAGATGACAACACTGCAGTTGACGGCGGATTCGTTTGACAACCCGCTACTTCAACGTGGCTTCAGACAACGTCATCGCGTACTCGTTCGATTGGGCTCTCGGATTCTTGGCGTGCTGGGCGTGCTGTTCTCGGTCGCCACGCTCACGTTCCTGGCGGCACACCTCATGCCCGGAAATCCTGCGGTGACCATCCTTGGCGGCGCCGGTTCGCACCCGACGCACGCCGAGGTGTTGGCGATCGACCATATGTACGGATTCAACCGCCCGCTCATTGCCCAGTACCTCACGTTCATCGGTCACCTCTTGACGGGCAACCTCGGGACGTCCTACGTATTAAAAGAAAACGTGACCACCATCATTTCCCAGCAGATGGGCGCGACGTTCTTACTCACGGTGAGCGCACTCGTCCTGTCGTGGGTCCTGGCCTTGTTGGGCACGCTGGCAACCACGCGGCGAAACCGGTTCCTTTCGGCAATCGGCTCGGGTTTCGAGATCCTCGTCGCCGGACTTCCCCAGTACTGGCTCGGCATCATCCTTTTGGTGGTCTTCGCGTTCCGACTTCGTTGGTTCCCGGTCGAGGGTGGGACGGGAGTTCAAGGATTGGTGTTGCCGGCACTCACATTGGCGCTGCCGCTCGCGGGCTTCATTGGCCAGGTCACTCGCGATGAGTTCTCGGCAGTGCTCGAACAACCCTTTGTTGTCTCCGCGCGCTCGCGAGGCATGAGCGACACCGGCGTACGAACCCGCCACGTCTTGCGCCATTCAATCCTGCCGGGCATCACACTCTCGGGCTGGGCGTTGGGTTCGCTGTTCAGCACTGCGGTCATTGTTGAGGCGGTCTTTGCTCGTCAGGGTCTCGGACAAGTGCTGGTGAACGCCGTGAGTCAACAAGACATACCGGTCGTCATCGGCGTGACGTTGCTCGTTGCCTTGGTCTACGTCGTCGCCAACCTGCTGGTTGATCTTGTCTTTCTCGTTGCCGACCCGCGGATGCGCCAGGCATGAGCGCGACCGTTCTGCCTCCTCTGGCGGTCGCGCTCATGGCTGGAGTTAGGGGCGCGTCGTGGTGACAACGCTCAATGAAGCCCTGAGTGTCGGAGCGGGACTCGAGCCGGCCAGTGCCCTGCGTCGACGACCAGTCTTTCGACTCGGGGTCTGGCTCTCGGTACTCTTCGTGCTGCTGGTCGCGGCGGCGGCAATCGCTCCGTCGTTGCTCACCAGTGGTTCTCCCGACACCATCAATCTCACGCAGTCCTTTCTCGCGCCGTCCTGGCACCACCTCTTCGGCACCGACCCCTCGGGGCGTGACGTCTATACAAGAGTGATCTACGGCACCCGTCAATCAATCTTGATTGGCCTGCTCGCCACGCTGATTGCCATGGTGATCGCCACGATTCTCGGCGTCACGGCCGGTCTCGGCGGAAAGCGCGTCGACGCACTAATTAATCGATTGCTCGAAGTGTTGTTTGCGTTCCCTGGACTATTGCTGGCGTTTCTTTTTGTCGCCATCTTTGGTACGGGTGTGGTGACCGAGGTCGTCGCGGTCGCCATTGGCTCCGCGCCCGGATACGCGCGCATGATTCGCGGCCAAGTGCTCGCGGTCAAAGGTTCGGGCTACGTCGAAGCCGCCTACGCCCTGGGCCACCCGCCGCGGCGGGTTATCGGTCGACAGATATTTCCCAACGCAATGCGACCGCTCGTTGTGCTCGCCACCATGGGAATTGGTCAGTCGATTGTCTGGGCGTCGTCGCTCAGTTTCCTCGGACTCGGCGTCGCGCCGCCGTCACCCGAGTGGGGCGCCATGCTCGACGCCGGTCGCGACTACGTGCTCCAGGCGTGGTGGCTCGAAATCTTTCCGGGACTGGCGATCGTGCTGTGCACGTTGTCGGTCACGGCACTTGGTCGTTTTCTTCAGCAAAAACTCGACGGAGGTATTGGTCTATGAGTAAAAAGAAATTGTCATCTACGGTGCTCGAGGTTGAAAACCTCAGCGTGCGCTTCGGCGACGTCTCGACGGGCAGGGATGTCGTCACCGGCATCTCCTTCCATGTCGGCGCGGGGGAGTGCCTCGGCATTGTGGGTGAATCCGGGTCGGGCAAGAGCGTGACGGCACGAACACTCGTTGGGCTCACCGGTCGAAACTCTCACGTGAGCGCCGAACGACTCACCCTGCACGGCGAGAACATCCTGGGACTGAGTGATCGCAAGTGGCGAAATCTGCGCGGCAAGCAGATTGGCTTCATTCTCCAAGACGCGTTGGTCTCACTCGACCCGCTGCGTCCGGTCGGTAAGGAGATTGCCGAAGCGCTGCGATTGCACCATTGGGGTACTCGCGCACAACGTTACGAACGAGTTATCGAACTGCTTCGTCAGGTTGGCGTACCGGAACCCGAAGTGCGCGCACGCCAACGTCCCGGAGAACTTTCCGGTGGCCTTCGCCAACGTGCGCTCATTGCGTCAGCCATCGCGCTCGATCCGACGTTGGTAATTGCCGATGAACCCACCACCGCGCTCGACGTGACGGTCCAGGCGCAGGTGCTCGACTTGCTCGAGGAAATAAAGCGACGCGGCGACGCGCTTATTTTGATCAGCCACGACCTGGCGGTGGTGAGCCGATTGGCGGACCGCGTGGTGGTGATGAACGCCGGGGTCATTGTCGAACAGGGCCCAACTTCGCAGGTACTGCACCGCCCCCGCCACGACTACACGCGCAAACTGTTGGCGGCCATCCCGTCGTCGCACCCGCGCGGCACCCGATTGATGGTGGCCGATCCCGATGCCACCTCTGTTGCAATCGCGAGGCCGACGCAGGTCGCGCTACCTCGCGGCGAGCGAGTGCTCAGCGCCGAACACCTCACCAAGAGATTCCGCGGACCCGACGGCATGACGCGCACAGTTGTCAGTGACGTCTCGCTGCATCTGGACGCCGGCGAGACCCTTGGCATTGTTGGCGAGTCCGGGTCGGGCAAGACCACCACCGCCCGCATGGTCTTGGCGCTCACGGAACCGGATGGGGGACGCGTGCTGTTGCGCGGCGAGCCGTGGTCGGAGCTTCCTGAGCGTGAACGTCGAAGTCGGCGCCGACAGATCAGCGTGATCTACCAGGACCCACTTAGTTCCTTCGACCCGCGCTGGAGTGTTGAACGAGTGGTGAATGACGCACTCTCAGTCGAGGATTACCCCACGACGCAGGCACGTCGCAAGCGCACGAACGAACTATTAGGCGAAGTGGGTCTCAGTAGGGAGCACTTCGAACGACGGCCGTTACAACTCTCGGGCGGCCAGCGTCAACGAGTCGCAATTGCCCGAGCCCTCGCGCCCGAACCGGCAGTTGTCGTCTGCGACGAACCCGTCTCCGCGCTCGACGTCTCGATTCAGGCGCAGGTACTTGACCTGCTGTGTGATTTACAGGACCAGCTCGGGGTGAGCTATCTCTTCATTTCGCACGACCTCGGCGTTGTCCAGCACTTAAGTGACCGTGTTGTGGTCATGAAAGATGGCGTTGTTGTTGAGCAGGGTACCGCGTCATCGGTGTTCGAACACCCACAACACGACTACACACGACAACTGCTGCGAGCATTGCCCACGCTCAACGTTGTCCCCGATGACGTTGAACCTATTGACCAACTGAAGATCGAATGGTTGTCAGTCGGATGAGCAACGAACAACAGATTCTGCGTGCAGGTAGGGGTCGTTCGGCCTTCGCCGCAAGTGATATTTCACCAACCAGAAGAAGGAGCACGAAGTGACGACCAATACCATCCCCTCGCTCAGTACCGGGGAGATCCTCTCGGGACTATCGAGCCTCTGCGAACAGTTGGCGGTCGGCGTCGCGAGCAATGAGGCCCAACGCAGACTGCCCTACGAATCCGTGGAAGCGGTGCGGCGCAGTGGACTCACGACGTTGCGGGTTCCCGAGCGCTTTGGTGGACCGGACGCGTCACTGCCGGAACTCTTTGGCGCCATCATCGCGATTGCCCAAGCTGACCCCAACCTCGCCCAGGCATTGCGTTCACACTTTGGATTCGTAGAAGGAACCCGCGCGAGAGAGTCCGAAGACGACCGTGCACGGTGGTTGGGCGAAGCGATGTCCGGCAAGCTCTTCGGTCTGGCGGAGGCGGAACTCGGCATCAACGATCCGCGTCAGTGGCGGACGACCCTGCTGAAAGATTCTTCAGGCGATCTGCGTCTTAACGGTCGTAAGTACTACTCAACTGGATCGTTGTTCGCGGACTGGATTGAAGTGGTCGCGGTCAACGAACAAGGAACGCTCAGCACCTTCGTGGTCGCCGCGGACCGCGAGGGCGTCGAGATCGTTGACGACTTCGACGCCATGGGCCAGCGGGCGACCGCGAGCGGCACGACGATATTTAGCGACGTGCTGGTGCACCCCGAGGAGATTCTTCGCGCTCGGGACTTCAGCGAACCTGACTATCCATTCACGTACTACGGCGGCTTTTACCAGCTGTATCTCGCCTCAGTAACCGCGGGCATCGCAAAGAATGTCTTCACGGATGCGGCTGACTACGTCCGCACCCGCGCGAGGACGGCGAACCACAGTGTCGCGGCAACCGCGTCACAGGATCCGTACGTCTTGGAATCGGTTGGCGAAATTGGTGCCCTGGCTTTCGCGGCGGAGTCGGTCGTTCTTCGAGCCGCACAAAGTCTCCAGTTGGCCTCACTTGCTCCTGCCGGTAGTGACGCCGTTGTTGTCGCGTCCATTGATGTTGCCAAAGCGCAGTTGGTCGCGGCGCGCGCCGCCATTGAAGCTGGTCAGCGCATCTTCGAAACTGGTGGTGCGTCTACGACCAGCAACACGCTGAACTTCTCACGCCATTGGCGAAACGCTCGCACGGTTGCTAATCACAACCCGCTGGCCTACAAAGCTCGAGCGACCGGCGACTACGCGATTAGCGGCACGCCGCCGCCCACCAATGGCTATTTCTAAGTATTTCGTCGACCCAACGGTCGCCGTGCGCCTATCGCCTGTGGCCCCGTTTCCCCACCAGCACCACCTCAAGAAAGTAGGAGATTAATGCCCCGCCAAATACTTGTGAACGCGTTTGATATGAACACGCCGACTCACCTCGTGTCGGGCACGTGGCGTCATCCCGACAGCCAGGCCTGGCAATACAAGGACTTGCGCTACTGGACTGACCTCGCCAAGATTCTCGAAAAGGGTCTGTTCGATGGCCTGTTCATCGCTGACGTGCTCGGCGTCTACGACGTCTTTGGCGGGACCAATGACGCCGCGCTTCGCGGCGGCGTGCAAGTCCCCGTGAACGATCCAATGATGTTGGTCTCGGCGCTCGCTCACGTAACCGAACACTTGGGCTTTGGCATCACCGCGTCGACGTCATTCGAGCATCCCTACACGTTTGCTCGTCGTATGTCGACACTTGATCACATCACCCAAGGTCGCGTCGGCTGGAACATCGTCACGTCCTACCTTGAAAGTGGCGCGCGCAACGTCGGTCTCGAGACCCAGGTGCTGCACCAGAAGCGCTACGACATTGCGGACGAATACATGGAAGTGCTCTACAAACTCTGGGAAGGTTCGTGGGAGGACGACGCGGTCGTGCGTGACGCCGTGCGCGGCATTTACACCGACCCGACGAAGGTCCATCCCATCGCGCACGAGGGCGAGTTCTACAAGGTCCCTGGCATTCATCTCTGCGAACCGTCACCCCAACGCACGCCGTTGCTCTACCAAGCGGGAACGTCCAATCGGGGTAAGGACTTCGCCGCGTCGCACGCTGAAGCCATCTTCGTCGGTGCGCCCACGGCCCAGATTCTTGGCGGCCAAATTGCCGACATTCGCCGCCGACTGGTGGAGCGAGGTCGAGAGCCGTACGACATCAAGGTCTTTAGCGGTTACACCATCATCACCGGGGAGACGGATCGTGAGGCGAGAGAGAAGCACGACCTCTATCGCAGTTACATTGACAACGAGGGGACCCTGGCGTTGTGGTCGGGCTGGCTCGGCTACGACCTGTCAGTGCACGACCTTGATGACCCGCTCAATGTTGTGCCGAACAATGCAATTCAGTCAACGGCCGAGACGTTCGGCAAGGGTGACTGGCGAGTGCGCGACCTCGTGGAACGACTCGCCATGGGCGACGCCGGACCAGTTGCGGTGGGTTCGCCGGCCAAGGTCGCAGACGACATCCAGGCGTGGTTGGAAGAGACCGATGCGGACGGGCTCAATCTCAGTCACGTGGTCACCCCGAGCTCCTACATTGACTTCGCCAATCTCATTGTTCCCGAATTGCAGCGTCGCGGCGTGTACCGAACGTCCTACGATGAAGGATCGTTGCGCCAGAAGTTCTTCGGACGTGGCGACCGACTGCCCGATTCGCATCCCGGCGCATCGTACCGTCGCGACAAAAACGGTCTTACGCGTGAAGAGGCGTTGATTGACGAAGAGCTGCAGAGTGCCTCAACGGGGCGAAACTAATGGCGTCGGTCATTGACTCAGAGCGCGAAGCCCTCGACGTCGCACGCGAGTGCTCCGTCAAGTTCGCTGTCGAGGCCTCCACTCGAGACCTACAACGTCGCTTGCCGAGTGACGAACTCGAGCATCTTTCTTCGTCCGGCCTCTTAGGCATCACCGTGCCCCGTGAGTATGGTGGCGCGGACGTCACCATTGCGGTCCTCACCGAAGTATTCCGGCTGCTCGCAATGGGCGATCCCAACGTGGCCCAAATTCCCCAGAGCCACTTTGCCTACGTGAACGTCCTGCGCCACCAAGGCAGTGACCGACAGAAGCAGTTGTTGTTCACCGAGGTGCTCGACGGAAAGCGATTCGGCAACGCGCAATCGGAATTAAATACCAAGACCGTTCGTGAGATTAAAACGTCGTTGGTCAAAGTCGATGACGAGACGTTCACACTCTCGGGAACCAAGCACTACTGCACGGGGGCGCTCTTCGCGCACTGGATTCCCGTGTTGGCGTTGGGCGAAGATGGACTCAACTACGTGGCCTACGTCAAAGCTGACTCGAAGGGCGTCAACGTGATTGACGATTGGGACGGCATGGGTCAGCGCACGACGGCCAGCGGCGCCGTGCACCTTGAGAACGTGCTCGTCCCGGCAGAACTCATCGTTCCCCATCACCTCACATTCGGCGGACCGCAGCTCTACGGCGCGGTCGCGCAGATTCTTCACGCGGCGATTGACGTGGGCATTGCCCGCGCGGCCCTGAACGACGCCGGTGCGTTCGTGCGTGAACGGAGCCGACCCTGGTGGGAGAGCGGTGCCGGGTCTGCGGCGGGCGACGCGCTCACCATCCAACAGTTTGGTGAGCTCGAGATACAAGTTCGCGGCGCCGAAGCGTTGCTGGACGTCGCGGGGCGCACAATTGATGAGGCGAGTCGCGACCTCACTGACGCCAGCGCCGCCGGGGCCTCCATCGCCGTCGCGACTGCCAAGGCGGTCGGTGCTCGGGCGTCCGTTGACGTAAGCAGTGCGTTGTTCGAATTGGCCGGGACTCGGTCCAGTTTGCAAAGTGACAACCTCAACCGCCACTGGCGTAATGCACGAACGCACACATTGCACGACCCGGTTCGCTGGAAGGTCCAGCACATCGGGCGTTACGCACTCAACGGCACGTACCCGGCGCGCCACGGCCAACTTTGATTTGGACGCGACGTTGCGATTCCTATTGCTCACTATTCATTGCAGTAAACGAAAGGACGATTTCACATGACAATTGACTTCCATTGGTTCTTACCGACCTACGGCGACAGCCGCTACATCGTGGGCGGTGGGCACGGCCTGCCGCCGGGGCGAGCCGCAGGATCCCGCAACGCCTCAATTCACTACCTCGGACAGATTGCCCGCACGGCCGAACAACTTGGTTTCATTGGTGCGCTCACTCCCA
The DNA here is from genome assembly GCA_049519675.1 of Acidimicrobiales bacterium. Lineage (GTDB taxonomy): Bacteria > Actinomycetota > Acidimicrobiia > Acidimicrobiales > RAAP-2 > RAAP-2. The sequence continues at coordinate 787 of JBEKQN010000034.1, read as the reverse complement.
GCGGCGCGTGGTGTGAGGACGCCTGGATCACGACCGCGATGTTGAGTCAAGTATCCGAGAACCTCAAATTCCTCGTGGCCTTCCGACCGGGTTCGGTCTCACCGACGCTCGCGGCACAGATGGCCGCAACGTTCCAGCGCCATTCGGGCGGACGACTACTGCTCAACATCGTCACGGGTGGCGAAGATCATGAACAGCGCTCCTACGGCGACTTCCTCAACAAAGACGACCGCTACGGACGCACGGATGAGTTTCTAACTATCACCAGTCGGTTATGGGCCGGTGAGCGAGTTGACTTTCACGGAGAGTTCCTGAGCGTGGAGGACGCGCACCTCGAACGGGTGCCTGACCCCGCGCCCCCGATCTACTTTGGCGGCTCATCCGATGCGGCGTTGGATGTTGCGGCCAAGCACGCGGATGTCTATCTCACGTGGGGTGAACCACCGGTTCAGGTTGCCGACAAGATTGATGAAGTGAAATTGCGGGCGAGAAAACTTGGTCGGCAGTTGCGCTACGGCATCCGTCTTCACGTCATTAGTCGCGACACCTCCGAACAGGCATGGGCTGCAGCTCAACAATTGCTAGACGCCATTGCGCCCGGGGAAATTGAACAGATTCAAGCGGGGCTGTCGCGCAGTGATTCCGTCGGACAGCGCCGGATGCAAGAACTGCATCGAGGCTCGAAGGACAATCTCGAGATTTATCCAAACCTCTGGGCGGGCGTGGGACTCGTACGCGGTGGCGCAGGAACGGCGCTCGTGGGAAGCCACTCCGAAGTCGCGGAACG
>JBEKQN010000033.1:0-17083 GCA_049519675.1 Acidimicrobiales bacterium | reverse complement strand
GATTGATACTGCTAATTCCGCACTTCTTGGTGCTGTACTGACTTTTCCTTGGTGCCGTATTCCTGACGTTTCTGGGTTGGTTCGCGGCGATTTTTACCGGACGCAATCCGTTCCATGATTACACCGCTGGTGTGCTCTCCTGGTACGCACGAGTTGTTTGTTACAACCAACTACTGACGGGGAAATATCCGCCCTTTTCTATGAAGGTCGATGGTGAATTGCCGATCGCCTCTGTCATGGAGAAAGGCCCGCTCGGTCGCGTTAGCGTACTTTTTCGAATAATCCTCGTCATTCCCGCGTTCGTCGTGCAGTGGATCATCAACGCTGGACTCTTGGTCTTGGTCTTGGTCTTGGTCTTGGTCTTGGTCTTGGTCTTGGTCGTGGTGGGGTGGTTCATCACGCTCGTCACGGGATGGCTCCCTCAATCGATGCACAATGGCTTTCACGCGACCATCCGATTTCAGTTTCGGGTCATGGCCTACACGTTTCTGCTCCAGAATCGATATCCCCGGGGTCTGTTTGGCGACAATATTGACTCGTCATCGTCAGCCCTCACACTTGACGGCGCTTTACCGACGCCAGTCCATGACGCAACGAATGACGAAGGAAGCGACCGACCCGAGTCACAAGGGGGAGAATCAGCGCAACTCGCTGGAGTGTGGGCCCCCCCGACAATTCCCCAGACTGTTGACGCTTCAACGCCACATGCGGCGAGGTCTGAGCAGCGTGCTGCTCAGTGGCACCTCGAAGTGACTAAGGGCGGTCGACGAATTCTCCTCACCGAACTTGTTCTCGGCGCGCTGCTGCTCTCGGTCCAGTTTGTGTATCCGGGCCATCCGTTCAAGACGACCACGGACAAATCCATCGAGTGGTCGGCCCACTATCGAGGTCTCGTATCGAATCTCAATAACTCGATCATTGGTGCGCTACCGTCACTGCACGCCAAATCGCCCGACTGGCTCATCGTCGGCGCTGAGTGTGACCTGATCTCATATGACCTTACCCAGGTCGAAACCATTCCTGAATATCCCGTGCAGAGTGACGAAAATCACTTGTATGACGCCCTCGGTTTGATTAAACAAGCCGGGTACCAGTGCTCGAACGCGGTACACAATCAGAGCAGGAATGAACTAGTGAGCACTTGGAACGCGTTCTTGGAGGGTGGCGACGTGCTCCAAGTGTTCCTCGATAAGTCCGGAACGATTTTCGTCTTCTGACACGTCGCTCGAGACGATGACTATTCGCTCGTGCGCGGAACGTTCATTTCGCTGATGGTGGCGGCGTTGGTGATCGTCTCGCTGGCATCTTTCACCGTGCTCATTCCCTTTTCGAATTCGTTCTTGGCTTGACCCAAGCTGCGCGCAAACTTGGGAATTGCCGAACCGCCGAAAATGAGGACCGCGACCAGTAGGACCACGATCAGCAGATCTGGACCAAATATTTCGCCTAACAACATGGTGTTCTCCTTGTGACTAATTAGATGTGCGTGTGCGAGTGTTCGCCGTGAATACCCTTGACGGGAGTTGGCGCGAGCGTCACGTCGTAGTCGACGTGCGTCACTCGTCCGCCGACGATCACGATTCGCTGACCGGAGCCCTCTACGGTGTAACGACCGGCCTTCAGATTGGGATAGACCGCGGCGTAAGAAACGGCATTGGTGAGTTGGCGCTCGCGCACGGCACTGTGGGTGTGGGGCCGTGACGGGTCGTCGGGCGTGAGGTCGATCTCGTGACCGTTTAGGGCTGGGGGGGTGCGGAGCATTAATGCTCCGACATCCCCCCCAATATCGAGGACCACGCTGCCATCCCAACTCGGGGGGAGCTGAATCTCTTGCATCGTCATCACTCGTTACGCCGGTACGTTGTAGCCGCTGTAGGGCGTGCCCAGGTACGGGAAACTCGTGAGCAAGCTCAACCCGGCACCGGTAACGCCATCGCTGACGTCCGCAATCGCAGCGTCGGGTGTGTAGGTCTTGTCGACCAGGGAGATGGTCGCGCCGGCGATGGCCTGGAGCTCGATGGTGACGACGTCATCGGTGACGCGTCGACCGTTCGGGTAGCCCGCCACGTCGCCGCCCAGAATGCCCATGGGACTCGGCGTCTTGGCCGCCGGGATCGCCAAGTTGAGGCGCAACATGTCGGCCTGAGTTTTGCCGGTAAAGGTCGAGTAGCTCGGAGCCACGACGCCCGCCGGAATGCCGGTGAGCAGAATGGCTTCGAGGTCGGCCCGGGGCTTCTTGTACGCCGCCAGGTTGGTAAATGCACCTGGGTAGAGCACGTTGAGCAGGCCCGCCAACTCGGGATTGGACACGCCGCCCGCGTAGTTCTTGTCGCCCGATGGCGGTTGCGCGTTCCACTTGTCCTTGGCCGCGAGCGGCACCAGCACTTCGTTAAAGAGCGGGTTGCCCAGTCGAGATACCTGGACGTAGGGTCCGCTTTCGATGCCCGAGCCGCCCTCGGAGTCGATGATCTTCGCCTTGCGACGACTGGCCGTGGTCCAGATACCAACGGACGACTTCGTTGCGGCCGTGTTGGTGGGCGCGGTGCCACCGTAGGCGATGTCACTGATTGGCACCTGAATCGCAATGCTGTGTACGTTGACGTTGGCCGTGGAATTCACGCCCGGTGCATTCTGCAACTGGGGGAGCATAAAGGTGTTGTGCAGACTGGCGATGGGCCGCAGGTCGCCGAGGTCGAAGATGGAGCCTAAGTCGACAAAGAACGCTTCGGCGCGCTGACCGGCGAAGACCGTGCGGCCGTTGCCAATCGAATGCACCGCGGCGCTCGCCAACGACGGGTAGTCCGGCGTCGAGAGCGGTCCGATATTGCACGGCGGACAGGCCAGGTTCTTCCCCAGGACTTGTGAGCGCCCGTTACCCGACACGCGCGTGACCGAGTAGAACTGACGTCGGTTCCAGTTCGGGGAGTTGAGTGACTCGATTGGACCGTCGTTGTACAAAAACGTGGTGGGGATCGAGTTGATGCTGTTGAAGCTGAACTGGTAGCTGACATCAGCAAAACCGTCACCGTTGTTGTCGATGTGGATTTCGTAGAGGACGTCGTCGCCAAATTCATAGAAGTTTGGTCCGGCGGCGGGGCCCTCTAAGGGTATGTAGTTGGCGATCATGGTCACGGTGCCGGCGGCATCGGGACTGACGAACGCGTACAGGTCGGTACTGTCGGCGACCGGGTCCTTGGCGATTTCTGGGGCTTCGCGGTGTGATGACATGGTTTTCCCTCTTTCTAACGAGTCGCGCGAACGAGACGGGCGGCGACCTTGCGGTCGTGAATGGTCACTTCTTTGGTACCGATGAAGAGACTGATCTCTCCCGTGCGGGCGTTCTTGACGTGGGCCACGAGGTCTTCGCCCTGGCGAAGGTCCTCTTGGGGTGTCAAATCCGATTCCTTGGTGCTGGCAGCTCCGGCAACGGCGCTCGTCAGACCCATCGGTCCGATCGCGACACTGCTCGCTACCGCGGCCACCGCCGCAGCGGCACCCGCCTGCTTGAAAAACATCCTCCTGCTTACCGGTTCCATACATCCTCCTTGAGTGGGTTCCTTTACTATTCGGAGCCACGCGAGGGTCGGATGACGAAACGGGAGGAATTATTTTAAGGATGGCTCATATTTTTAAAGAGCAATTTCAATCATGTTTAATCGTGGTGCGCGGACGGGATTCGACCTCTTGGAACCGCGAACCCGGCTGTAGCAACTAGGCCGCCACTTACGATGTTGTTGATGGAATGCGACCCCTACCCGAGAGACTTTTACGAGCGGTCACCCGATGCGGTTGCTCGCGACCTCATTGGTTCGTGCATGAATGTCCGGCGTGGGGACCACATCGCGAGCGCATTTATCGTCGAGACCGAGGCCTACGGGGGCAGTGACGATCCCGCGTCGCACTCGTTTCGCGGGCCCACGCCGCGCAACGGGGTGATGTTTGGTCCGGCCGGGGTCCTGTACGTGTATCGCAGTTACGGCATCCACTGGTGCGTGAACGTAGTCACCGGAATAGAGGGTTCACCCAGCGCGGTATTGCTTCGGGGCGCCCAAATCGTGGCGGATTCAGGGGACGACGGCGTCGCCGGTTCGGATGCTGCTGTCTTGCGAGGGCCCGGCAACCTTTCGCGCGGGCTCGCAATCACGGGCGCCGACAACCATCGTGACTGTTGCCAAACGCCTCCGGGGAGCATCACATTTTGCGCCGGTCCGCAAAAAATCTCCCTAATCCAGATCGGACGATCGCCGCGCATCGGCCTTTCCAAGGGCGCGGAGCGCACTTCGAGATATTTCTTGATTGGTCATCGCGCCGTGTCGGGTAGTCGACTACAAAATGCTCCATCGTCGTGATCACCCACGAACATTTCTAGGGATGCTCGGTGCTGCGACTCACTTACTAATTGCGAAGTCGCGCCAAGAGATTCGCGTTCACTGATGCGACAGTTGATGTTCCATTGACGGTGCCAAGGTGCCCGACGTGTTCGACAATGTTGTGGTGGTTGTCGTACTCGCCAACGTGGTCGTTGTTGTAGAAGTGGTGGGTGCGGACCTGCCGCGTCGAAGCGTCACGGTAATGACCGACGGGACCTGCGAGTTTCCGGAACTCGCGATTCTGACCGTCGGCGAATCATTGGTATAGGGTCCGCCCTGGTGCACCAGGCGCACGTTCGACCCCTTCACGCTCACGTGCATGACGTATTGCGCGTCCAACGAACTTTTTTGAAAACCAATTTGGTAGGTACCCGCGTCACCGCCGGCAGTGAGATTGATGAGAACGCCAGGGGTCACTACGCGAGTGAGTCGACTGGTGAATACAAAGTTGTCGTTGGCAAAGGCGAGCGGTTCTACGCGCACGATGACGTTGGCGCTCGCGAGTGCGACGTTGGCGAGCGCGGTTGGACCGGGCGTTGTTGCGGTTGTTGGTACCGCTGCGGGTCCGGTAGAAAAATGAATGAAGCTGTTGGGCCACTGTTCCCACTGATTGAGGGCGGGACTCGCGTTGATCATTGTCCAGTCGTAGCCGTCGGGTTCGGCCGACATGTGCTGTTGGGAGATAACGATGTAACTGTTGTCGGGCCCCACGGTCTCGACCACGGCCACGTGGCCCTCGCTGGGTATCCCCGAACTGCCACCGCTCCACACGGCGACCGAGCCCACGCTGGGCGTGTGGTTGACCAGCACGTCATTTTGGGCGGCCGCGGCCGCCCAGAGGCCCCCGTCGCCGAGATTGAATGTTGGCGTGGCCACCCCGTAGACGGTGGACTCGACGTAGGCCACGTAGTTTGTGCAGTTATTGCCCGGGTACATCGTCCAATACGACGATCCGATGTGACTCTCGTAGCCGTGCGTCGTGAAGGTGCCGAGGTTGCAGGCCGTGTAGCCGCTACAGAGTGTCGACGACGTGCCGGAGGCGGAAGCGGGGACCGGTGACGCCACTACCCATAACGGCGTGAGCAGTAACAAAAGTCCGAGCGCGACCCCAAGACGCCGGCGGCCTAACAAGATTCTCTGGACCCGAGAGAGTGTCCTCGCACGATTTCGGTGGTCCGCGTATAGACGCGTGACTTCGTGCTCACGAGCGATGACTGCGGTGCTCTTGACATTTTCCTCCCCCCTTAACTAGAAGTTCTTCGTTCGAACCGCGAGCTGCGCCGCGCTTCGACAAATACCTTTTGCGGAACCCCTCTCGTGCCGCAATGAACTTCAGATGGCGCGAATTACTCAGCGCCTGCCCTCGCCCCTTTCACACGGCAACCCAAGATTGCCTTCGAGAACCCTTACACAGAATCCAACGTGATGCTTCTAAAATTCCTGACAACGTCCGATTCTCGTTTGTTTATCTGGAAAATGAACCGTCCGCCCGGTCTTATAACTCGGGAAATCATCCGAATCGTCGGATTTTCGAGAGGAATGGGCCCCACGAGGCACAAATACGATCAACCCGTCCATTTGGGGCCATCGAGGAGGATTTTTGTCGCTACCGATGACGCGGCGCGTTATCGACATGGATACAAGTGCGCTGGCGGGGTACTAGCACCCACGAACTTGGTGGGGTGACTGCCTTTGACGAACCTGCGAATTCTTGAAGACTGGCGATGAGATCTTGGCCACGTAGGAGAGGGGCGGCGTGAACCGACGGGTACTGCGTGTCGCCTGGTTCTGGTCCCGCACAAACCTCGCTCGTCGTCGGGCGAGTTACCTCGGAATCGTTCTTCTTCTCGCGGTGCTCGGGGGAGTCGCGATGGCCTCCGTTAGTGGGGCGAGGCGTACCGATTCGTCCTACAACACGTTTCTTACGAGCACCAATCCATCCGATATGACGGTGACCCTCTACGGACCAAACTTCACGACGAAATTGTCTCATTTGCCATTGGTGCGCCAAATCGGCCCCGCGTCAGAATCAATAAACGCCTTTCCGGCCGGACGTCACGGAAACCCGACTCAGCTCAGCGTGCAATATTCGGGCGTTGTCGCGTCGATCGGACTCATGCACGGTGAGTACGAGAGCATAGACAAAGTGACATTAATAAGCGGTCACCTGGAAAATCCAAACGTAAAGAATCAGTTCGTGATGACGCCAGATGCCGCAAACGCCATGGGCTGGCACCTGGGCCAAGTGATTCCGATGTACTTCTATACGAACAAACAAACGTCGCTCCCGGCGTTCGGCAGTTCGAAAGTCAAACCTGACGTGAGTTTGATCATGCACCTCGTGGGGATCGTGGAGCAAAATGACGAACAGGTCTCCGACGAGTCGGAGCGCTACCCGGCGCTCATGTTCTTTACTCCAGTCCTGGCGCGTCAACTCGCCGACAATCAACAGGGGTACTTTGTCTACGGTTTGCAACTCACTCACGGCGCGAGAGACGTCCCGATAGTCGAGCGTGAGATCATTAGTACACTCCCGCCTGGCACGACGTATACGTTCCACGTGACGTCGATCTATACCGGTCAAGTGAATCGTTCGATTGCGCCCAACGCCATTGCGCTGGCCGTGTTCGGATTGATCGCCGAGCTCGCCGCCTTGATCATCGCGGGCAGTCTCATAGCGCGAGAGATTCAGCGCATCGATGAGGACGTCCGCATCATGTACGCCCTCGGCGCAAGCCCCAGAATGATTGTGGGCACGAGCCTGCTCGGGCCCTTGTCCGCAGTGGTCGTAGGTTCGTTCCTGGCCGTGATCGTCGCGGTCGCCTTGTCACCCCTTTCACCCATTGGACCGGTGCGCGCTGTGTATCCCCACTCGGGCGTTGCGTTCGACTGGTCGGCTCTCGGTCTGGGCTTCGCCTTGCTGGTGATAACGCTCGGTCTCGTCGCACTCCTGGTCGCTCGTCGTCAGTTGAGCCGCAACGTCAATCGGTCCCGACCGCTCGACCTGCGCAAAGGTTCTACCGTTGCTCGCCGACTGGCAGAAGCGGGAATGCCCGTGACGGCGGTCGTGGGAGTGCGCTTCGCCTTGGGATCTGGCCGAAGTCGTGATGCTTCTCCCGTGCGCTTTGCGCTGGTGGGTGCAGTGTTCGCAGTGATGATCGTCGTGACCACGCTCACGTTCGGCAGTAGCCTGAACACGCTCATTTCGCATCCGCCGCTCTACGGATGGAACTGGAATTATGCGTTGGGTGGCTCCACAGAAGTGCCGCCCCAGGCCGAAAACCTGCTGAAGACAGATCCCTACGTGTCGACGTGGTCCGGCTACGACTTGGCCAATGCGCAAATCAACGGATTGACCGTCCCCATTCTGTTGACCAAGAATCATGACGCCGTGAGTCCACCGCTGCTGCAAGGCCACGAAGTGGACGCCAACAATCAAATTGTGCTCGGTGCCGAGACGTTGCAACAACTGCACAAGCGGGTTGGTCAGTTCGTCACCGCCAGTTATGGCACGTCCAAGGACGCACCCGTCTGGGTACCGCCGACAAAAATGCTGATCGTCGGATCCGCTACCCTGCCAGCCGTCGGTGGAGCGCAGACGCTCCACACGTCGATGGGGGTGGGCGCAATTATTCCCAGCGGCGTCGAACCGCCCGCATTTCAAAAATTTCTTCACAGCAAGATTCGCGCGCTCAACGGCCCCCAGATTGTGTTCATACGGTTCCGTCCGAATGCGCCACCACATGCGGCAGCTGCCTCACTGGAGAAAATTGCGAAGTACGCGAATCACGTTTTAGCCGCGGTCCCGAACGACCAAGCCGGAGGTTCCGTGGACGTCTTCGCCGTGCAGTACCCGGCCGACATCGAAAATTATCGATCTATTGGCTTGATCCCCGCGGCGCTGGCGCTGGGATTGGCCGCGGGCGCAGTGGTGGCCCTGGGACTCACGTTGGTCTCTTCGGTGCGCCGCCGACGACGCGACCTCGCGTTACTGCGAACCCTCGGCTTCTCGCGCCGACAGCTGATGGCCACGATTGCCTGGCAGGCGTCGGTCGCCGGCGTGACCGGCGTGGTGATCGGGGTGCCGCTGGGCGTGGTGTTAGGTAGATGGCTATGGACGCTGTTCGCCAGGAACATCTACGCCGTACCGCAGCCAACCGTGTCCGTCGTATCGATCATCGTCGTTGCCCTCAGCGCACTCGTGCTCGCCAACGTCGTCGCGGCCGTGCCAGGAAGAATCGCCGCCAAGACGTCAACCGCCCAGGTGCTGCGTGATGTGTGACCGGGCATTCAGGCCATTGTCGTTATCGCTTGAGTGCGGCGAGGCTGAGGCAGTTATTCGACGCGACACGCGGAAACGGAGGGCGACGTTCGTATGACTCATGCACTTCGCGTCGCGTGGTACCAGTACCGCGCGACGTTCGCCCTCCAGCTCACCGGTTATCTGAGCATTGTGCTGCTCATAGGACTCATCGGTGGGATCGCTATGGCATCGGTCGCAGCGGGCCGACGTACGCAATCGTCGTATCCCACGTTTGTCGCCAGTACCAACCCGTCGACTCTCACCATGGCCGTGTTTCCGGCGTCTGCCAACGCGCCTGATACATCTCTTAAGTCCGCAATTGAACGTTTGCCCGACGTCAAGCACGTAGTCACCGCGGGAACCCTTCAATTGATCGACATCGGCGCCAACGGAGCTCCTAACCTAAGCAGCTTCTCCAATATCAATATTGTGAGCAGTCTAGACGGAATGACCGTCCATCAAGACCGGTTGGCGGTCGTGCAGGGTCGGGCGGCGAATCCGAATCGAGCCGACGAGATTGTCATGAACGCCAACGCCGCTCGCATCCTTGGCGTGCACGTGGGTCAAATCATCACGCTCGGTCTCTACACACCGAAGCAGATGAACTTGCCGGATTTCGGCTCCCCAAAGGTGAAACCCGTCATCTTGGTGCATGAACGACTCGTGGGGATCGCCGCAATGAACACCCAGTTAGTTCAAGACGACGTCGATCAGACGTACGGCGGCATCTTTGCGACCTCGGCGCTCGTTCGCCAGGTGGCCAAAGCGCAGGGGGGCTACACTCCCGTCCTCTACGGAATCCAGTTGCGCGACGGTGATCGAGGTATTGCCCAGGTGCAGCACGAACTCGTTGGTGTGGTACCAAAGGGCGAGATCTACGAATTCCACGTCACCTCGACCGTGACGTCCCAGGTGGAACTTGCCATCAAACCGGAGTCGGTGGCGCTAGGCGCCTTCGGAGTCATCGCGGCATTGGCCTGTTTGATCCTGGCGGCCCAGGCAATATCGCGACTCCTACGTCGAGGCGAGAGGGACCGAGGCGTGTTGAGGGCCCTCGGGGCGAGCCCGGTGATCCTGGTGGTCGAAGGCCTCGCCAGTGTGCTGCTCGCCGTGGGACTGGGCACCATTGTTGCCGCAGTCGTTGCGGTGATTCTCTCGCCGCTCGGCCCACTAGGCCCGGTTCGGCCCGTGTATCCCGACGCCGGGTTCAACGTGGACTGGACAGTAATCGGAGTAGGTGTCGCCGTATTGTTCGTCGGTCTCGGCGCCATCACGACCGCATTGAGCGTGCGCAGCGTTAGTAAGGGGGCGCTCCAGTCCGGGGAGACCGATTCACGCCGTTCCCGGACCGCCCTGGGTCTCCAGAGCGCGGGGATTCCAGTCGCCGGCGTCGTCGGCGTGCACTTCGCGCTCGAGTCAGGTCGTGGTCGATCCGCCGTGCCGGTACGCTCGATTATCGGGGGCACCGTGGTCGCCGTCGCCATGGTGGTCGCCACGCTCACTTTTGCGAGTGGCTTCAGCACCTTGATTTCGCGACCACCGCTCTACGGGTGGAACTGGACGTATCTGCTCAATCCCTCGAACGCCGTACCGCCCAAGGTCCTGTCGCTATTGAACCAGGATCCCAAGGTTGCCGTGTGGAGCGGCGCCGACTATACCGATCTGCAAATTGACGGCCAGGAACTGCCAATTCTGCTCCAAAATCCGCACTCCAAAGTCTCGCCACCGATCCTTTCCGGACATGGCCTGGAGACGAAGGGTCAGATCGTTCTCGGTGCGGGAACACTGAACCAACTGCACAAACGTATTGGCGACACCGTCACGATCAGTCTCGGCACGAAGAAGGACGCACCGTATTACATTGCGCCAACACCGCTGCTGATTGTCGGCACCGCGACGCTGCCCGCAGTTGGTTACTCGAGTTACGTCGCCGAGCACACGTCGATGGGGACCGGGGCATTGGTGCCGCTTAACTTCAGCAATGTTCCGTTCCAAGGCGGCAACAAGGATCCCAATCTCAACGGCCCGGAGCTGGTGTTCGTGAGAATGCGACCGGGGGTGAGCGCGAGCGCGGGACGCGAGGATATGCAGCGCATCGTGAACGTCGCCAACCGCGTATTCGCCGCCGACAAAAATTCGCAGGGAGCCAGCGTCGAGGTGCTGGGCGTACTTCGACCAGTACAGATCGTCAACTATCGCAGTATCGGCTCAACGCCGATATTTCTCGCCGCGGGACTCGCGCTGGGGGCAGTGCTCGCGCTCGGGCTGACGCTGACTTCGTCGGTTCGACGACGTCGAAGGGATTTCGCATTACTGAAGACCTTTGGTTTCACGCATCGACAGTTGGCTTCAACCATCGCGTGGCAGGCAACGACAACGGCACTAATCGGCGTCGTAGTGGGCCTACCTCTCGGCATCATTATCGGACGCGAACTGTGGACGCTGTTTGCCCGGAGTATTTACGCCGTGCCAGACCCCACGGTTCCCCTGCTTTCTGTGATCTTGGTCGGCGTGGGTACGATAGTGTTCGCCAACCTCGTTGCAGTACTACCCGGTCACAGCGCCGCCCGCACGCCGGCGGCGCTGGCTCTTCGAGCCGAGTGATCAAATGAACCGAGGACGCGGCAATGAAATCCGTTGCGTTTCGCACCTCGAACTAGCCGGACGACAACTCTTCGTGGCCCCCACAACGGATCTCATTGAAGGTGGGCTCCTTGCGCGCCACGCGGGCGAGTGGACCGCCAATACGGACTTGTCGCTCGTAAATGTCCACGAAGTAGAACGAGGGGTGCTACTACGAGGTCCAATTGGCGGTCAACCGGTTGACATTGCCCACCGCCGCTGACGAGGCTTATGTATATGGTCGAGACTAATCAGAGGCCCGGGGGGCATTCTTGACATGACTCAAGCACTTCGCGTGGCGTGGTACCGATTCCGCGTTGGGTTTCGACGGCGATGGCCCGGTTACCTGAGCATCGTCTTGTTGATCGGCTCGATTGGTGGGGTGGCGATGGCGTCGATTGCCGGGGCCCGGCGCACGGATACGTCGTTCCATCAGTTCCTCGAAAGTACCAACCCGTCAGACCTGGCCCTCATCACCGGGCTCTACCAACCCGATCCCACCGGGTACGACCCGGGCCTCATTAAGAAGATCGAGCATCTGCCTCACGTCACGGCGGTGGAAAGCCAGGCCGGCTACGAATCAGAAGAGGTGAACGCCCAGGGTTACCCCGTGCCCGGCGCCATGTCGTCGGGATCGGGGGGAGTGAGTCTCTATAGCAGTATCGACGGCTTTGGTTTCAACATGGACCGCCTCGTGGTATTGAGCGGCCGATTGCCGAACCCGAACAACGCGCACGAGGTGGTCGTGACTGCCGAGGCGGCACGCGTCCTCGGGCTGCGCCTGGGGTCCAAATTCCCGTTGGGCGTGGTTGGTAACAACCAGAGCACCACGAACTGTCAACGATGCAAGGCCACCTTTTCTACCGGGGTGACGGTGGTCGGCGTTGTCACGGCCAGCTCTGGGTTGGTGGTCGATGACACCGATCGAGGTGCGGAGATGTTTGCCACGCCGGCCTTCACCAAGCAGGTGCTCAAGTGCTGCTCCGACCCCACCATTTCCTTCTTGCAGATTTCTGGGGGCACGCGCAATCTGGCGACGGTCGAAGCGGAAATCAGTCGAATTCTGCCGAAGGGTATTCCCCAACTGTTCACTCCCACCTCGTCAGTGTCCGAAGCCACCGCACAACGAGTGATCAGACCCGACGCAATTGCCCTGGGTATCTTCGGCCTGATTGTCTCAGTGGTCGCATTGATCATTGCCCTGCAGCTCCTGAGCCGTCAGTTACGGTTGGGCGCCGACGAACTTGAGGTCGTGCGCGCTCTCGGTGGCACACCCACGATGACCTCGCTCGACGGGCTGATCGGTGTCGTCGGCGCGGTGCTGGCGGGATCCGTCCTCGCGGGCGTCGTCGCATTCTTGTTATCTCCGTTGGCCCCGATCGGTCCGGTTCGGCCCGTCTATCCCACGCCGGGACTGGCCTTTGATGGTGTGGTCCTCGCGACTGGCGTGCTCGCGCTCGTGGTGCTGCTGACGGCTAGTGCGGTGGCGATCAGTGTGTATCGTGCCCCTCACCGCGTCGCCCGGCGCAGCGACCCCAGCACGGCCCGTCCTTCGAGGTCGGTGCGGGCCGCCATGGTCGCGGGTCTGCCCGCCCCGGCAGTATGTGGAATCCGTTTCGCCCTCGTGCCGGGAGGTGGCCGCCAGGCGTCCCCGGTGCGTTCGGCAGTGGTCGGTGCGGTGGTGGCGGTCTCGGTGGTCGTGGCCACCCTGACGTTCGGCTCAAGCCTCAACACGTTGGTATCACGACCGGCGCTCTACGGATGGAACTGGACAGTGCTGATGTCAGCGGCCGGCGGTGTGGGCGTGATGCCACTGGCAGCGACGAAGAAGGAACTGGACGGTGATCCCAACGTGGTCGCATGGTCCGGCGTGGATTTCGCTCAGATGGATATCGATGGCAAGGCAATCGCAGTACTGGGAGAAACACCCGGCGCCTCGGTGACGCCGCCCCTACTCAGCGGGCACAATTTGGACGGCCCGGGGCAAGTGGTGCTGGGAGCAGAAACGCTCTCGCAACTTCATAAGCGCGTGGGCGAGACCGTCGAAGTGAGTGGCAACACGGGAAAGTCAACGGCGCTGCGCATCGTGGGCACGGCCACGTTCCCCGCCGTGGGTGGCAATCAACACACGGAATTGGGCACCGGTGCGCTGCTTGATTTTCGACTCATACCTAAGAGCGCGAGGAATATTTTTAACCTCCCGGGCGGCGGACCCAACGCCGAGTTCATTCGGCTGACGACGCCAACCGCGGCGGGCGCCTTAGCGGGATTGCAAAAAATCAAGCTGGTCCTGCAGCGGGCGGCCCAAGATGAAGTGGGCATCATTGGCGTGCAGCGTCCGGCCGAGGTTGCCGACGCCGGCACCCTTCGCGCCACGCCGGCGTACCTCGCCTACGCCCTCGCCGGCGCCGCCGTGGCGGCGCTCGGTCTCACGCTCATCGCGTCGGTGCGTCGGCGACGTCGGGACCTGGCGCTCTTTAAGGCCCTGGGTTTCACCCAACGCCAGTTGGCCGCCGCGGTTGCCTGGCAGGCAACGGTGGCGGCGGTCATTGGGCTCATCATTGGCGTGCCGGCCGGGGCGCTCATCGGACGTGAACTGTGGATCTTGTTTGCGAGAAGTATCTACGTCGTGCCCGGACCCACCGTGCCGGTGCTCTCCGTAGTGCTCGTTGGTGTCGGTGCGCTGGTGTTCGCCAACCTGGTAGCCCTCGTGCCCGGGAGAAGTGCGGCCCGGACGTCGGCCGCCCTCGTTCTTCGAGCTGAGTAGTTGAAAAGTGTGGCGGGAATATCTCACGGTTCCGTCGTCGCTGCGATCGGCACCGCCGTTTGTGGCGTGTCTAATCACCCGGTGCTGATGGGAAGTAGTCGGCAATGTTTTACAAAAGAATATGAATCGGTGTGCTGGCCGAGACGTGAACCCGGAACTGGTTGTTTAGGATTCATCGCATCGAATTTCGCCCGAGGAGCAGAGTTTGCGCTTGGGCAGTTCTACGTGCGTTTCCACATTCGATGAGTGAGTAATAACTGTTGTCACTAGCGCGCTGCGAGCAGTAGAAGTACTGGCAAAGTTGATGACATTCGAATAGATTGAGGCGAGCTATTGCAGAAGGTCAAATTCGAATCAGTTCGGATGCACGGTGAATCATTCGTGGGGTTATAGATAGCGCCTCTCGGGACGTGACAGTCTTGGCAACACTTTCACGCTCCGACAATTTGCACAATAATTTCTCTAGCGTCCATCAAGTTCCGCTCAAATCCTCGGAATTCAAATAAACCACCTTAGAGTTTCTCCTTATGTCGGGGCACAGTGAGGAGCAATCGAGCCATCGATGGCTGGCGCACTCGCGGGCCGGCTTCGTCGTCTCTGCCGCGGCATTCGCCGTTCCCATCGCGCTGTCCGTCGTGTCGGCGTTCTTCGCTTCGGTGTTACTTCCTCACCCCAACTCAGGCGCCCAGAAGGTGTTGTGGTGGACCAGCATCTTGGCACTTGCGTGGATCGTCGCCGTTCTCGGCGAACGCATCGCCCGGCCACTTTTGCCGCTCGCCAGTCTTTTGAAAATGTCACTCCTGTTTCCTGATCGCGCCCCCTCGCGTTTCGCCGTCGCCTGGCGCTCCGGCTCAACCCGTCAACTCGACCGGTATGTTCACGGGCTCGATGATGGGGTTCATCGAGAACCCGTTACTGCGGCGGTCGAGATCCTCACCTTGATTACTGCCCTTAGTTCCCATGACCGACGAACTCGGGGCCACTCCGAACGCGTTCGTGCCTACACCGATTTGATCGCTGACGAACTCCGGTTACCTCCCGGCGACCGTGACCGGCTCCGGTGGTCCGCCCTCTTGCACGACGTTGGAAAGATCACCGTACACGCCGATATTTTGAACAAGGCAGGCAAGCCGTCGGAATCAGAGTGGGAAATCCTGCGTCGACACCCTCTGGAGGGCCAGCGAATACTTGAGCCTCTCAGGGAGTGGCTCGGCGAATGGGGACTCGCGGTTGCCCAACACCATGAGAACTTCGACGGCACGGGGTACCCCTTCGGCATTTCAGGCGAACAGATTTCTCTTGGCGCACGAATCGTGTCCGTAGCCGACGCCTTCGAGGTGATGACGTCGGCCCGTTCCTACAAGAATGCATTGTCGCCGTCAGACGCACGCAAGGAATTGACACGTTGCGCCGGAACACAGTTCGACCCCGCGATCGTTCGAGCGTTTCTTGACATTTCCGTCGGTCGTCAGCGCTGGGTCATTGGCCCGTTGGCCTGGCTGTTCGATGTGCCGATCGTCAGCCAATTGAGCAACGTGGCCACCATGAGTTCGCAGGTCGCGCTCATCGCAGGATCCGTGTCACTCGGCGCCGTTGCGGCGGCCGGACAGGTCGAGGCCCACCATTCTCCTCATGCCCATCATCCCGTTGCGCTTGCCGCCCCGCGCGCAAAACGCCAGCCCGAAGTTGTAGCCGTCCTTTCAACCACTTCCATTGGCGTTGCCGGAAACGTGCACGGTGGTGCGACGATTTCACACGCGACTCGCGACACTGGCGGGACCGTGACCTACGACGTCTACCGAAACAATTCCTGCTCGAAATCGAGTCTCGTCGCGACGCTCGGCCCCGTGTCGGTGACGAACGGAGTGGTGCCTGATTCGCCGAACTGGACGGCCGCTGGTCCAGCGGGCGTGTACTACTTCGTCGCTGCCTACGGTGGAGACGCGAGTGACGATGCCTCAACAAGTGGCTGTAGCTCGAATCCGATCAGGGTGGTTGCCGATTCGACGACGATCACATTGCAACTGTCAGCGACAACGTCCGCTATCGGCGGAGAGATTCACGCCAGCGCGACGATCACCGATACGGACCTCGGTGCCGCGGGTACCGTGACCTACTACGTCTATCGAAACGACACGTGTTCGAGTACGGGTCTCGTCGCAACGCTCGGCACCGTCACGATGAGAAATGGAACGGTGCCTAACTCGTCGAACTGGGCCGCCGCCGGTCCAGCTGGTAATTACTACTTCGTCGCCGCCCTCGGTGGGGACGCGAGTGGCAAGGTAATCGTGAGCGGGTGCGCCGCGGCACCGGTCACAGTCTCGTCCGCTTCTCCTGCCCAGCCCTTCTCGACGCCCGTGGCCAATCCAGGTAATCCGTCTCTTCGACCCACGCCAACGACGACCACGACAAAGCCGACCACACCGACGACGACTACCACGCAGTCGCCCACACCGAAGTCGCCCGCGCCGACGACGACCACCACAAGGCCCACCGCGCCGACGACGACCACCACAAAGCCGACCGCGCCGACGACGACCACGACAAAGCCGACCACGCCGACGACGACCACCACAAAGCCGACCGCGCCGACGACGACTACCACTCAATCGTGCCACGAGATACTTATATTGTGCCTCCCTCTCTGAAATCCGGGTTTGTGAAGCCGGAGCGAATGGCGAGTGTGTCTTGGTCCGCAAAGTGACAATATTTTCGAGATTGACGCGTTCGAGCATTCGACGACATCGGTTCCCAGCGGCACGGCGACACCTGATCCAGTTGTACCAAGCGCACCAACTTCGACTATGACGTTGGCCCCGAGCCCAGCGCCGGTTACGACCGCCGCGACAACCACGGTCTATACACCGCCTACGCCCGCGCCTACGACAACTCCGACTGTGTGTACCACTTCACCATCGGGAAAGACCACCTGTAGTTAGTGTCATAGAGCGACGTCTCTTTGACACTTTGAATACAGCGAAGTCTGCTTCGGGCGGGTTCCTTTTTGGTCATGGATTCCTG
>JBEKQN010000032.1:0-17221 GCA_049519675.1 Acidimicrobiales bacterium | reverse complement strand
CAACCATTGATTATCTGGTCAATACGCTCGATCAAGCTCGCGAGGCTTCCGGAATGACGAAAGCGGACCTGGCCAGGGCCATCAGTGTTGAACCGGCCGTCGTTAGGAGGCTCTTCAGTGGTAGCCACCCCAACCCCACGATTGGCACGATGGCTGAAGTGGCCGCGGCCCTTGGCATGCGTATCACCGTAGAACGGCTCCCGGCTGCAGAGCGCAAGGCGGTAACTGATCCATTGGTCCGGGGCCAATCCAAAAACCCGAAGGAACTCGCCGAGCGGCTCACCTCGATGCGGACACATTCCAAGACTGCGGCATAGCCCTCGCTTAGGCAAGCGAACGCGGGTTCCGGTCGAAGTACTCGTCCCCAAGGGCTGGATTACCAGCCATAAATCGGACCTCTCAGATGTCGAGACTCCTCTCTCGAGTAGTTCCGCTCACGGTTTCCAACTCATTTGAACTCTGAATCCGTTAGGGATTTTTTAGGGATACTCTCGACAGTTTTGGCTCAACTTTCTACAACTCCTGATCACATGGTGGGCCGCCCGGGTCTCGATCCCGGCACCTTGGGATTAAAAGTCCCCTGCTCTTCCCGATGAGCTAGCGGCCCCAAGCGTTACATCGTAGTTGAGTGAGGTCGCATACTTATCCGCGACTAAGTTTTGAGTGTGTCAGATTTTGACAATGAAAGCGTCACCGCGATTGAGACGACGCTAAATGACGTCGATCGTGCGCTCGAGCGATTGCGCGTCGGCACGTATCGGAATTGTCATGTGTGTAATACGCCGATTCCTGACGTGGCATTAATTGCGAATCCGTTGTTGGCCAACTGCCCGGCGCACCCCGAACTCGCGTAGTCTGCGTTTCAGCCGCTAAGTAAAAAACCCGGCGGGGACACCGCCGGGTTTTTGATATTAATGCGAGGCCTTACTTCTTGGTGGCCCAGAAAATTTCTGCGATACTGTCAATCTCGCTCAATAGGCGATCGGCCACCTCAACGTCCTGGGTCTTCTTTGCCTCACCGGCTGACTTGGTCGCGTTCCAAAACAGTTCGTGCAGGTTGGGGTACTGCTTCAGGTGCTCGGGCTTGAAGTAGTCGGTCCACAACACCCAGAGGTGGTGCTTGACCAGCTCGCAGCGCTCTTCCTTGATTAGGACGGCGCGAACTTTGAAGTCGGGGTCGCTTGACGCGGCGTACTTCTCCATGCAGGCCTTTACCGACTGCGCGTCGATCTTCGCCTGCGCCGGGTCGTAGACGCCACAGGGCAGGTCGCAGTGCGCTGAGACAACGAGCGGAGTCGTGGAGTCAAGCAGTGCATTGATACGTGAAAGAAGCGTCATGGCTTCCCCTTTCGATTCTCGGGGTCCTCGGAATAGACAAGGACCATTTCCTACTCCTCGCAGGTTAATCAGATTGCGAGGGTAGCGTTCACCCCGTGTCACGGATTGTGGAGCGCTTCTTCAAGCACGTCAGCGTGGACGGATCTTCGATGGTGCCCGCATACGTGCCGGGTGAGCAGTTGACAGTGATTCGCCGCTGGCGACGCGTACGCGTAGGCGACGTGGTCGTGCTTCGAGACCCTCGTGGAGAAGACCGCTGGATGCTGAAACGTTGCGTGGCCCGCACCGGCAAATGGCTCGATTTACGCGGCGATAATCCGATTGCGTCGACCGACTCACGTGAGTTTGGACCGGTGGCGGATCATGCGATCAAGTGGATAGTGCTGTCGCCCAAACCCGCGAAGGGGCAGAAATAGTGCAAAGACGATTTTAGAATCTCGCCGGTAGTCTTGCTAGATGGTTCGTCTCGCCGTTCTCTCGTATCACACCTCGCCGCTGGCCCAGCCCGGCACCGGCGATGGCGGCGGCATGAACGTCTACGTGCGCGAGTTGTCGAGCGCCTTTGCGCGGCTGGGCCACGAAGTCGACGTCTACACTCGGCGTGATAATCCTCAGGTGCACGACACCGTGCTCGTGGAGCCCGGATTTCGCGTGCATCACGTTACCGCCGGTCCGGCAACTGCGCTTGAGCGCGACGAGTTCCCGCTCTACGTTGATGAGTTCACCGACTCGGTAGCGACCTCGTTTCGATGTACCGGCACGCCCGACGCCATTCACGCCAACTACTGGTTGAGTGGACTCAGCGGACACCGCCTGAAACACGAGCTTGATATCCCCCTGATCATGACGTTCCACACCCTCGAACGAGTCAAGGCCGAGACCTTTGAAGACGAGTCCGAAGAGCGCGCCAAGCAAGAAGCCGCCATCTTCGCCTGCGCCGATGCGGTCCTCGCCAGTTGCGACGTCGAAGCCGAGCAGATAGTCCGCTTCTATAACGCAACGCCGTCACGGGTGCACGTGGTGCCGCTCGGCGTGCAACACGCGTTTTTTGCTCCGGGCTACCGGCCTCAGGCCCGTCGCGCCCTCGGAATCGACCCCGAGGCCACGATGTTGCTCTTTGTGGGACGCATCCAAGCGTTGAAGGGTGTGGACCTCGCGCTTGAGACGTTGATTGAGATGAGGAAGCGTGGGCACAATGCGCTGTTAGCCATCATTGGCGGGCCGTCGGGACCCGACGGCCGTGCGACGCTGACCCGATTGCACGACCGCGTGGCCCAGGTCGGCGTGATTGGTCAGGTTAGTTTTGTCGCCCCGCAGGCCCACCAGTTGCTGTCGACGTGGATGCGCGCAGCTGACGTCACGCTCGTGCCCTCGCGCTCGGAGAGTTTTGGTCTGGTGGCGCTCGAGTCGTCGGGTTGCGGCACCCCCGTAGTGGCGAGCGATGTCGGTGGTCTGAAGACGCTGATCGAGCCGGGCGTGAATGGTTTCTTGATCGAAGAGCGTGACCCCGCGGTGTGGGCGAGCGCGATTGAAGTCATACTCGATCCCGATCACTCAACTGCCATGTCTACGGGTGCGGTTCTGCTCGCACGCGAGTACACCTGGCGGGCGGCGGCCGAGTCCCTGGCCGACCTCACCGAACGATTGGCGCTGTCCTCGCTGCTTCGCTGCTAGCTGTGACGACCGCGCCCATTGCCGACGGGGACGCCGCCGAACGTCTCAACGAAGTGGTGAATGAGTGGGGCCGCCAGTGGCGCGCAGGCGGGATGCTTGGCGAAATTGAGCATCACGAGTCACCTGATGACAAGGGCCATTTCCATTGGCTCATTCGACTTCACGGGGACGAGAAAGACGTCATCACCGTCTGGCTCTCGTTACGTCAGCGAACAGTGCACGTAGAAACTGAGTTGATGCCCGCCCCCGAAGAGAATCACGAGGAGCTCTATCGCTACATGCTGGTCAAAAACGCGGAGATGCGAATCCTGCACGTGGCGATCGGGCCGGAAAATGGGATCTTCCTAATGACGGCAATACCGGTGGGCGAGATGAGTCTCGAGCGCCTTGATGAGTTGGTCGGGGCCACCATGACCTACGTCGACGAAATCTTTCCGACCGCCATGACCATGGGCTACGGATCGCTCTATCGGCGCCGCAAGAAATAGTAAGCCGTGACGACAGGTAGCGTTGCGACATGGCGTGTCGACTCATTGTCATTGGCGGCGGGCGAATTGGCTCGGCTCTGACGGCGGGCCTGCTCGACGCGTCGTGGTGTGCGCCCGAGCAGATGGCCATTGTCGAGGTTTCGAGCGAACAGCGTGTTTCACTGATCGAACAGTTCCCTGATGTCGTAGTCAGCGCATCAATTCAGTCCGATCACGTTGATCACGATACGGGCGTACTGCTCTGTGTCAAGCCCGATCACGCCGAAAGCGCCGCTCGCAGCGTCGGCGAAGCTGGGGTCACGCGGCTGCTCTCGGTGGTCGCTGGCCTTTCGTGCGCGCGCATCGAAGCGGTCTTTCCCGGGCCGGTCGCCGTCATCCGCTCAATGCCCAACACGCCGGTGCTCGTTCGCAAGGGCGTGAGTGCGATCGCCGGGGGATCGTTTGTCACCAAGGACGACCTCGACTGGGCTGAGACGATTCTCAGCGCGGTGGGATTGGTCGTGCGCGTCACGGAACGCAATATTGACGCGGTGACCGGCCTTTCCGGTTCGATGCCGGCCTATCTCTACCTGGTCGTGGAGTCGCTCATCGACGCCGGTGTCCATCAAGGACTCACCCGAGAAGTGTCGCGACAGTTAGTTGTCGGCACTTTCGAGGGCTCGGCGGCACTGCTCGCCCAAACCGGCGAGTTGCCGGAGGAACTGCGCGCCCAGGTGACGTCGCCGGGAGGCACTACCGCGGCGGGACTGCGAATGCTTGAGGGCCGTGCCGTGAGGGCCGCCTTCCTCGAAGCGGTCGCTGCCGCCACCGAGCGCAGCCGCCAGTTGGGACGCTAGGCACAACTACTACTGTGGGGCCATGGCGACTCCGCGTCTTCGAACGAGGAAACTTTCTGAGCCGACCATTTCGCGCCTCCCGGTCTACCAACGCATCGCCGAAGGATGGATGGCCCGCGGCATCAACCGGATTGACTCCAAACAGATAGGGGAGTTGGCCGGCGTCACGGCGACCACCGTTCGCCGAGACCTCGCCGGCCTGGGATCACTGGGCACCCGCGGTGCCGGGTACGACACCAGTGTGCTTAGCGAACGAATCGGCGACGCGCTCGGACACGATTTGCACTACGACGTGGTGGTCGTCGGCGTGGGCAACCTCGGCAGAGCGCTTGTGAATTCTGCACATTTCCTCATCCGCGGCGCTCAGCTCGTGGCCCTCTACGACGCCGACCCCGCCGTGATCGGTACCGAAATCGGCGGCCACATCGTGCGCTCGATCAGTGAGCCAATGGTGAACGCGACGGTGGGCGTTCTGTGCGTACCCGCGAGCGACGCGCAAGCGGTGAGCGAGTTATTGGTCGGAGCAGGAATCCACGCACTGCTCAATTTCGCGCCCCAAGTACTCAATGTCCCATTGGGCACTGCAGTCCACTACGTTGACTTTTCCATAGAACTACAGATTTTGATGTACCACCTGAATAACGGCACCGGACCCTTAGGGGGCGGTGTCTTGCACTCGTTGGGTATCGCTAGGGTGAATGCCACACGAGGGGCGTAGTTTTTTGAACGCCACGGAGGCGCAGTGACACTTATTTCTGTTGGCGTTGACCACGAGCACGCCTCGTTGGCGTTCCTCGAACGAACCACCGTGCTCGAACGCGACTGGAGCAAGGTATTGCGTTCGCTCGTGAGTCATCGCAATATTCACGAGGCCGTTTTCGTCTCGACGTGCTTGCGCACCGAAGTTGTCGCCGTGGTGGACCGTTTTCATGGGGCGATTGAAGAGATCACCACCACGCTGTGTGAGATGACCGGTCTCGTCGCCAGCGATTTTGAGGACCACCTCACGGTCCATTTTGATCGCGGCGTCGCCACCCACCTCTTCAGCGTCGCCGCCGGGCTCAAGTCCGTGGTGCCGGGTGAGTTCGAAATCCTCGGACAACTTCGTCGCGCGCTCGATCTGGCGAGCGATGAGCAAACGGCCGGCGCCGAACTGACCGAACTGTTCCGTCGCGCCATCACGACCGGACGACGCGTGCGCGCCGAGACCGGGATCGCCCGCGGCACCACCAGTTTCGCCCAGGCCGCCGTGTCGATGGCCCTCGAAGAGTTGGGTGACCAGTTGAATGGCGCCGACGTCGTCGTGGTGGGGGCCGGACAGTTGGCGACCGGCATCGTTAAGAGTCTGCTCGCCAGCCCTCGTCAAATCGCCCGATTGACGCTCAGTAACCGGACGATCACCAAAGCGCAGCACTTACGCGACTCGGTGCACGACGATCGACTGACGATTGCTCCTCTGGAGGAATTCATTGACTACACCGCGTCGGCGCGACTGATCTTCGTGGCGGTTGAAGTGGCGACGCCACTGGTTACGCGCGACCAGCTGGAGCATTGCTCACAGCCGCTGCTGGTGGTGGACCTCGGTTTGCCCAGGGCCGTCGATGGCGACGTGGTGGGCCTGGCCAACGTTCGCAAGGTCGACATCGGTGACCTTCGTTCACGAGTTGAACTCGCACTCGATGATCGTCACGGGGCGGTCGAAGAGGCTCGTCAAATTGTGCTCGATGACGTAGAGAAGTTCCTGGACGATCAGCGCGAGCGCGGTGCGGCCGCCATCGTGAGTGAATTGCGTGAGTACTTTGACGAAGTGGTCGCCAGTGAAATGAAGCGCCGTGAGCACGATCTGGTCGACCTCAGTGACGAGCAACGCGACGTCGTGCGGTCGTTGCTGCGTTCCGTCGTGGCCAAGATCGCGCACCGGCCAACGGTGGCCCTGAAGGACGCCGCCGGTATGGATCAGGGAATTCGACTGACTGAGGCCACTCGCAATCTGTTTGATCTATGAGCGAATTGCGCCTGGCCACCCGGCGCTCCCCGCTGGCGCTCATTCAGGCCGGATTCGTCCGAGATCATCTGCGGGCCCACGGTATTGACGCGCAGCTCGTGCACATAGAGACGAGCGGTGACATTCACGCTGACGTACCGCTCTCGATTCTGGGCGGCCAGGGCGTCTTCGCCATTGAAATCCAACGCGCCGTGTTAGATGGCGACGCGGACGTCGCCGTGCACAGCGCCAAGGACCTTCCGAGCGAGACACCTGCGGGCTTGGTGCTCGCCAGTGTTCCCGAGCGTCGTGATGCCGCCGACGTGCTGGTGGGGCGTTCGTTGGCCGGGCTCGGCCCGGGTGCGACGGTGGCGACCGGATCACCCCGTCGACGGGCGTTACTCCTCGAGCGACGCCCGGATCTGCAAATCGTGGGACTGCGCGGGAATATGGCGACGCGGTTGGCTCGCGCGGGTCACGACGGAATAGACGCGGTGGTGACGGCGGCGGCGGCACTGGAACGATTGGACAAGAGCAACACGGTCGCCGAACGCCTGGACACCGAGTGGTTCGTACCCCAGGTCGGTCAGGGAGCGCTGGCCCTAGAGGCTCGTGTCGATGACACTGAGACCATCGCGACCCTGGCCAAAATTACCGACGCGGACGCGTTCGAATCGGTCAAGGCCGAGCGAGCGTTCCTATGCGAATTAGGGGCCGGATGTTCGATCCCGGCCGGTGCGTACGCCACGATGTCCAACGGCGTCATTTCGTTGCGCGGTGTCATGTTGGCCGGCGATGGTAGTCGCAGTGTCCGCGGCTCGGTTGAGGGCCGTGATCCCGCGCTGCTCGGTGTCGCACTCGCGCGACAGCTGCGCGATGATGATGGCGGTGGCGAACTGCCGGGCTGGGAGGGCTGATGAAGGTGGCGTTAACGAGGGAAGCCGGTCGCAATGACGAAGCGCGCGCGTGGCTACCGGCCGACGCGGACGTGGTCGAGGTCCCGCTCACCACTACGAATTACTTTGCCATCGACGAGGTGACTCGCCATCTTCAATCAACTCCGGACTATGGGAACTTCGAAGCGCTTGTCGTGACGAGTCGGCGTACGGCTGACTACGTACATGCGGCCCGCGCCGCGCTTGTTGAAGGGGCCGACGTGCTGAGTGTGGGGCCAGCGACGACGCGCGCGATGTTTCACCGCGGCATCGCGGTGTCGGGAGAGGCGCCAACGGGACTCGAGTTGGCGGCGTTGATTTCCAGGGGCCCCGTGCTCATGATGGGCGCCGCGCAGATGCGCGAGGAGTTGCCCGCTGCGTTGCGCGACCGCCAGTTGTCTGTGACGCAGCTGGCGTGTTACGAAACGCTGCCCGCCGAACTCAGCCAGCAACAGGTTGAATTGCTGTTCGAAGCCGACGTGATATTGATTGGCGCGCCGTCGGCCTGGTCACTGGCGCGCGACATTGTCGCCGACGCGGCATGGGTGATTGTTCCCGGGACTTCAACCGGCGAAGTGGTCTCGCTCGATCATCCGCGGGTGTTGGTGGGCTGGGGACCTTCACTGTGTGAAACCCTGGCCACGTTCAATCTCTGAGGCCCGAGAAGGATTTTCGACACTAGTAATAAGGTGTAAAGGTGTTTCCCGCCGAACGACCTCGCCGACTTCGCCGCACGGAGGCGCTGCGCCGATTAGTCGCCGAAACCGCGCTCGCGCCTGACGATCTGGTCGCGCCGCTCTTTGTGGTTGAGGGTCTCACTGAGGCCCGGCCGATCGATTCTCTGCCCGGTCAGTTCCAGCATTCGCTCAGCTCGTTGCTCGACGAAGTTCGAGCCCTGCAGGCGGTCGGCGTTGGCGGCGTGATTCTTTTCGGCGTGCCGTCCAAGAAGGACGAATTTGGCAGCGGCGCCTACGACCACGACGGCATTGCCCAGATCGCGTTGCGAAGGCTGCGTGATGAATTTGGCGACGAACTGGTGCTGATGGCCGACCTTTGCCTCGACGAATACACCACCCACGGCCACTGCGGGGTGGTGCGTGGCGACGGCACTGTCGACAACGACGCGACCTTGCAGTTGTACGCGCAAACCGCGGTCGCCCAGGCCGAGGCCGGTGCCGCGGTCGTGGCACCGAGCGGGATGATGGACGGGCAAGTCGGCGCTATTCGTAGCGCCCTGGACGGGGCCGGATTCGACGAGACGATCATCCTGGCCTACACGGCCAAGTTCGCGAGTGGTCTTTATGGCCCGTTCCGCGACGCGGTGCAAGTAGAAATTGCCGACGGAGGCAACCGCCGCTCCTATCAGCAGGACTCGCGCAATCGTCGAGAAGCGATCCGCGAAGCCCGAGCCGACGTGGAACAGGGCGCCGACATCATCATGGTGAAGCCGGCCATGACGTACCTGGACATCGTCGCCGACTTTCGCGCGGCCCTCGATGTGCCCCTCAGCGCGTACCACGTGAGCGGGGAGTACGCCATGGTCAAGGCGGCGGCGGCCAACGGCTGGATCGACGGCATGGCGGTCGCCATTGAACAGCTCACCGCGATCCGACGGGCCGGTGCCGACTTCGTGCTGACGTACTTCGCCCGCGAGGTCGCTGAGGAGCTTGGCCGTTGACGGGTTCTAACCAGTCGTGGTTTGAACGCGCGCAGCAAGTGATTCCTGGCGGTGTTGATTCGCCCGTGCGTTCATTTCGCTCCGTCGGAGGCACGCCGTACACCGTGGTGTCCGGCAGCGGTGCGTACGTCGAGGACGTAGAGGGAACCCGTTACCTTGATTACGTCCAGTCCTACGGCGCCTCGATTTTGGGCCACGCCCATCCCGAGGTCGTGGCGGCGTTGCACGTTGCCGCGGCTCGGGGCACGACGTTTGGCGCACCGACGCCGGGAGAGGTCCAACTCGCCGAAGTGATGACCGCTCGGGTACCCGGTCTCGAGCAGGTGAGGTTGGTCTCTTCTGGTACCGAAGCCGTGATGAGCGCGGTACGCCTGGCGCGCGGCGCCACGGGCCGCGACAAGATCCTGAAGTTTGACGGCTGCTATCACGGACACTCTGACGCGCTGCTCGTGGCGGGGGGAAGCGGCGTCGCCCAGATGGGACTGCCGGGATCGGCCGGTGTCACCGCCGGTGCCGTTGGTGACACCATCGTCGCGCCGTACAACGTCGTGCCCACGCTCGACGACACCGTCGCCGCGGTGTTGGTCGAGCCAGTCGCCGCCAACATGAATCTCGTGGCCCCGAACGACGGGTTCCTCGCGGGACTTCGTCGTGAGTGCGACCGCGTCGGGGCGCTGCTCATCTTCGACGAGGTCATCACCGGTTTTCGCCTGGCCCTCGGCGGGGCGCAGGAGTTTTTTGGCGTGACGCCGAACATCTGGTGCTTCGGGAAAGTCATCGGGGGAGGGCTGCCGGTGGGCGCCTTCGGCGGATCTCGCGAACTACTTCGTCACTTGGCGCCGCTCGGACCGGTCTACCAAGCGGGCACGCTCTCGGGCAATCCTCTGGCGACCGCCGCCGGGTCCACGGTCTTAGAGATGCTCACACCGGGCGATTACGAGGATTTAAGCGCGCGCGTTGCGACCTTCGCCGACGATCTGTCCGAGGCCATTGTCTCGACCGGGCTCTATGCGGCCACGCCGGTGGTCGGCCCGCTGATGGGACTGTATCTCTCTCGCACGCGGTTCTCGCCACCCACCGATTTCGCCGAGGCCAAGGTGCTGTGCGAGAACGGACTGTACGGTCCGTTCTTCCACGCCATGCTGGAGCGCGGCGTGGCCCTCGCTCCCGGGGCCTACGAAATCCTCTTTGTCTCGCTCGCGCATAGCGATGACGATCTCGCCCGTACAGTTGAACTGGCGGCGCAGTGCGCACAAGTGGTGGCGAGGTCATGAGTCCGACAATTCGATCAGAAGGCTGGGCGGTCCGTCCGAGTTTCGTGCCCTACGGCCCGACCGCACCCGTGACCCTGCTCTGCGACGACGTGGGCCTAACCCAGTTGGCGGGAGAGCCGGCCGTTGTCTGGCAGACGCCGTGGGCTGAATTGGCCAACATCCAACTCGTGCGATTCGCTCGGGGCATGGCGCTGTTCGCGACCACCGGTGGCGTGCGCTACTGCTGGCGCACTGCGAGTCGCACGGACTACGAACAACTGAGTGCAATCGTGGCGGCCCACGGCGGATTAGTGGTTCGCCAAAAAAGACGCGGCATGGTCTACGCGGTGGTCGTGGCCGTCTTGGTTGCGTCGCTCGCCGGTGGACTCGCCGCCTGGTTCACGGGGCGCAATTCTGGCGCGAGCGAAGCGGCCGACGCCAGCGCCATAAATCTGACGTTGAGAGATCTGCCGAGTACGTTTTCCACCACCGGCCTGACGGCGCTGCAATCGCTGCTCCCACCCAGTACGCCGACGGTCGCCACCACCACAACCACCTCCAAACCAGCGCCGCTCGACCCCAAGTTCGCGAAGATTGTCAAGGTGTTCGACAGGTGCATGGGGGTGTCGAACGCCAAGGACCGCGTGTACGGCGCCGCGGGCCAGGTGCCGCTCTATCAAGAGACGTCCAAGTTCTTCACGTCTCGTCAGTTCAACGGCATCCAGATCGGTTCAACGGCGCAGTACTACAACACTCCCGTCAAGGTGCAGAAGGACACGGCGGAAATGTCCGAGAAGCCCTTTGGCAGTTGTTTCGTCCAGTCGCAGGCCCTGATCTTGAAGAATTACGAGCAAGCCTCATCGAACACCAACACGGTCAGTTACCGACCCAAGACGTACGAAAAAGGTTGGTCGCGCGGTGGGGTGACGGAATTGTCGCTGCCGAACGTTCCCGGCAAGTTGCACCTCGTCATGGTGGAGATCACGCACGGCCACTACGAAGTGACGTTGGCGGCGCTCGTCGCCTCGTGGCCCAAGACCCGACCGTTCATCTCCGGCCTCGCGAGCGTGTTGTTATCACGCATGATTTCCACGTCGTCATCGGCCACGTGACGCGTTTACTGCGTCGGGAGTTGACGGGGCTTCTTGTGTGAATGTGTTGTATCCCTGGGAGTCAACGGTGTATCCGACGATGGTCTGCGCTCGCGTCCCCAGTGAATGAATAACAACATGCTCAGCACGACGTAGGCCACCCACACGATGATCTGCAGTACCGTCGGACGCTCGGCGTATCCCAACAACGAGTGCAGCACGTCACCGAGGCTCGACGATTCGGTCACGACGCCGCTGGAATTCCACACCACGTGGGTCCCGAAGGGCAACCAACGCAGTTGCTGAAGATTCTCTACCGCGTCGGCCAGTAGCCCCGCCGCAAAGAGCATTAACACCAATCCGAGAACTTGGAAGAACCGTCGCAAATTGAGCTTCGCGCCCAACTTGTAGATGGCGAAAGCAATTGCGAGCGCGCACAGTAGCCCGAGCACGGCACCGACCAGCAGCAGGTTGCCGTGGACCGGAGTCGCCGCCTGTCGCGAACTCGCGAAGATTATGGCGAGCGTAAAGACCATGGTTTCGAGTCCTTCGCGGCCGACCGCTTGGAAGGCCAACAGCGCTAATCCGACCCGACTGCCCTTGGAGAGTGCTGCCTCGCTACGTCGTTCCAGGTCTTTGGACATGTGCCGCGCGTTCTTGTGCATCCAAAACGTCATGAAGGTCAAGACCCCGGCGGCGATGACGTACGTCGCGGTCTCGAAGTAGGTCTGCACATTCGAGCCGTCGTAGTGCTTGATGAGAAAGTAGGCGGCAATGCCGCCGACCACTACCAAGACGAACGCCGCCGCGATGCCAAGCCACACGTCGCGGAAATGCTGGCGTTTGTCGATCCGGGCCAGGTAGGCCAAGAGGATCGCCACGATCATGGAAGCTTCGATACCCTCGCGCAGGAAGATGACGAACGTAGGTATCACGAGCTAACGATTCGTTTGGTGGCGAATAATCATCCCGGTCAGGCTAACCGTCCGGCGCCAGCGGGCACACGCGAGGGTACAGCTACGCAACGTCCTTCTGGTCGCCGGAATTCCGATCGCCGAGCAGCATGGTGTAAGCCTGTTCGGGGATGACGTCGGCCAGTCGCGAGAGTGCGCGGTAGCCAACTTCGGCCGGTCCTTTCTTGTCGTTGCGCATGAGGTTGGCCATGATCGTGAGCAGTTCGCGCATCAGGGGCTCAACGCGAAGTCCGACGCTGAGGCACACTGTCAAGATCCTCGGCTCGGAGATGAGTCGCACGAAGGCGCGAGCCACTTTGTAGTAATCGCCGTACGCCCCTTCGAGACGTTCGTCGTAGAGGGCCAGGATTGAGGGGTTATCGGACACTAACGCTTCACCGAGCACACCGGCGGCGAGGCGACCCGTCTCGTAACCGTAGGCAATGCCTTCACCATTGAAGGGATTGACCGTACCGGCGGCGTCGCCGATCATCATCGTGTTGGCACCGACACGCGGGCCAATGGCAAGTCCCATCGGCAGTCGACCGCCAGTTGGCGGGCCGCACGAGGTCGCCTCATTGAGTCCCCACGCGTCGGCCGTTTGGGCGACGAAATACTCCTGGAGCTTGGTGGTGTTGACGCCCTTCCACGCGCCGTCCGTCGAGAGCAGTCCCACGCCGACGTTGACGCGGCCGTCGCCCAGGGGGAATATCCATCCGTAACCCGGCACCACGGCGCCGTGAGGGTCACGGATGTCTAAGTGCGAATCAATCCACGGTTCGTCGTGTCGGTCACTGGTGTAATAACCGCGTAGCGCCATGCCCATGGGCCAAGAGCGGTTGCGCGTCGTACCGAGGTCTCGACCCAGGCGCGAATTCTGTCCGTCACCGATCACCAGGTAACGGCCCCGGATCTCAGCCGTGGTACCCGTCGACTTTTCTTTCACCACGACGCCGGAGGCGCCCAATAGTCCACCATTTAATGAGTCGGTCGCTTCGAACAGGCCCACCGCTTCAACACCGTTCAGTAGCACGGCACCGGATTCCTCGGCCCGTTGGGCCACGAGACCATCGAGATTAAAGCGCGTGATGGTGTAGCCGTAGTTGGGAAATATCGGGTGTTCGGGCCAGTTCAGTTCCAACGAGGCTCCAAATCCGAAGGCGCGCAGCCCACTGTACCGGTGGCCGTTCGCTGCGACGGTCGACTCAAGTCCCATTTGGGCGAGCTGGTGGACCGCCCTCGGAGTGAGACCATCGCCGCACGTTTTTTCGCGCGGAAAGTCCTTCTTCTCTACGAGGCAGACCGACCATCCGGCCTGGGCCAACCAGTACGCGCAGGCCGAGCCACTGGGACCGGCGCCCACGATCACGACGTCAAAAGTGACGGGCTTTGAAATCAGCTCGCCAAGTTTTGTCACGGACCAACACTAGGTCCTTTGACCCAGACGGCTACCTGGAGGGGGTTGTCCAGTCTGGTAGAAATGATGGAAGTGGACCAGTACTTACCAATACTGGGGCTTCTGATTCTCGGAGTGCTGTTTGCCTCGGGGTCGTTGGTGATGTCGTCAATGTTGGCGCCGCACAAGCGACCATCGGACGCGAAATTGGCACCGTACGAGTGTGGGATTGTCCCCGAAAGTGAACCGCCGCAGCGATTCCCGGTGCGCTTCTACCTCGTGGCGATGATCTTCGTGATCTTTGACATTGAAGTGGTGTTCATGTACCCCTTCGCCGTGGTCTTTCGCCAATTGGGACTCTTCGGCCTCATTGAAATCCTGGCCTTTTCACTGACCGTCTTCGCCGCACTGCTCTTCTTGGTGAGCGAGGGGGCCCTCAGTTGGGGACCGGTCAAGCACCTCACCAAGGGAATGCCGTCTCGCACCAGTTCGTCGACCATCGTGCGTATTGGCGCCGAGTCCGATCAGGCGGCGTAACCCGTGGCGTTAGAGGATCTACAACACAATTTCCTCACGGGCCAACTGGAAGACCTCGTGCGCTGGGCCCGACGAGCGTCCGTATGGCCAGCTTCGTTCGGCCTGGCCTGCTGCGCCATTGAAATGATGGCTGCGGGCGCCGCTGACTTTGACCTCGCGCGCTACGGCATGGAAGTGTTCCGTAACTCGCCGCGCCAGGCCGACCTCATGATCGTGGCCGGACGGGTCTCGCAAAAAATGGCGCCGGTGCTGCGTCAGGTCTACGACCAGATGATGGAGCCCAAGTGGGTCATCTCGATGGGCGTGTGCGCGTCCACCGGCGGGCTCTTTAACAACTACGCGATTGTCCAGGGTGTGGACCAGATTGTGCCCGTCGACGTCTACGCGCCCGGCTGCCCGCCCAGTCCCGAGACCTTGATGCACGCCATCCTGACGTTGCACGAGCAGATTCGCACCGGTGAGTTGATGAAGCGGCGCACGGAGGGTCGATCCTTGGCGATCGACCCACAACAGAGTCCCTGGACACCCGACGTCCCGGTGGCGGTGAGGATGGGCACGCCAAAGTGATCGCCCTTTCCCCCTCGGCCCCCCCAGGCGTCCTTACCAGTGAGGCTCACTGTGCGGATTTGTGCTGTTATCCCACGCGAGAGCAGTACTTCGCGCTCGTTGCGTCCTTTAAGGCCGACGACTTCGAGATGTGCGTGGACCTCTGTGGGGTTGACTATCTTGAATATCCCGACCGGGCGCTGCCCCAAGGAGTGATGCGCACCCGATTCGAAGTCGTCGTCAACCTGCTCAGTCTTTCGAAGCGCCAGCGGGTACGCGTGCGTGTCCAGGCCGGCGACGACGAACCGGAAGTCGATTCGTTGTTCGTGCTCTTTCCCGGTACCGAAGCCATGGAGCGCGAGGCCTTCGACCTCTACGGTGTGCTCTTCACCAATCATCCCGACCTGACGCGCATCTTGATGCCCGAAGAGTGGGAGGGTCATCCACTGCGCAAGGACTACGGCAGTGGGCGAGTGCCCGTGCAGTTTAAAGAAGCGCCCGGTCCGCGGTGAGTGACGACACCGTACGCACGGTCGAACGCTTCGATCGACTGACGGCTGAGACCTCTGAGGGCGTACAGGAACTCCTGCGCCGTGACGTCACGAAAGCGCCCGAGATTGGACGCGAGGTCGGATCGGTGCTGCGCCTCGATGGCCACAGTTTCGACCCCAACTCGGTGGACTACGAGCGGCGCGACGACGAAACCATGATCATCAACATGGGTCCCTCGCATCCCTCGACCCACGGCGTGCTGCGCCTGATGCTCGAACTCGACGGCGAATTCGTGCTGCGCACCAAGCCGGTCATCGGTTACTTGCACACCGGCATGGAAAAGACCGGCGAAGAGTTGAGTTACGTTCAGGGCGCGACCAACGTGACGCGCATGGACTACCTCAGCCCCGTGATCAACGAACTCTGTTACTCCATGGCGGTCGAGAAGCTGCTGGGCATCGACGTGCCCGAGCGCGCCATCTGGATTCGCATGATGATGAGCGAGCTGAACCGCATGTCCTCGCACCTGGTGTGGATGGCGACCAACGGCATGGACCTGGGTTCGACCTCGATGATGATCTACGGACTTCGCGAACGTGAACTCATCCTGGCGTTCTTCGAAAAGACGGCCGGGCTGCGACTCAACCTGAACTACGTGCGTCCCGGGGGCGTCGCGGCCGACCTGCCCGACGGATGGCAGGACGACGTGCTGGTGATCTGCGACACGATCTACGAGCGGACCTTCGAGTACGACCAGCTGCTCACCGGCCAGCCAATCTTCCGCCAGCGCCTGATCGGCGTCGCGCCAATGACCGCCGAAGAGGCGCTGGCCCTGTGCGTGACCGGGCCGCTGCTGCGCTCGACCGGCGTGCCGTGGGACCTGCGCCGCACTATGCCCTACCTCGCCTACGACCAGGTCGAGTTCGACGTCATCGTTGGCACCTACGGCGACAACTTCGACCGCTACGCCATCCGCCTCAACGAGATTCGCGAGTCAATCCGCATCGTGCGCCAGTGCATCGACATGATGCCTACGGGCGACTACCGCAGTCAGGATCCCAAGGTCACGCCGCCGCCGCGCGCGCGCATCGGTGAGTCGATGGAAGCGTTGATCCACCACTTCAAACTCTTCACTGAGGGTTTCCACGTGCCCGCGGGCGAGGTCTACATGGCCGTTGAGTCGCCGCGCGGTGAACTGGGTTGCTACCTCGTCGCTGACGGCGGGCCCAAGCCATATCGCATGCACACTCGGGCGCCAAGCTTCGTCAACCTGCAGGCCGTACCGCTCTTGATGCGCGGCGGCATGGTCTCTGACGCCATCACCGTTATCTCTACCGTCGATCCGGTGATGGGCGAGGTGGACCGGTGAGCCACCTGCGCGCCGATATCCGTCAACGCTGCGTCGACCTCGTCGCGCTCTATCCCCAAGCCCGTTCGGCCATGCTGCCGTTGCTGCACCTCGCCCAAGAACAGGACGGTTACCTCAGTGATGAGGGCATCGCCGAGGTCGCCGAGCTCACGAACACCACCCCGGCGGACGTGCGCGGCACGGCGTCGTTCTATGAAATGTTCCACTTGGAGCCGGTGGGCAAGTACGTGGTGTCGATCTGCACCAACATTGCCTGCCTCTTGGCGGGCGGCGAGGAGATGCTCGAACAGGTCGGTGCCTCACTGGGTTGTGCCGTTGGCGGCACGTCCGATGACGGGCTCTTCACGCTCGAAGAAGCCGAATGCCTGGCCGACTGCAACTTTGCGCCGTGCGTGCAGGTGAACCACCGCTACGTACGTACGACCACGATTGAATCGTTCGACGCACTCGCGATCCAGTTGCGCAACGGGCAGCTGGATCACGACGTGCCCGCCCACGGCACGCTGGTGCGCGTTCGTCGCAGCGTGGGCCTTCGTGCGCCGCGCCAAGAAGTCGTTGAACAGCGCGCCCTCGCGCGCGCCGCGCGCGCCGCGCGCGCGGCTAAGGAAGAAAAGTAGTGGCCACGATCGACGCGCCGCTCATCGTGTCGTC
>JBEKQN010000031.1:0-17447 GCA_049519675.1 Acidimicrobiales bacterium | reverse complement strand
AGATCACCGACGGTGCCTCGGCGGTCTTAATTATGAGCGAAGAGAAGGCTCGCGAACTGGGCTACAGGCCGAGGGCCAAGTTCCACACCTTTGCCCTCGCCGGTGTCGACCCAGTCACCATGTTGACGGGGCCAATCCCCGCCACCGTCAAGGTCTTAGAGCGCGCCGGACTGACGCTCGATGACATTGATCTCATCGAGATCAACGAAGCGTTCGCCTCGGTCGTGCTCGCCTGGCAGAAGGAACTGAACGTCGACCTGTCCAAGGTCAACGTCAATGGCGGCGCGATCGCGCTCGGACACCCGCTGGGCGCGTCGGGCACCAAGCTCTGCGCGACGTTGCTCAATGAGTTAGAGCGCACCAATGGACGTTACGGACTGCTCACGATGTGCGAAGGCGGCGGGCTCGCGAACGCGACCATCATCGAGCGAATCAGCTGACAAATCAGGGGGGCGAGCCCGGTCGTTCAGCGGTACCGGGTGGCGAGGTAGAAGGCCGAGAACATCGAGACTAGGCCCGTCACCAGGTACCAGCCCGACACGGAACCGGGCAGCACGCTCAAGTAGTTAAGAACAATGATAAGCACGCCGAGCACGAGCAGCGCCAGCAGCAACCAACCGAACCAGCGAGGACTGTGCTCCGAGTTGACGGGCTTGCGAGCGGTGTAGCTGCCGCGACCCTCGGCTGAGACGTAGCGCCCCATTTCCTTGCTCTTGCGTCGCTTCTGTCCGGTCTTAGCCATAGGTCACGATGTTACCTGGGGGCCAACGGAGAGATTTCCTAGTAACTGAGCGGGCCGGGACAGACCGTGAGGTCGACCGTTGATCCGTACGGTGCCTGCACGCCTGCGCTGGGACTTTGACTCAATACGGTGCCGACAGCCTCCGTGGGAGGACACGTGCCGAGCGGCGCCTGTTGGAAGGCCGCGACGAGATTTCCCGCCGTGAGCGCCGCCTGGGCATCGGTCGAACTATCGGTGACCACGTCGGGTACGGGGACCATGCACGGTCCGGATGACGTCAAGAACTCGATCGAGTCGCCGGGCTTTACCTGCGCTCCGGCGGGCGGCACCGTGCTCACGACGTTGCCAACGGGTTGCGTGTTTGAACAGGCCGTGCCGGTTTTTGGAGATTGCGCGAGTTGATACTGCCCGAGCACCGAAGAGGCGGCCGCCACCGTGTCGCCCGACATTGAAGGCAGCGGGAAGGGCGCATTGGGCGCCAGCACGGTCAAGATCACGGTGTCACCGGTTTGACGGTTGGTTTTGGGAGGGGGATTCTGGGCCAGCACGACATTCGGAGTGCCCTTTTGGGCGAAGTGCACCTTGTACTGCAAATCGGCTTGCGACAGCGTGCTTTCGGCCTGCAGGAGCGTCATGCCGACGAGTTTGGGAATCACTACGGGCTTCGTGGTGTGTCCGAGACTGACTTGTAGGGTCACGGTCTCGCCCTTGTGGATCTTGGCCTGGGGGGCGGGGTCAGTGGACAGCACCGTGAACTGCGGCTTCTTCGACGACACTTCTTTGGTCGAGCCAATCTGCAAACCGTCCTTTTGCAGGGTCTGGGTCGCGACCGACACGGGCTGGCCAATGACGTCGGGCATCGAGGTGATCGCATGTGACGCCGTCAACAAGATGTAGGCCACCCCGGCGCCCACGACGAGCAGCACCACGACCGCAGTCCAGATCGCGCTCGAGTAGTTTCTGCGGCGCCGACGAACGTCTCGGCGCGGACCGGTCATCATCGGTACGGCCTGCGTGCGGCTGCCCCCCGAGACCGTGGCGACCGACCTCGTCGCGTCGTCGCCGAAGAACGCCACCTCGTGGCCGGCCGCGCGAACGGGTTGTCCTTCACTAAAGCGCAATAAGTCCGCGCGAAACTCGTCCGCTGACTGGTAACGCTGCGACGGGGACTTGCCGAGTGCCTCCATCACGATGGCTTCGAGGTCACTGGGTACGTCGCGATTGAACTGCGTGGGCGGCGGCACCGGATCGTTCACGTGCTGACTCGAGACAGCGACCGGAGAGTCACCAACAAACGGCGGACGACCCACCAGCATCTCGTAGAGCACCACGCCGAGGGAATAGACGTCGCTTCTTCCGTCGACCGGCGCTCCGGACGCCTGTTCGGGCGAAAAATACGTCGCCGTGCCCATGACCGAACCGGCCTCAGCAAAAAGGTCCTCGCTCGACACCGCCTGGGCAATGCCAAAGTCGGTGACCTTTACCTGTCCGTCACTCGTAATGAGAATGTTGCCCGGCTTCACGTCACGGTGCACCACGCCGCTGCGATGGGCGTAGCCCAGCGCGGCCGCCACTTGCGCCGCAATAACAGCGCTGCGCGCCGGCGTCAAAGTCTTTGATCCACGAAGCTCGTGGTCGAGCGAGGTGCCGTCGATGAGCTCCATGACAATGAAGTACGTGCCGTTGTCCTCGCCCCAGTCAAAGACGGGAACAATATTGGGATGCGACAGATTGGCGGCCGCCTGGGCTTCACGACGGAACCGCTCGACGAAGAGCGGATCAGCGCTGAGTTCGGGGTAGAGAATCTTGAGCGCCACGGCGCGGCTCAGCAATAGGTCCTGGGCGCGGTACACCAGCGCCATGCCGCCACGATCAATGAGATGAGTGACCTCATACCGATTTGAGTAGATTCTGGGGTCGCTCACGGGCTCCATACGCCTTTCAGCCTACGCCTTTCGCTTTAGATTTAATTGCGTCAAGTGGGGCACGTCGTGGACGTACCGGTCGCTGGCAGACCCGCCTGCAACGCCAACGCGCCTTCGATGACACACTTCACGATCGGCCCGGCAATTTGGGCACCCGTGACGCTGAAGCCCTGAAACGGCACGCTGACGGCGACGGCGACCGTCGGATCGGTCGCGGGTGCGAACGCAATCATCCAGTCGTCAGTGTCATTCGTAAGATTGTTGCCCACTTGGGCCGTGCCGGTCTTGGCGGCGACGTCATCCGCCGGCAGGAATCCGACTTGCGCGGCAGTGCCGTACTTCACCACGTCCTCCATCAATGGCACGATCTGTGCGTCCTGAGCCGCCGTCAGGGGCTGCTTCCACACAGAATCCTTGTAACGCTTTACGACGGTGCCGTCGGGCGCGCTGATATAGGACATCAGGTGTGGTGTCATAATTGTGCCGCCGTTGGCAATTCCTTCCGCCACCAACGCGTTCTGCAACGCCGTTGCGCTCACGTCTTCCTGCCCGATCGCCGAATAAGCGAGGAAGGGCGGGTTGGCCGCCAGGTTCGACTCCGCCGGGAAAAACGACGCGACGCCTCCAGGTAGATCCAGCGGCGGAATTTGGTTGTAGCCGAAGGCGTTTGCCTCAGCCGTCAAGTCTTGCGCGCCCAGCGCGATGCCGAGCAGGCCGTAGCCGGGGTCGCAGGATTCCGGCAACATCTGCAGCACCGTCCCGCCGCACGACACGTGGCCATCGTTGTACAGCAGGCTCGTGGTGTCGGGAAGCTTTGTGTACACCATCTGCGGATAGTTCTTTGTGAGCAGTGCGGGCTTGTACGCGACGATCCCCGCCGTGGTGATGATTTTGAAAGTT
This sequence comes from Acidimicrobiales bacterium, assembly GCA_049519675.1. GTDB lineage: Bacteria > Actinomycetota > Acidimicrobiia > Acidimicrobiales > RAAP-2 > RAAP-2. Next base: position 13,880 of record JBEKQN010000031.1, on the reverse strand, counting down.
GAACCCGGAAAGAAAGAGTGCTGGGTCGCCAAAAGACCAAGCGGTGGGAAACCCTCCTTGTCATTTGTATTCACGATTTTCCACGCGGCCTTCTGCACTGACGTCTGAAATGACGTGAAGGGCGCCGGATTGAACGTGGGATTCGAATACAGGGCAAGGGTGTCCCCGGTCTTGGGATCAAACGCCACGACGGATCCGTTGCGCCCGGCGAGCGCGCTGCGGGCAATTTCTTGCAGCGTAGGACTCACGGTGAGCGTCACCGAGTCGGCCGCCTTGGTTGGCGCCAGGACCTGCTCGAAACTCTGCGCTGGCTGCGCGTGCGCTTCAAGATAGCTGTTGTACTGCGCCTCGAGCCACCAGTTACCTTCCGCCGTTGAGGTAAAACCAACGATGCCCGAAAACAACTGTCCCGTCGGGTATATCCGTCGCCACGGATTGGCGTGACTGGACGTCGCCACCGACTCGGCCAATACCGTGCCGTCGGCCGCGCGGATCTCACCGCGTTGATACTGCGTGCTATTCACCGAAGCGTTGCGCGGATTTAGATTCGACGCATTCAGTGCCGGCGCGTGGAAGAACTGCACCCACGCCGACTGGGCCGCAATGACCACGAACAGCACCAGGATTACGGAAGCCAAAATGCTGAGCCGTCTCGACACGTACTAACCCGCCGCTTTCTTTGCTGTCGTGGTCGTGGACGAACTGGCGAACGTGGTGGTGGTGGTTGACGCAACTTTCAGTTCGTGTTGATGCACCCGCCACAGATTGCGGATGTGCGTCGCGTACTTGAGCGCAAATTCAAGTGTGGGCGCGCTAATCGTGGAATTAAGTGCCTTTTCGTCAGACGGCAAGAGCTGCGTCGACGGGTAGTCCGTGTCAAAGACCCTCTTCGGTTTGAACCAGAGAACGCCGTTGGGCTGGCCCTGGTAGACCGCGATCACTCCGGCATCGTTGCCAATGTAATACGTGGAGTACGCGTACCACTTGACCACGTAGACCGCACCGACCACGACGACGATCAGCAACATGACACTGGCCCACACCCGCCACGTGAAGCGCCGCGGCGCCGCCGACCTACGCGCGGGAACTGCTTTTGTGCTGTGTACCTCCGGCGGCGGACGCGTGCTGACGGTTCGCTTTATCTCCGTGGTCGCGACACTGACTTCATCAAATTCCAAAAGAATGACCGATATGTTGTCGCGTCCTCCCGCGTGGTTCGCTCCGGCGACCAATTGGTCGACCGACTCCTTGAGCGGCGTGGGCGAGCTCGCCATCCGCGCCAGTTCCTCGTTGGTCAGTTCATTGGAAAGACCATCGCTGCACAGCAGAATTCGATCGCCCGGCAACGCGTTGAGCGAGATCACGTCAATTTCCAACGCCTCTTCAATCCCGAGCGCGCGGGTCAGTTGGTGGCGGCGCGGGTGCACCTTTGCCTCCTCGGGTGTCAGGCGTCCCATGCGCACCCACTCCTCGGCGACGCTGTGATCTTCGCTCAGTAATCGCAGCGCACCGTCTCGAACTTGGTAGGCCCGCGAATCACCGACATTAAAGAGCGTCGGCGACACCACGCCGTCATTGTCCTGGGTGAGGCCCACGGCAATGGCGGTTGTACCCATCCCGAAGTGCTCGGAGTTCTCACGCGCGTTCGCCAATATGGCGCGATTGGCGGCCTCGATGGCCATGTAGAGTCCCTCAACCGTGGGCCGTTTATGGAATTCGTCACGCACCAGTTCAATGGTGATGGCGGCCGCTACTTCTCCGGCGGCGTGTCCTCCCATGCCGTCGGCCACCAGCGCCAGGATGTCATCGGCGAACACCGCGTCTTGATTGGTCTCGCGCACTACCCCGGTATCTGTCGCCGCGGCGTAACGCCATCGCGTCAACGAACCACCTCGAAGAGAACACCGCCGACTTGGACGATGTCTCCGCGGTCGAGTTGGACGCGACCCTTAATGAGTTCCTGATTGACGTACGTGCCATTCGTTGAACCGAGATCTTCAATGGAAAGATCACCACCGTCGTTCGCCACTCGCGCGTGGCGCGACGAAAGATACGTGTCATTCAGAACGACATCGCAATCGGGACTGCGACCAATCGTCACTGCACGCTCCACGTCCAAACGCTCTCCAGCGCGAGGCAGCGGTTCAATGTATTCCAAACCGAGCGTGGAGCCGCGCCGACGCCCCTTGGTCACCTCTTCGGGTGAGCGTGCTTGAACCGACGCAACGCGCAGCACTCGGAAGAAGAACAGTATGGCAATCACCATTACCAGGACCTGCAGCGGACGAACAACCGCCGCGTAGTTCGACGACGCGGCCAGGAAACTCAAGCGAGCTCAATCCTCATATGAAGCGTCGCCACCGTAACGTCGTCGCGTGGTGACAGTGATACGGACGTTATGCGGTGACCATTCACAAACGTGCCGTTCGTTGACTCCAGGTCTCGTATGGCGACCCCCTCGTTCGTGCGCCACACCTCGGCATGGCGCCGCGAAACGTTCGAGTCGTTAATGACGACATCGACGTCCGGGCTGCGACCGATGACCAAAGGACGGTCACCAATGTTAAAGGTCCGCCCGTCGTCGGCCAGCAGACGCGGCTGACCTTCACCCCCGACGAATTCTGTTTTCACCGCAAGATTGCCGGCCTTTAAATCATCGTCAATGAATACTTCGACCTTTACTGGTCCCACGAAGTTGTATCCCTCGCTCACGGCGTGCTGGCGAACCGTCTCTTCGAGTTCCGCGATCAGGGCCTTTTGAAATCCGTTGAAGCGTTCCGCATCTATTGGCCCGAGCCACACACGCACACGATTGGCCGAAATCGGGCCCTGGCTCGAGAGCCGGCGCGTGAGATCAATCTCGCGGATAATACGCGCGCCAATCTCGATCGGCTGCAGTGAATTCTTAAAGGGCCGCGAAAGAGACCGCTCAAAGATTCGCTCGAGGCGATTTTCAACTTTTTTCAGAACCATGGCACTTTCAACTGTACCGGCCGCCCGCACGTATCCGAAGCCGCGGCTCCCGATTCCGGCCGTTGGACTATTGTTGCGAGGTCTTAGGGCGAGTGGCGGAATTGGCAGACGCGCAGGCTTCAGGTGCCTGTATCCGAAAGGATGTGGGGGTTCAAGTCCCCCCTCGCCCACAATAAATTGAGCGCACCATTGTGCAAGTTGAACGTTCAACGAACCGCTGCCCGCACCACCCGCAAGACCGCGCACCGACATTGTTCTTGTGTCAGGATACGTTCGCAAATCAACGAGGAGGAATGTGGCGAATTATTCAGCTGTACAGGCGGGATTCGGTGCGCCGCAACGCCAGAACCGTTGGAAAGTGGCGTTCCGGCTCATTTTGGCGATCCCTCTCCTGGTCTGGTTCTTGCTTCTCTCGATTGCCGCGGGATTCCTTATTGTCATCGGGTGGTTCGCCGCACTGATATTGGGTCGACTGCCAGACAGTTTCGTGCGCCCCCTCTCGGATTTCATCGTCTTTGCGACGCGCACGTACTCCTATCTCTACCTAATGAATGACGCGTATCCTCCGTTCTCTGACAAAAAGGACTTCGGTGTCAACTTGGAGATACCGAGCAGTAGGGTCCCTCGGTTAGCCGTCCTGTTTCGAATCATTTTGGTTATTCCAGCTGCCATCGTCAGCACACTCGTATCAGTCGGCGTCGAGGTTGCTTTAATCTTCATTTGGCTCATCGTGCTGGTCAAGGGTGAGATGCCACTCCCGCTCTTCGGCGCCTTGGCAGCCATATTGAGATATCAGGCGCGTTTCTACGCGTACTACATGATGATCACCAGCAAGTACCCGGGCGAACTCTTCGGAGATACCCCCAGCGCGTCGAGTGATCTGCCAGTACCGCCTGAGGGCGTTCTTCTGCCCACCGCGCCAGCAACTGAATCGCCGGTTGCTGCTGGAATCGACGAGTCCGTGGCCCATGATTCGACTGGCGAGTCCGTGACGTCATCCATCGACGGAGACATCCGGTCGTCAGATCTCACCGTCACACCCGGCGCACCCACCGGCGCACCCACCGTATTTCCCTTGAGTAATGCGTTAGTGAACCCCGAGGAGTCTCCGCGAACCGCTCGACTGGTCCTAAGCCAGGGATCGAAGAGAATCCTGGTGACGCTCCTCATTCTTGGCGCCTTGGGCTTTACGGCCCAGACTGTTCTTCAAAATAGATTGCGCGATAACCAATCGGCGTTGGCCAGATTGACAACCGCCAACAACACGCTCAACAGTGAAGTACTTTTGGCCAAAACGCAAAAGACGAGTTGCACTCTCGCCGCCAACGTCTGCTTGCAGCAGTACTTCTCCACCTCCGCCAACGACTTCCGCGCCTTTGAGGTCACGCTTGACAACACAAACTTTCCTTCGGGCACCCAAGCCGATGCGACTCGGTTCGAAGCGGCGACAAGAAAGTTCGTTGCCCTCTTGGACCAGATGAAGAGTGGAACATCGATTTCCCCGGGCGAGTTAGATAGTCTTCAATCGCTCGGAACCGCCTTCGACACGGATTTTCAGCAAGTCTTTTCCGACTTGTCATCTCCGATCTGAGAGACGCCGTTACCTAATCAGTAACGATGGAGAATGCACGAAGGCGAGGATGATCAGCGCTTGAGCGTTGAAGAAACTGTGCGTCATCATTGAAGTACCGAGGCGTCCCGTTAGGTGGCGCATCGTACCCAGGGCGACACCCGCTCCCGCGATGGCCAAGGCGTACACGAGCGAAATCGAACCGGCCCAGCCGATAAGGTGCGCCGCGCCAAAGAGTACCGACGTCACTCCTATGCCAACGACCGGCCCGAAACGCCCGACGAGCCGCGTCTGAATGAGTCCTCGAAAGAATAATTCCTCGACGATCGGTGCGCCCACACACGTCACCAGCGCGAGCACGATCCATCCCGAGGCGCCATTGGTGAACTGCTGAAACTCCGAGACCTCCGGAATGCGAAAATGAGGATGCAGCAGCACGATGGGCAGCAGCACGATCGACTCCGTTGAGCGGGCAGCGACGGATCCGGCAAGTCCGAGCCCGATATCCAAAGGCCGCCACCGCAATCCGAAGTCAATCGCAAAGGACCGTTCACCGCGTCGTCGTGACACGAACCAGCAGGCTCCAATCATTGGTAACCACAAGGCAACTTCGGTAAGAACCAGCTCGACCGATAGCCCGCCCGGCTTTCCGTTGGCGCGCAGAACGATCAGCACCACAAAGGAGAGCCCCACCGCGATGGCGAAGCCGCAGAGTGCGACGCCCATCGTCGGAAGGCCCGGGCGACGAACGGCGACTGGTTGGGCATCAATCGGGTCCCACTGGACTTCGTCGCCCCGAGCGTACGGAGACCACTTGGTCCCGTCCCACCAGCGAAACGGCAAGCGTCCGTATGGGTCCTCGTACCAGCCTTTAGGGCTGCTTTCCATTTGGACCTCTCTTCAGGCGCGTTGAATCGCGACTGTCATCAGCGTTGGCGCTGACCCCAGGGCGACTCTATTCGCTCACGTTGACCTGATGCAGGAGTCCATTTGATGTCCAGCACTGTGATTTCGCTCTCGCAGCAGTCGTTTGCATGCCGCGTGCGGCGTCCACGACAAGCCCTACCCCGAAGCGAGTGCGAATTCCTAGGGAAATGGTCGATGGCTCAATCTGGAATTCAGAGGTCACTCAAGTACTCCTCGCCCTTGACGGCCGACCCCGTGTGCGCCGACAGAGAGCCGCCGAGTTCCGTACGGCACAATTGCCGTCAATTTTTTCGTATCCGCTGGCGACTGTAAGGTCGATCCAGATGGATAGTTCCGACCAATTGACGTTCGAGGTGTCGAACCTGCGTGTCGTACGGAATGGTAACGAAATCTTGAAGTCGATTTCGTTTCACGCAGTTCCCGGCGAGCTGATTGGTCTGCTCGGGCCCAGCGGCAGCGGCAAGAGCACTCTGATGCGTTCACTGCTTGGCGTCCAGGCGATCACTGGCGGTTCCGCGCGGATCATGGAATCCATTGCGGGGTCGCCGTTGCTGCGCGGCCGACTTGGTTACATGGCCCAAAGCTCCGCCGTCTACCTCGACCTGACCGTCGAGGAGAACATCCGCTACTTTGCCGGCGTGTTGACTCAGCCGCTTTCTGAAGTCGCGCGCGTGATAGACGTCGTCGCTCTCACTTCCTTCTCCCACCGACTCGTTTCATCGTTGTCCGGCGGGGAGAGGGCGCGAGTATCGCTGGGCGTCGCCCTACTGGGTTCGCCCCCGGCTCTCATCCTGGACGAACCGACCGTCGGGCTGGACCCGATACTGCGGCGCGACCTCTGGCGCACCTTCGAAAGTCTCGCCAGAACTGGGGCCACCGTCATCGTGTCAAGTCACGTGATGGATGAAGCGGCTCGTTGTGCCAGGTTGCTTCTGCTGCGTGAGGGAACTCTGCTATTCGACGGCACACCCGCATCACTGCTGGCCGCATCCGAAGCGACTGGCTACGATCAAGCGTTCGAGCGCCTTATCGAAGGCCGTCAATGAGCCTACGACGGACCCTGCTCACCACCCGGCGCATTCTCGAACAGTTGCGCCACGATCCACGGACCCTCGCACTGTTGCTGCTCGTGCCGACAGCGTTGGTGGGGCTCCTGGCGTGGTCGCTCACCAACCAGCCGGGTGCCTTCAACTCGGTTGGCCCGAAGCTGCTCGGCGTGTTTCCTCTCATTGTCATGTTCCTCGTCACGTCAGTGATCACTTTGCGCGAGAGGACCGTCGGAACCCTTGAGCGTCTCTTCACGCTGACCTTGACGAAGGCGGATTTCGTCGCGGGCTACGCAATCGCCTTTGGGGCCCTCGCCCTGGTTCAAAGCCTCCTCGTCTCCGTCCTCTCGTATACCTGGTATGGGCTAGCCCATCAGGGTGTGCCATGGCGCATCAGCGTCGTGGCGCTCTGTGCCGGACTGCTCGGCACCGCGTTCGGATTGGCGCTGAGTGCGGTGGCGCACACGGAGTTCCAGGCCGTTCAGTTCATGCCTGCGTTCATCCTGCCCCAGCTACTTCTGTGCGGACTTGTCATTCCCGTGAGCCAGCTACCCTCCGTGCTGCGCGCCGTCGCCGATGTGTTGCCAATGACGGCCGCCGTGCATGCCATAACGCCGCTGCAGTCGAACGAGTACTACGTTGGCCAGTTCGCCATCATGCTGGCTTACGTATTCGCCGCGCTCGTCGTTGGAGCGGGCACCCTTCGCCGGGTGACCAAATAACGACGACGTTCACCGGTAGAAAAACAGCAATCGCCAATTAACCGGGGGTGATAAAGCCAGATTCGTACGCGATCACGACTAACTGGGCACGGTCCCTCGCGTTCAACTTCATTAAGACGCGGCTCACATGGGTCTTCGCGGTGGGCGTGCTCATGTGAAGCTCATCTGCTATTTCCCGATTTGACCGTCCTTCAGCAACCAACGCGAACACCTCACGCTCGCGCTCGGTCAAGGTATCGGTTACGTCAGTGGAACCTGGAACTTTGACCTCTCTCTTGGAAAACTCCGAGATCAGTCGTCGTGTCACGCTCGGCGCCAACAGCGCATTACCTTCTGCAATGATTCTGATTGCCGCCAATAACTCTTCGGGTGGAGTGTCCTTCAGCATGAAGCCACTCGCCCCGGCGCGCAGGGCCGCGTAGACATACTCGTCAAGGTCAAACGTGGAGAGGATGAGGACACGTGGACCGCCTCCCGGATGCTCACCTGTGATTGAGCGCGTCGCTTCGATCCCGTCCATCACCGGCATGCGTATATCCATGAGCACGACGTCGGGCGAAGTGTTGCGAACCACGGTAATAGCGTCTTCGCCGTTGGACGCCTCACCGAGCACCTCGAGGTCGTCGGCCGAGTCGATAAGAACCCGAAACCCCGCCCGCACGAGGGCCTGATCATCCACCACCACGACCTTGATGGTCATGGCAACACGCCACCCATGGGCAACAGAGCCCTCACTTCAAAGCCACCACCATCGATCGGCGCCGCCGCGAGTGAGCCTCCGAAGACTCGAACCCTCTCTCGCATGCCGATGATCCCATGACCTCCACGAGCGTCGCCGCCATGGATCGGCGAGACGTCGTCACGTGAAGGATCGACACCCCCATCATCAATCACACTCACGACCAGCCCATGTCTGTCGAAGGTGATGTCAACAGTCGCACTCGTCGCGTGGGAGTGCTTTCTGACATTGGTCAGCGCTTCTTGGACAATGCGATAGACCGTGAGGTCAATGCTGGGTGGTACTTCCACGACTTGTCCATGAACTTGGTAGGCAACCCCAAACCCTGTTGCTCGCAACTCGTCGAAGAGCCGATCGAGATCGGCGATACGCAGTGCCGGTGTACGGCTGGGTTCATCGAGGTCGCCACGTCGCAAGACGCCCAACAAACCGCGCACTTCTTCCAGGGCCGAGCGGCTTGTCGCCTCAATGGCGGCGAGCGACTTTCGAGCCTCCTCGGGCTGAGTGTCCAGGACGTGTCCGCCGACTCCCGACTGTACGGCGATAACGCCCAGACTGTGGGCGATGATGTCATGAAGTTCACGAGCGATCTGGAGTCGCTCCTCGATGACTGAGTTCTCTGCCCTGGCAACCTCCTCGCGACGCCGCTCTTCAGCTTGAATCGTTTGTCGCGCGCCGTGGGCCCGTCGGGCGCGAACGCTATCTCCCACTATCCACGTGGCGCCAGCCACCACGACACTGAAGGAAGCACCTGCACCGATCGGCCCCTGGAGAGCCGCGACCCCGAGCGACGCCAGAAGCAGCAGTTCGACGCTTGAGAGCGCAAGCAGCGAGGTCCGTCGATCAAATCGAACCACGACGCTGTACAGCGGAAGGGCCACCATGGGTACACCGATGAACCCCTGGCCCAGCATGGTCGAGGCCGCCAACGCGGCGGTCACTATCAACAGAACCGGCATCGGATAGAGGCGCCGCAGCGCGATAGGACCCGACGCCAGGCAGAGCGTCACAAGTAGCCACGCGAAGTGGTGCGGCAGCCCTTTGTGACCTCGATCCACCGTAATGATCGCCAATCCGCCCAGGAAGAACAGCCCGCAGAGCCCGACGTCGATCAACGCCCACTGACGAGAGGTGACTCGCTGCAGCAGCGGAGGTCGCTGAGGTCGCGTCTCGGTGGGTATCGCCATTTCTTGACGTTACTTATCCGACCGTTCGCGCGCATCATCCGCGAGTCGTCACTTCGCTACATCTCTAGATGTACGTACGAACCCCGGCAGGTTGGAAAAAGACGTCGCGGGGATGAAACATTTCAATCCCCTTGGCCGATGACGTGGGCAGCCCGTTTCGACATTCTTGATTATGAGGTCACGTTGGCCTCTGAAGCCAATGTCACGGCACCACTCACCAAGGAGATACCAATGAACTTCACACTCAAGAAAGCGGAACGACTTGCGCCAGGAGCGGTCAGCGCATCTGCGGACCAGCACCTCGCAATCGCCTCGTTGCCGGAGGAATCCCTCGACCGGGCCGGCCGCGTTCGCCGGCGGCTGCTCGCAATCGCCCTGCCCATCGCGGCGCTGACGTACATGAGTGCCGAAGCACTCAATCCCAAGGGAACGGATCAGATAATTACGTCGACGACCATCGCGCTCAAGGTGTTGCCCATCGCAGCAAAGCACTCCAGCCAGCTGTATCTCTCGGGTTCGCTCACGGAAATCGCACTCGCGGGAATCGTCATTTCGTACTTCGCGATCGCCACGTTGGTGAGACGACGCAGTGCAGCACTCGCCACCGTGGCCGCGATACTGGGAGCGGTGGGCGCCTTCTGCGGCATCGTCGCCAACGTGCTTGGCGGCATCAACCTCGCCACCGCATCCACCGCGCATATGGCGAAACTCCAGGCCGCAAGATTCCTCACCACGTCATTCAATTCAGGTGCCGGCAAAGCATTCTTCGACATCTACGCGTTCAGCGAACTCTTGGCGCCGGTCCTCATGGCCGTTGCTCTGTGGCGCAGCCGACTGGTTCCACGCTGGTTGTCAGTCGTATTTCTGGTGGGCTTTGGTTTGGCCGAACAGACCGCGTCGGTTGGAGCTCTCCGTGTTGTTGCTTTGATGGCGCTCTTTGTCGTTGCGATGGTCCTGCTCGCGGTACGGGTCTGGCGATCCGCTGGCTCACCGGCAACCTCGAAGTCCGCTAGGGCTAACTGAATCGTCGACTGCACCTCAGGAGCGATGAACGAACTCATCGCTCCTGAGGTGCCTCGCCAAGCGACTCAATTCGATTGCTTTCGACCTTGAAGCCCGACCTGTCAAGGGAGAAAACACCCGATGCACGGACCGGCCCGGTCATCACATCACAACGACGGAGCGCAGCACCTCTCCGCGCTCCATTCGATGAAAGGCCTCTTCGACGTCAGCCAGGGCAATCGTCTCGCTGACAAATCGATCGAGGTCGAGGCGCCCTTCAAGATAGAGGTCAACCAGCATGGGAAAGTCGCGCGACGGCAGACAGTCCCCGTACCAACTCGGCTTTAGTTGTCCGCCTCGCCCGAAGAAATCGATCATCGCCAAGTCAATGCGCATCTCGGGCGTGGGCACGCCAACTTGAACCAGGATGCCGGCGAGGTCCCTCGCGTAAAAGGCCTGCTCCATCACCTTCGAACTGCCTACCGCCTCGATGCAGACGTTGGCGCCATTGCCGTCAGTTAACCGGCGAACCGCCTCGACGACGTCCTCACTCGAGGCATTAACAACATGGGTGGCCCCGAACTCTCGCGCCTGATCAAGTTTTCGCGGATCCAGATCGATGGCGATGATCGTCGTCGCGCCGGCGAGACGTGCGCCCACAATCGCGGCGCAGCCAACGCCCCCACACCCGAAGACCGCCACCGAGTCACCTGCTCCCACCTCACCGGTGCGCATCGCTGCACCGAGTCCGGCCATCACGCCACAGCCCAGAAGTCCCACCGCCTCGGGCCGAGCCTTCGGGTTCACCTTGGTGCACTGGCCCGCCGCTACCAGCGTCTTCTCCGCGAAGGCCCCGATGCCCAGCGCCGCCGACAGTGGCGTCCCGTCGGTCAATGTCATCTTCTGTGTTGCGTTGAACGTCGAGAAGCAGTACCAGGGCCTTCCTCGTCGACAGGAGCGACACTCCCCACACACGGCGCGCCAATTCAACACGACGAAATCCCCGGGTTGCACCGACGTGACGTCGGGCCCCACACTTTCGACAACCCCGGCTGCCTCGTGCCCGAGCAGGAACGGGAACTCGTCATTGATTCCGCCTTCGCGGTAGTGCAGATCCGTGTGGCAGACACCGCACGCCTGGACGCGCACGAGAGCCTCGCCCGGACCGGGATCGGGCACCACGACGGTCACGAGTGACACCGGCTCGCCTTTGGTCATTGCGACGACCCCGTTTACCTGCGACGCCATCATGTGCTCCTTGTCAGATTCGGCCTCATTGTACAGTGGACTTCTTGAGGTACCTGGGCAGATTCTTGGCTACTCGCGTTCGCTCAGGGCGAATTGTCGCACCAATCGCGTAATGTCTGGTAGCGGTCGGGAACAAATAGGCATGTAGGCCACCGCTTCGAAAGAGGCCAGCAGTCCAGACCGGCCAGACGTCGTCAGGACCAGCAACTGACACGACAGTCACATCGTCAAGAGGGGGAATCAGGTTCATGAGCGCGACCGTTATCTGTCCTATTCCCCACGTTCGCGTGAACCAATGAAGTATGCGGCGATGAGCGAACCAATTCTCGAAGCACACGAACTCGTCAAGCGTTTCGACGACTTCGAAGCGGTCAAGGGTGTCAGTTTCACCGTCAATCGCGGCGAGACGTTCGGCTTCCTCGGCCCCAACGGTGCCGGGAAAACCAGCACGATGCGGATGATCTCGGCCGTTTCCCGGCCCACTTCAGGCACCCTCACCATCCTCGGCCTCGACCCGGGCTCGCACGGTCCCGAGATCCGTGGTCGTCTGGGCGTCGTGCCCCAAGAGGACACGTTGGAACTCGAACTCTCTGTTCGTCAGAACCTAGAGATGTTCGGTCGCTACTTCGACATCTCGCGCGACATCCTGCGTGCACGGGCAACGGAGTTGCTCGACTTCGCCCAACTCTCTGACCGCGCGAACGACAAGGTCGACGATCTATCTGGCGGGATGAAGCGCCGTCTCACCATCGCGAGAGCATTGATCAATCAACCAGAACTCCTGATTCTTGACGAACCAACAACGGGACTCGACCCTCAAGCCCGACACTTACTTTGGGAGCGTCTGTACCGCTTGAAGCGTGACGGTGTCACGCAAATCATCACCACCCACTACATGGACGAGGCCGAGCAGCTCTGCGATCGCCTCGTGGTGATGGATCACGGCACCATCGTGGCCGAAGGTCCGCCGCGCGAACTCATTGCGCTGCACTCCACGCGCGAAGTGGTTGAACTGCGGTTCGACACCGACTCCCCTGAAGAGTTCAACTCCCGACTCCGACAGTTCGCGCAGCGCGTCGAAGTGCTACCGGACCGCATACTGCTCTACGTCGACGCGGGCGACGACACGCTGCGAGAGATTCACGAGGTAGGCATCGTGCCCGCGAGTGCGCTCGTTCGTCGAAGTTCACTTGAGGACGTCTTCTTGCACCTCACAGGCCGGACTCTGGTGGATTAAGCGTGACGAACCCGATTGACGTTTCCCTCGGCTGGCCACGTTGGCGTCGAAGCTGGTGGTACCACGCGACGTACTACGCCCAGACGTGGCGTGGATCCGTTGCGAGTTCCGTGCTCTATCCAATCTTCTTCCTCGCCGCGCTCGGCATCGGAGTGGGAAAACTGGTAACGGCACACACTGGCCTCGTCCAAGGTCAGACGTACATTCACTTCATCGCGCCGAGTCTGCTCGCGACGACAACAATGCAGTTGGGTGAGGGTGAGTCAATGTGGCCGGTGCTCGCCGCCATCAAATGGATTCGCACGTACCATGCAGCGGTTGCGACACCACTCGAACCCGAGGACATCCTGTACGGCAAGCTGGCGTGGGTCGTCACTCGAGCCCTGGCCACTGGCGTTGTCTACACGATCGTCATTGGTTCTTTCGGCGCACTGCAGTCCTGGTGGTGCCTGACGTTGCCACTCATTGGGGCGCTCATCACGTTGGCCTTTTCGGCACCGCTCGTAGCCTTCGCTGCCACCGCACAATCCGACGGCTCCTTCACCGCGATCTACCGCTTCGCCTTCGTACCGATGTTCCTCTTTTCCGCGACGTTCTTTCCGGTCTCGTCCTACCCCGGGTACCTGCGTCCAATCGTCCAATTCATGCCGCTCTATCACGGCGTTGCGCTGGCGCGCGCCGCCGCTTTTGGCGACGGATCCTTCGGTGCAATTATTTTCCACATCGTGTTCCTCGTGGTGATGGCCGTTGCCGGCATTTTTTGGGGCCGCCACACGATGCGTCGCCGGTTGGTCGACTGATGTTGACGCGCACCCTGCCCCAGTTCGGCTCGCGTCGATCGCGCCACATTTTCGAGCGTAACTTCATGGTCTACCGCTCCCAGTGGCTCATGCTGGTCTCAGGTTTCTTCGAGCCCCTTTTCTACCTACTGAGCATCGGGATTGGTCTCAACCACCTCGTCGGCAACCTCACGGTGAACGGTCGAGTTATCAGTTACGCCACGTTCGTCGCGCCCGGGATGCTCGCGACGTCGTCGATGAACGGCGCGGTTATCGATACGATTTTCAACACTTTCTTCCGGCTCAAGATCTCGCACGCCTACGACGCCATACTCTCCACGCCGCTCGACGTCACCGACGTCGCCCTCGGCGAGGTCTGGTGGGCCCTGGCGCGCGCCACGGTCTACGCGGCTTCCTTCATTATCTGCATGACGTTGCTGGGCGACGCGG
>JBEKQN010000030.1:0-17530 GCA_049519675.1 Acidimicrobiales bacterium | reverse complement strand
TAGAGATGGATGCACTCTCAATTTGACCGATTATTGATGGAGTTTTGGGTTACATTTACGATTTCGCGCTCAAAAGTGAAACGATTTGCCCCCCCGGAAACGAGAAACGTTGGACCGCGCGACGTGGCCATGAAACGCGCCACGGAGACTGATACGTCGAAGACCGTTTCTGTGTTCTAAATACCGACTTGCGTGGTGCGTCGCACTTCTATCAGCACGTCCATCATCACGTATTTCCTTCGACAAATCTTCGGAATGCCCGAAGAGCAGATGGTAAGAATTACAATCGCTGGTTGAGTAGTGACGTCCCAGACTGAACGTATGTTTCCAAATGGCGGGGGTTTGAAAAATGAATGATTTCATATCAATACTGTGGCTGGCTGTCGAGATCATCACCGTCTTTGCGATCGGGCGAATAATTGCCAGGTCAGGGTTTTCTTTGCTGTGGATTCTGGTTCCGATGGTGCCGATTGTCCTGACGGTCATCTTGTACGTGCGCGAAATCCATGGTCTTGGGGCGTTCGGTCAATCTGGTGGTATCGAGTCCTCGAGGCTGAGTATTGCCTTCTACGTTGATGCGTTGGTGGCTGACAATAGCTTCAGTTTCAATAATGGCCTAGGTGCGCTGTTCTATGCGGATCTCATTTGCACGGTGGCTTCGTGGCTGATGTTCGTGGTCTTTGCGTTCTCCTCCTGGCCCGTCGAGCAGTTCAGTAGAGAGCCTCGCCTACGAAAGGTGGAACGACCCGTGCCGGCAGCGTTTACAAACGTCGCCGCGGATCCGCCGCCTGACCTGGACGAAGCAAACGCCATGCGCTTTGGTCGCCCCGCCACTGCCTCTCCATCAGCGTCAGCGCCCACGGCGCCGCAGTTCACTCCCGAGACCCGAATCAACGCGTCGACGCTCCAGTACTGCCAGTGGTGCGGAAGAGAACAGGCCGTCAATGCGTTGGCTATTCACCATTGCGGTCCGAAGAATCGACCCGCTGCGTATTGCTCGAGTTGTGGGACACCCTTTGCGCTCGGAGCCACGTCATGCGCTTCCTGCGCGGTGTCAGTGTGAAGTCCCCGGCAGCCCGCGTTTGCTGAGCCGTCTCATAGCCAATGCGAGCGATCGTTGGTCTCTCGCCATTAAGTCGGCCGCGATTTTGCTTTCCTACAAATGCGTGACGACGTCGGGACCAACCAAGACGGCGAAGGCCGTGCCGAGCGCTAGGAACACGCCGTAGGGGACCTGTTGGTCGAGGCGCGCTTTCTTCGTCGCGATTAGCCACACGCCGATGACGGCGCCAAAGAGATTGGCCGCGAAAAAGCCCAAAATCACGTATTTCCATCCGAGCCATCCGAGCGCCAGTCCCAACACGGGCGCGAGGCGCACGTCACCGAACCCCAGGTAGCGCGGATTCAGCAGGTTCAGAGCAAAGAAAGCAACAAACCATCCGGCGCCATAGATGCCCGCGCTCAGCAGATCGTGCCAATGGCCCGTGACGCCGGCGGCGAGCAGTAGCAATGCGGCGACCAGGGCCAGGGTGGGATAGACAATCAATTTGGGTAGTACCAGGCGTTCGACGTCGATGCACGCTAACGCCAAGAGCGAGGCAAATAAAACGAGGTAGGCCGGCAAATCCCAATTGAAGCCGATACGCGCGGTAACGGCCGCGAAGAGTGCCGCGGTGCCCACTTCAACGAGCGGGTAGCGCACTGAGATCGGCGAATGACAGTCGCGACAGCGACCGTGTAACACCAGCCAAGAGATCAATGGAATATTGTCGCGTTCTCGAATGGGAGAGCGGCACGTTGGACACGCGGAACGCGGTGTCACGATTGATTCGTGTCGTGGCACTCGGTAGATCACCACATTGAGGAACGATCCTATGGTGAGTCCCAATACGGCGCATCCGCCGATGAGCAGCCCTAACAAGCGCACCGCGTCGCAACGGAATGGATGCTACTGATCGTGAACGTTCGCTCACGCGCCGCTAGCGCAGCGGGGTAGGGCGTGAGGACTAGCACTCGAGATTGACCGTATTCGTTAATCACTACGGTCAGTCTTCACGATTCTTAGGATGAAGTGAAGTGTCATCGAGTCGAATTGTAACCTTCGCGACGATCAATTCTGACGGTGAGGCTCCACCAAAATCACCTCGTGGTCCCTTATAGTTTTAGGAGATTCGGCGAAATTTTGGTTCGCCACTTCTCGACTTCATTCAGACGAAAGGATCACCCGTGGGTAGTTCAATCGGTCGCCGCTACCGTTACGGAGCGAGTTTCGTCGATCAGGCGTCGGGGGTGCGTTTTGAGGGCCACCATCCCTTGGAGCGACCGGATTTGTGGAAGCTCTACCTGAATGAAGCCGAAGGGGTGTACAAACATCACGGCATCGAGGGGACTATCCGACGCAAAGATTTTGAAGACGGTCACGGTGTGTCACTCTTTTTCTTGGGTTTTGCGCCCGACGGAGAGGTGGTGGCGGGGGTTCGCTTCCTCGGTCCCATTGAGGGCAGCTTCCAAGCAATTCTCATAGAAGAGATGGCTGCCTCATCCGAGGTTGACATGATCGCGAGCCTGATTGACCAAGAGGTACGCCTCGGTGCGCTCGAAAGCAAGGGTGCGTGGTCCAAGGGCGAGGCGGTTACGGGTCACCGTCTGGTGGCGGCCATTTCGCGCTGTTTCGTGCACGCCATGAACTGGTTGGGCGCGGAGTTCGCCGTGGCCGCAGTCGCTGATCGCCTTATGCCAGTTGCCGACGTCACCGGCGCCCGGATGATTGGCACCCAGTGGGTGCCGTTTCCTGACGAACGGTACCGCACGGTCGCCCTGGCGTGGCGGCGTACCTTGAGCTACGAGCTGAGTAGCCCCGAAAATCAATTAGCCCTGCGCGTAGAAGGCGAGCAGCTCGCCCGAGGACCGAGGACCGCCAGCATCGGCCCCGTCGACCTGGGCCTCACCCGCGACCACGCTCGCCGACCGCTGGTGCTCGACGTGACTCAGCGAGCGCAGCGTGAGGTACTGCGCGTGTTGCGCGAGGATCCCTCGCTGCTGATAATTGACCGTTATGACGAACAGCGCGAGCAGCTCGCCAATATCATTCCGGCCCCGGCGCGAGTTGTAATGGACGAGGGCCAGCGATGGGTCTACTATCCGTGGCGCCGCGCCGTGGTGCGATTGTTGGCACCGAGGGGATTTTCGACACTTCGACTAGACCGCAATCGCAACAAATTGACGCGCACCGAGCAGGCTCGCCAGCGCACGCTGCGAATCGGCGTCGTGGGGGTGAGCGCCGGTCACTCGATTGCGCACGTGCTGGCCATGGAAGGTCTGGCCGGAGAGATCCGGCTAGCCGACTTCGACACTGTTGAATTGTCGAATCTCAACCGAATCCCGGCGAGCGTCCTCGACCTCGGCGTCAACAAAGCGGTCGTCGCAGCGCGGAGGATCGCCGAGATCGACCCGTACCTGCAAGTAGTGGTCGTGCCCGAGGGCATCACTCGCGAGAACCTCGGCGGTTTCCTCGACGGTCTGGATTTGGTCATTGAAGAGTGTGACTCGCTCGACATGAAGCTGCTCGTGCGTGAAGCCGCGCGCGAACGGCGAATCCCGGTAATCATGGAGACGAGCGACCGTGGTGTGCTTGATGTGGAGCGCTTTGACTTAGAGCCCGATCGTCCAATCTTCCACGGACTTTTGGGCGACCTCGATTCCACGAAATTGGCGGGCCTCTCAACTGAGCAAAAAGGACCGTACGTGCTGCGCATGCTTGGACCGCTCGACGTCACCTCGCGTGGTGCGGCGTCGCTCTTTGAATTGGGCGAGACCATTACCGGATGGCCCCAGCTCGCGAGCGAGGTGACGCTCGGCGCGGTCACGGCCGCAGCTGCTGTGCGTCGCTTCGGGCTCGATGGGGAGTTGCCGTCGGGTCGGGTCCGCTTCGATGTCGAAGAGGTGTTGTCCGGGCTTAAGCCCGTCGAGATCGACATGGAGCGCGAAGCAAATCTGCTCACGCCACCTCCCGATGACCCGGCCCCGCAAAGTGATGATCCCATTGACCACATCGTTGACGCCGCGCGGCGGGCCCCATCAGGCGGCAACGTGCAACCGTGGCGCTTCGAAGCCGACGACGACGAGATTCGCTTTTACATGGTCCCCGAGCGCAGTAACTCATCAATGGACGTGCACTATCGCGGCAGCTACGTTGGCATGGGGGCATCACTCTTTAACGCCCGCGTGGCGGCATCGTCGCTTAAGAGCCTCGGACCGATCAAGCTCTTTCCCGAAGGCCGTCCGTCACACCACATTGCCACCATGCAACTCGGCCATTTGACCGACGCCGAGATATCGCCATTGCAACCCAACGTGTCGTCGCGCTCCGCCAACCGCCGATTGGGCAGCCCATCAGGTATAGCGGACTCGACAGTGCAGCTGCTCACTCGCGGTGTGGAGCGAGAGGGCGCTCGCCTTCATTTCGTTACCGATCGCCACCGCATCGATGAACTGGCCGAGGTGCTCGCGGAGTCGGACCGATTACGATTCTTGATCCCCAACGTGCATCAAGAGATGTTGGGTGAACTGCGCTGGCCGGGCCGCGACTCGATTGAAGAAGGCATGGATGTACGAACCTTGGAGATGGATCCCTCCGGCTACGCCGCGCTGGAGTTGTTGGGCCGCGCTGACGTGATGGGCCATCTCAGTGACTGGCGTGCGGGAAAGGCGCTGGGCACGCGCACCCGTGTCATGGTTGGTTCCAGTTCCGCAATCGCTCTGATCACCGTGCCGCGATCCGAACCGCTGTGGTACGTGCGCGGCGGCTCCGCCGTCGAGAGATTCTGGCTCAGTGCGGAAATGCACGGTCTCGCGGTCCAGCCGGTGTCGCCGGTATTCCTCTTCGCCGAGGGTGAAAAGGATCTGTTGGGCCTCGGTGGCGAGCGATACCTTGACGAGATGTACCGGCTGTCGGAGCGTTTTAGCGGTCTGTGGAATCTTAATGAAGGCGAGACCATGGTGATGGTGTTGCGGGTGCTGCACGCCGCGCCGCCCTCCGTGCGCAGCGCCCGACTGCCGCTCGCTCACGTGCTCAGTCGAGCCAGCGCTCCGTCGGCCACGGCAGAGCCCGTGATTGCCTACGGAATGTAGAAAATACAAGGGTTTTCTTCTCCATTTACGGGTACTCAGAGGCAAAAATACCCTGGTAATAGGCCAAAAGTGCTGCTACCGTTTTATTTCGGGTCTAACAAAGGACTTTCCCGTGAGTAGTCTCACGAATTCCAAAACTAAGAAGGCTGGCGAAGAGACTCGTCTCGTGGTCGAGACGCTCTTAGAGGTCGTGCCTGGGACCGAAATTGTCGCGGTCGTGACCAAGTCCGCCGAATCAATACCAGGATTTAACATGGAACCGCTTGTTGAGTCCGGTTCGAACGCGGCGTTCGCCAATATTCAAGAACGGGTGCAAGGCGATCTCAATCGCGAGGGCCCCGTCGGCCCGTACTCTTTCGTGGTCGACGGCGTGGAATGGGGAGTTTTAGTTGACCCCATTGAGGCCCATGACGGCGACGTCGTTGGCGCGCTCATTGTCGCGCGACACGGGCGCACCTGGTCCAAGCGTGAGCGCTCCCTGACCAAGACATTCGCCGGTCTGCTCAGCCACGTCGCAACACAGGCCACGCGCGAAAATGTGCTGATCCACCAGCGGCGCCTCGACGAACTCGTCAGTCAGGTCGCCGAACGTCTGATGTCCGCATCCTCGTCCAATCGCAATGAGGTCCTGACCTGGACGACGCGCGTACTGGCTGAATTTCTCGGTGCCGACGTCGCGTTCCTTCGTCGAAACGACCACGTGCGCGGCATGAGCGTCTTGGAGGCGGAGTGGCCGTACCGCGAAGTGCCCGATCCCGATCCCCTGGGTGAAGTGGCCTTCGACGCTGACCCCATTTTCATGATGACCCGGGACCTCAAGGGTCCGTATCTCGCGGGACTTAGCGGCGACGCCGAAGAGTATTTGGAGCGCGTAGAAGCGGGTTCCGGCGCCGCGTTGGTTGACGGCGCCGCGGTGCCACTGCTGCTTGGTGACTCGACGTGGGGAGTCCTCGCCTTCTTGCACTTCGGGCTGCACGCGTGGGTGCCAGCAGAAATCAACGCACTGCAGGCCGTGGCGTCGATGTTGGTCCAACTCCAGGGTCGAATCGAGGCCGAGGAGCGCACGGCCTACAACGCGAATCACGACGATCTGACGGGACTACCTAATCGCCGAGCACTTATTCGTGAGTTGAAGGACCGTCTCGACGCCAACCGTGGCACAGCGGTGCTCATTATTGACCTCGACCGTTTCAAGATCATGAATGACTTCCTGGGCCACGCCAGTGGCGACCGATTGCTGATCACGATTGCGGACCGCATTCGCACCAGCATCCGCACCGGGGACTTCGTCGCCCGACTGGGCGGTGACGAGTTTGTCTTCGTGGTTGATGACGCCCAAAGCGAAATGGAAGTATTCGCCAGTGCCTACCGTGTCTTGAAGCTCATTGCCGCACCCGTGGACATTGGCGGTCAACTGGTGAGCCACACCGCGAGTATCGGCGTGGCCATGACTGGACCGGGATCGCCCAGCAGTTTGGACCTGCTCGGCTGGGCCGACGTCGCGATGTACGCGGCCAAGGCCCGCGGTCGCAATCAAGTGGTGGTCTTCGACGAAGCCATGCGCGAGGCGGCCAACGAGAAGTCGCGCACGGAGCTGACGCTGCGTGAAGCCATCGAGGGCGGCGGACTCCGACTGCACTTCCAGCCCGAAGTCGACCTCGTCACCGGCAAATTACTGGCCGTTGAAGCGCTCGTCCGCTGGCAGCACCCGACCCGGGGCCTGCTGGCGGCGTATGAGTTCATCACGGTCGCCGAAGAGACGGGATTGGTGGTCAATATCGGCCGCTGGGTCTTCGCCGAAGCCTGTCGCCAGTTGGCCCAGTGGCAGCGCGAGTACCCGGACCTCGAACTGGTGGTTCGCGTCAACATGTCCCCGGCCGAATTCGTCATGGATGACCTGGTCGAATTCGTTGAGAACTGCATGCGCATGAACAACGTGCCGGGCGAGCGACTGTGCATCGAGATCACCGAATACGCCGTGCTTGATGAGCCAGAAAAGACAGCGAGGATCCTGCGCCGTTTCCAGTCGCTGGGTGTGGAAGTGGCGCTGGACGACTTTGGCACGGGCTTTGCCTCGATGTCCGAGCTCAAGCACCTGCCCGTCGACCTATTGAAGCTGGACCTCAGTTTCGTCCAGGGCATCAACAACGATCCCTACGACCGCGCCATCGTCGAGTCGATCATCCGCCTCGGCAAGGCCCTTAATCTAGAGGTCATCGCCGAAGGAATCGAAAATAGTCAGATCGTCGAAAAGCTGACCGAGCTGGGCTGCCACCGCGGCCAGGGTTACCTGATCTCCAAGCCCATCTCTCCCACCGACCTCATCCCGTTATTGCAGGCCGGCGCCGTTCCGTTGTCTCTGCTGCACCCGGAAGAAGGAGCGCCTCTCGAACTGGCGGCGAGGCCGTGTTGAGTTCAATGAGCGATGCTTCACCCGAGGACCCAGACCTTTACGCACAGAATTACGAACCGTGGCTCTTTCAGACAATGCTCGACGAGCTCTCCGCGAGTGAGTTGGGTATTGGCTTTGTCTATTCGGTACTTGACCTGCTCGCGCTGCGCTACCAGCTGACCGATGCGATTGTGGTACTAGTGCACGAGTCCTTCGGTACGCAGTCGTTTCGCCTCGGTCGCCAGTCGGTGTTGCCTGAATTAGTCGAGAGCCTCGGTGGCGTCGCGGGGGTGTACTGCGATCCTGACGTGGTGCCCGATATTGAGCGCGACGCCGTGCGCACCGCGTGCCAGTTGGCGCTCTCGTTGCACCTCGCGCGCTTCAGCGCCGCGCACGATCCACTGACGAACATCGCGAACCGCCGCGCCTTCGACACCGCCCTGCAGGCGTCGAGTGTGCGCAGCGCCCGTTACGGTTGGGCCTTCACGCTCGTACTCTGTGACCTGAATGACTTCAAGGCCGTCAACGACCGATCGGGTCACGCGTACGGTGACGACATTCTGCGTCAGTTTGGATTTGCGTTGCGGCTTTCGGTCCGTCAAGGCGACACGGCCGCGCGAATCGGTGGCGACGAATTTGCCGTCATCCTCAGCAACGCTGAGGGCAATGAGTCGGCCGGGTTCATTGACCGACTTCGGGCTAATCTCGAGTCGGCCGGCGTACAGATTGAATTCACTGTGGGCGTCGCCGCGTCGCCTCACGATTCCACTGATCCGGTAGAACTATTTCGGATAGCCGATGCCCGGCTCTACGAAAAGAAGGGTATAAAGCACTGATCATGTCGCCGACCGAAGAAGACTTTGAACTCGAACTACGCTCGCTGCCGGGCGTACTCAACGTGGGCATCAGTCACCGCGCGAGCGGTGACGTTGACGCCGTGAAACTGGTCATCCACGGACAGGACTGCGCCGCGATTAAGACCATCGCGTCGCAGATCGCCAGTCTCTACTATCCCGACGCCACGGTGAGCGTCGAAGATGCCAGTCAGGCCTCAACCCATCGCATCGCTGAGACGTCACGCGTGGCGTTGGTGCGTGCGGACTTCAACGCCGACGATGGTATTTGCGAAGTGCAGCTGAGCTATGACGGACGCACCGGACTCGGGCGCGCTGGCAGTGGTCAACTCTTTGGCGGCGCCGAAGCGACCTTGACCGCGCTGCGGGACTTGGGCTTCGAGATACCTTTCTATCTCCTGGCGGCCGTGAGTGTCGCAACCGTTCGGGGCTGGCCGGTCATCGTGACCTTGCGTTCGCCCTCGAGTGATCGGGACATGTTAGGCATTGCCCAGTCCGAGCGCGACCTCGTGTCATCGTCAATGGCGACCTTGGACGCACTCAACCGGTTCCTCGCGACGAGCCAGAAGAAAGAGTAACTGCGCTCTTTGCCTCGTGAGCTCGCGCTCGACGGGGAGTCTCGTCTCACGCACGTGACGATTCGTTTGGGCCCTCACTGCGCCAACTGCGCCACAGTGAGGCGTACTCACCGTTGAGTCTCACGAGTTCGTCGTGCGTGCCCAACTCGGCAATGCGACCATCAATCACCACGCAGACTCGGTCGGCGTCGTGGGCCGTGTGCAGGCGGTGGGCAATCGCGATGACGGTGCGGCCCTCTAACACCGCGCTCAGCGAGTGCTCCAAATGGCGCGCCGCTCGCGGGTCAATGAGCGCCATGGCCTCGTCGAGTACCAGGGTGTGCGGATCGGTCATGACGAGCCGGGCGAGGGCCAACTGCTGGGCCTGCGCCGGGGTGAGTTGATATCCGGTCGTGCCGAGTTGGCACATGAGCCCCCCGGGCAGGGCATTGACCCACTCCAGAGCGTCCACGGCATCAAGCGCGCGCAGGATCTCGTCGTCGCTGGCGGTGGGCTTGGCGAGGGCCAGGTTTTCGCGCACCGAACCGATGAAGATGTGGTGCTCTTGAGTGACCAGGGCCACGTGCTGGCGCAACATCGTGAGCGGCATGGACGAGAGCGCGACGTCACCCACCTTCACTGAACCCGAACGGGGTTCGTCGATGCCGGCGAGCAGTCGTCCGAGCGTCGATTTCCCGGCGCCCGACGGGCCCACGATTGCGAGTCGCTCGCCCGGTTGGATGGTCAGTGAGATGCCGCGCAGCACGTCGTGTCCGCTGCGGTACGCGTAGTAGACGTCGCTCACGGTAATGGTCTCGTTCGACGGCTCCACGCCCTCGGTGGGGCGGTCGTCGCGCACGGCGGACACTCCCACCAGTCGCGCCAGTGATGTTTGGCCGATCTGCAACTCATCGAGCCACGACACGATTCGGTCGATGGGGTCGTTGATCTGTACCACGTAGAGCGTGACCGTCGTCGCCGCGGCAATCGAGATGTGGTGGTTGAGTGCCAGCCACCCGCTCCAGCCCAGCGTCGCGGCGACGGCCAGGGCGAAGGCACTTTCGACGATCGGGAACCAGACCAGGCGCATGAGCAGCGTGTACATCTCAGAGTAGAAGGATTCACGGACGTTCCCGTTGACGCGCGTCTCCTGACGATCACCCAGGCGCTGGGCGTCGACGGTGCGCGCGCCCTCGGCGGTTTCGGCGATTGTGCCCGAGAGAGTGGCGTAACTGATGCGCTCGCGCATGTACCCGGGCGTGGCGTAGTGCAGGTAACGACGCGTGGAGAGGTAGAGGAAGGGGATGGACACCAAACTGGCGACGGCGGCCAGCGGACTCACCAGGATCATCGCGATGAAGGTGAGCAACGTCTGGACGAGCGCCACGAGCCACTCGGGTACGGCAAAGCGCACCGTGCGCGACATGGCTTCGATGTCATTGGTCGTGCGGCTCAGCAGGTCGCCGGTGCCCGCACGCTCGACCTCATTGAGCGGCAGCGCCAGGACGCTCGCGAGAAACTCCTCGCGCAACTGCGCGAAGACCTTCTCCCCCAGGATGTAGCTGCGCCGGCGCGCGAGGAACGAGAGTCCGGCGTAGGCGAGCGATGAACCGAAGAGCAGTGCCACGTACACGTCAATGCGATGGGTTGTCATCTTGTGGGTGGTGGCGAGCTCGGTGATCTCGCCAATGACCCACGCGGGTATCAGCGCCATGATCGCGGCGACCGAATACAGCGAGAGCATCCGCGCGAGTTCGCCCCGGTGTTGGCGGATGAGCACGCGCGCGTGCGCGCGCACGAGTGCGGAGTTGGCAATTGGTAGCTGGCTCATAGTGACTCTTCTCGCAGCACAATCTGGCGGTACGCGGGAGACGACGCCAGCAACGCTTGGTGGGTACCTTGAGCGACGACGTGGCCGTCGAGCACCACAAAGATGTGATCCATCTTTTCGAGCACCAGCGGGCTGGTGGTCGCGATGAGCGTCATCTTGTCGCTGCGCATCTCGGCCAGGCGCGCGGCGATTCGGCCCTCCGTGTGGGTGTCGACCGCCGACGTGGGCTCAACCAGGATGAGCAACTCGGTCTCGGTGAGCAGGGCTCGCGCCAGGCTGAGTCGTTGACGCTGGCCACCGGAGAAGCTGCGGCCCCGTTCTTCGACGAGCGTGTTGAGACCGTCTTCTAACGCGTCGAGGATGTCCAGTGCGCTCGCGGCCTCGAGGGCGCGCAGGATGGGACCTTCATCGGGCGTGCCCCGCGTCACCAACTCGTAACGCAGCTCGCCGGAAAAGAGCCGCGGTTCCACCTCGCTCACCAAGATGTGGTTCCGGGTGTCGATGACGGAGTACTCGTTCAGGGCGACGCCGTTGAGGAACACCTGACCCACGTCGAGCACGTAGCGTCCCATCCGGTCGGCGATGATTGCGGCTTCCGCGGGCGTCTCGGTCACGTAGGCCACAAACTGGCCCCGCTGCACCTCGATGCCGCTCGCGCGGTCCTCGAGGGACTCGATCACCGGGGGCCAGGGACGTGGGTCGGCTGGTTCGCTGACCAGGGGAGCGACCTGAAGAATTCGCAGCACCCGCCCGGCACCAACGTAGGCCCGGGTGGTCGAGATCACGTACTCAATGGCCGTGCGGAGGGGCGTGGTAAGGAACGTGGCGTAGCCGAAGAAGGCTACGAGCTGGCCGGCCTGCAGGGTGCCGTTCATGACTTTCTTCGCCGCGATGAACGTCACGATGGCGGTCAGGATCGCGGGCAACAGTACCTGGCCCGATTCAAGTCCCGCCTGCGGGTTGGCAATGCGCATGCCGGCGCTGCGCACGAGGCCGCTCTGACGTTTGTAGTTGTTGAGAAACACGTCTTCCCCGCCGACGCCGCGAAGTATGCGAAGGCCCGCGACGGTGTCCGAGCCCAGGGCGGCGAGGCGACCGGCGACTTCACGTTGGGCCGCCTGCGTTGAATGCAGCGGCTTCATGAGCGGCGTCGTGACCGAGGCCAGAATTGGAACACCGATCAAGACGATCAGTCCCAGCTCGACCGACGTGGAGAGCAGGATGAACGAGACCACGATCCACGAGACCACGGCGCCGGAGATTCGCGCCAAGCTGTCGTAGGCGCCGCCAATTCTCATGGCGTCGGCGGCGACCGTATTGACGACGTCACCCGCCGGGATCTCGTCGGTCAGCGCCGTACCCGTCGTGGCGATGTGTCGACCGATGATCTGAATGGTGCGGTAGGTGGCGCTCATCCAGTTGGTCACGGCCAGTTGGTGGCGCAGTGCGCCACAGACGGCCTGGAACAGTCCGAGCGCCATTACGACGCCGACCCAAAGGAAAAGCTCGCCGACGTTGTGGTCGACAACGCCGTGGTCGATAGCGGCCCCGACCGCGGCCCAGAGCAGCGCCTGGGCGACCATCCAGCCAATGCCAAACAGGGCGTTGAGCGTGAGCGCGCCCTTCTGTTGCAGGGCTAGCCACACGAGGTATCGCATGGGGGAGCGCTGATCGGGCGTGCCGGGGTCCTCGACGGGCAGTTCGTGGTAAGGCAGGTGCAGCACGATTCAGTCTTTCGAGAAGTTGAGTGAGTAAATGATTGCGCGGTGGCGCTGGCCCGTAGGCGCTCGGTGGATGGTGAGTCGACCTATAAGCGGGGTTCTGTCCACCTTCCCATTGGAAGGTTGGGCGGCCATCCATCTTAGCGATCTACCTCGGGAGCGTCTCGTCACCGAAACTAGCGGGCCGCTCTCCCATGTTTGATCTTGCTCCGGGTGGGGTTTACCTAGCCACCTTGATCGCTCAAGATGCTGGTGCGCTTTTACCGCACCGTTTCACCCTTGCCTGTACTTGGTTTCCCTCGTCATCGGCGGTCTCTTTTCTGTGGCACTTTCCTGCACGTCACCGCGACTCACGTTTCGTGAGCACCCAGCCCTATGGAGCCCCGACTTTCCTCACCACTCGTTGCCGAGCACTGCGGCCACCCAGCCGACTCACCATCCGCAGTAAGTCTGACACACCAAATGAATTGGAACAAGGAGCGCCTGTGTATGGTCCTTCCGGTAGCCTCGCCACGTGGACTCCGTTGAACCGTTACGCGCCGAGCCCATCCTTGAGGTTGGCGAGTTTTATGATCTTTTGACCGCGCAGCTGGAATCGGCCTACGGTCGCCGCCACCCCTGTTGGGTCCGGGGCGAAGTTGCCAAGGTCTACGAAAAGACCCACCTCTACGTGGATCTGGTGGATGCCGGGTCCTCGGCGTCGGACTCGAAGCGCCCGGTGCTCAACGCTCATTGCTGGGCCTCGCAGTGGAATCCCTTAAAGAGGAAATTGGCTGTCGACGGCGTTTCGTTGCAGCCGGGCATGATCGTCAATTTCTTTGGCTACGTGGACGTCTACGCTCCCCAGGGCCGCATTGGCTTTACCGTGACCGAGATCGACGTGGCCGGTCTGCTCGGCGACGTGGCCCGACGACGCTTGGAACTCATTGCGCGCCTGACGAGTGAGGGTCTGATTGACGCGAACAAGCGTCTCGTCCTGTCACCGGTGCCGTTGCGGGTGGGTCTGGTCGCCAGTCCCCAAACCGAGGGCTACAGCGACTTCACGGGCCAACTGCTTAAATCTGGTTTTGGATTCGACGTTGTACTGGTGAGAACCGCCGTCCAGGGCGAGGCCGCGCCGGCCCAGATCGTGGCGGCCATCTCCACCCTCGACGCCCACGGCGTTGACATCATCTGTCTCGTGCGCGGCGGCGGGTCCAAGGGCGACCTCGCCTGCTTCGATGACGAACGGGTGGCGCGCGCCATTGCGTCGTCGTCAACCCCGGTCTTTACGGGCATTGGCCACACCGGCGACGAATCCATCGCCGACCTCGTGGCGCACACGCGCGCCATCACGCCCACGAAACTCGGTGAGGATATTTCGAATCTGGTCTCCAACTGGTACTCAAACAATGTTCGCTCCCCGGCGCGCACGTTGCTCAGCGCCACTGAGGCACTGTTGGACGAAGCCAATGAATATGTCGCGGAGCGACGTCGCACCATGATTTTTGCGGTACGCGACCGCCTACGCGCCGAGCAGCGTCATCTGGAAAGCACCCACCAGCGTCTCTTGATCCAGAGTCGACATCTGCTCGCGAGCGCCGTGCAGTCGCTCGCGAGCACCCGCCAACTGTTGGGCGCCTACGACCCGAAGAAGCGCCTCGCGCAGGGTTGGTCAATCGTGACCAACGCCGATGGTGTCGTGGTGCGCTCGCTCGAGCAGGTGCTCGTCAGTGAGGATGTGCGCGTCACGCTGAGTGACGGGACGTTTGTGTCAACGGTCAAGCAAAAGGATGGAGTCACATGAGTGTTACTGGCGACTGGAATGAGGCGGCGAACGAGCTGAACGCGATTGTGGCGTCTTTTGATGAAGGAGAAGTCTCGGTCGACGACCTGTTCGCCAAACTCGAGCGCGCCACCGCCATCATTGAATCGCTCGAGGCCCGCTTGGAATCCACGAAGGCCCGAGTGGAGGAGTTAGCTCCGCGTATCGCGCGCGTCGCCGACGACGAATGAGCGAACGCTTTTATTTTCGCCAACTTCTCGCCGGACGTGATTTCGCGGTGGGCGACCCCGTGGCGACCCAGATGGTCAATTTTGTCTACGCGCTCGGCGACCTCGAGGCCGGCGAGGCAGTGTTGGTTGATCCGGCCTACCGCCCGGGTGAGCTGGTGGAACTCGTTGAAGCCGACGGAATGAGGGTGACGGGTGTGCTGGCAACGCACTACCACCCCGACCACGTCGGCGGCGACCTTATGGGTCTGCCAATTGCGGGTATCGCCGAATTACTTGAAGTGACCGATGTGCCGGTACACGTGCAGGAGAGCGAGGTCGAGTGGGTGACGCGCGTCACGGGCGTGGGCGCTGACGCGATGCGGGGCCACAAGTCGGGGGACCGGGTAGACGTTGGTCAGCTTGAGATCACCCTCATCCACACGCCGGGACACACGCCGGGTAGCCAGTGCCTGCTCGTCGATGGACGGCTCCTGAGCGGCGACACCCTGTTTCTCGAGGGCTGTGGGCGAACCGACCTGCCGGGTTCGGACCCCGAGGAGATGTACCGCACGCTCAGCCAACGACTGAACGACGTGAGTGGCGACACCGTGCTCTTCCCCGGGCACTTCTACGCCGCGGAGCCCAGCGCACCCATGGCCGACGTGCGTCAGAAGAATTACGTTTTGGCCCCGACGACAGCGGAGCAGTGGCTCGCTATGTTCGCCTGATGGATACGCTCACCGCGTCTGACCACGTCATTGTCGTGGGCGCCGGCCTCGCCGGGTGGCGTTTCGTGGAGGCGCTGCGTCGCGAGGGATGTGAGTCCGAACTCACACTGATTGGTGACGAAGTCGACGCCCCCTACGATCGACCGCCGCTCTCGAAGAATGTGTTGGTGGGTAAGTGGGATCTCGCGAAGGCCACATTGGCGACGCCGGAACTCATCGAGAAGAACAACGTGTCGATGCGTTTGGGCGTGCGCGCCACTGGGCTCGACGTGGCTCACTCTACGGTGCAACTGGCGGATGGATCCTCGGTTGCCGGCAGCCACGTCGTGATCGCGTCGGGCACACGGGCCCGGCGACTGCCGTTCAGTGCCGACGACCGGATCCACACGATTCGCCGACTCGACGATATCCGTCGACTGAATATCGATCTGGCGTCCCTGGAACCGGGAAGCGCTGTTGGCATCATCGGTGGCGGGTTCATTGGTGCCGAAACTGCGACGGCCCTTCACACGAGGGGATTCCGACCCATCGTCTTCGAAGTTGCATCACGTCCCCTGGTCGGGATACTTGGCGAAGAGGTCTCTACGTGGCTGATGGGGCTCGCCCGGGGCGCGGATGTTGAGTTACGGGTCGAACAGAAAATTAACGACGTCACCGAATCGCCCGGTGGGCTGTCGATCTCCTTCGATGACGGCGCCGATGAAGAAGTCGGTGCGGTGATCGTGGGTGTGGGGGTGCAGACCAACGTGGAGTGGCTCGAATCGTCAGGCCTGGTACTCGATAATGGCGTCGTGGTGGACGAACACTTCCTCGCGAGCGCGCGTGTCGCGGCGATTGGTGACGTGGCTCGTTTCGCCTGGCCCAATATCACTGGCACGGAATCGGTACGAATTGAGCACTGGGAGGTGGCCAATGGTCACGCGTCGACGTTAGCCAAGTATTGGATGACCAGTGAAGCATCAACGGAGTTCATGGTGCCGTATTTCTGGTCGGATCAGTACGGCAAGAAGATTCAACTCTTGGGTCACCCTCATCCTGATGACGACGTGCAGCGAGTTAGTGGTAGCGACGACGAAGGCAAGTGGCTGGCACTGTATTCGCGCAACGGTGTCGTGACGGGCCTCGTGACTCTGAATAATCCGCGGGCATTGGTGCTCTCCAGACCGCTGCTGGAAGAACGGGTCACTATAGACAACGCGCTCGAACGAGCTCCGTGGGCTAGTTAGAAATCACAATTCGTGAAGTTCTAATTTGATTTTACGGAGACTTCGTCGCTACTTGGGTGGCTCTGGCGTTTCTTGAGAAGCCACATCGCAATTGGCGCAACTCGATGATCCGGGCGCCAACGGTGTCCCGCATTTCGTGCAAAACTTTGCCACATCGCAATTGGCGCAACTCGATGATCCGGGCAGCAACGGTGTCCCACACTTCGTGCAGAAGGCTGCCGGGCGAGTCTTCGGTCCGCAGTGGTGGATGGCCAGGGCATTGACGGCCTGCTCTTTTCCGCACCACTGGCAGTACTGAACCGTTAGCGCGACGACGGGTGTTTGGTTTATTGGACCCTGTGGTGGTCGGCCGCCTTGACCTGGGGCCACGTTCGTCGCGCTTGGTGGTGGCGGCGCGGGGCGGCTGCTTGGCATTTCAGATGAGGGGGCGATTGGCGGGGGCGGCGCGGGGCGGCTGTTTGGTACCCCATATGAGGGCGCTGGTGGATTGGGCGGCGGAGTGTTACTTCTGACAGGGCCACCACCCGTGGTGGGCGGAGCCGCCCGATTGAAGCGGGCGTAATTCTGCTTGGTAACGGGCCAGGTTGAAAATGCGAAGATGAGAAAGAAAATCCAATTAATCACAATGCTGAACAAATCGAGCACCCAGATGGCGCCGATCGTATCGATGTTCGCGACGCCGAAGGTTCCCCCATAAATACTGCTGGTGAGGTCGTGGAACACGATGACGAATGCAATGACTGTGAGTAGTAGGGGCATTAAGGGCACCAGTATCCAAGTCCGCGAATAGCCCGCCTGCCCGATTATCCGTGAGACCGCCCAAAAGTCGAGGAATAAAATACCAAGCTCAATCAACAACCCAATGGTTCCGCCTGGTGTAATGGTTGAATTCAAGCTGAAAATTGCAAGCATTATTTCCTCAATTTCCGTTAATTGCGTTGGAGAGTCTCATGTTCGGTCTAAAGCCCTGGATGGAGTGTAATTCGAATAGTACGAATTGGAGGGTATCCTCATGCCACAATGGCCGTCCATTCTTGGGTCTAATAGAGCGAATTCTCAGATTATGACTGCTAGTCATAGTTGAAGTTTTTCAATTAAATGTCGACCCTGAGACCCG
>JBEKQN010000029.1:0-17990 GCA_049519675.1 Acidimicrobiales bacterium | reverse complement strand
ATGATTGGCGAATTGCGCAATCTAGAGATCGTGCTCGCCACGTTCCTTGAGCCGTTCATCAATATCTCCATCAGCGATGATCACCGACGACAACTCGCGGCGGGAGTGGTGGGCATTGCCGAAGCGTCCGCGGTGACCTGGATGGAACAGCAAGAGGCCAAGGGGTGGCCCGTTCCGGCCGCCAATGAATCAGAGCGACTCGCCGCGCGAAGTGCGACGCTCGCGTGGGGTGGTCTTCGGGCAGTCCAACAGGACTAAATGACGTGTTGCTCCACCAGCGTCGCGAACACCTGACTTAGCTCCCAGAGTTGTTGAGCGCACGCGTCGTAGTCCTTCTGTTCCCCACCGGCCGGATCGGTAACGTCGAATTCTGGCGACGGCGTCAGCGACGCAATTAGCGCAAGTTGAACTTCAATCGGACCATCGAGCGGCGCGCTCCTCGCGAATTGGGCCAGCTGCACCGTCTTGTTGAAGTGGTTGTCGAAATTTCTCTTTACAAAGTTGACGTGGTCGGCTTCGCTCGCGAGAATCACGTCGGCCCAGGCAACGTCATCCGCCGTGAGTTGATGACTACGATGTGCGCCACAGTTCAGCGAGCCCAACTCATCAATGCGCAGCAGCGCCTCCCGGGTGCGCCCACTCATTGACGAGCCCTCGATGACGTGCGTCCCCGCGGTGCGAACCTGCCAATCCTCACCGGAGGCCTCGGCGAGCGCCGTCAACATGTAGCCCAGCATCACCGAACGCGCGACGTTGCCGGTACAGAGTGTCACGATCTTGAGCGAGGTACTCATCTCAAAAAAACTACCCGTCTATCTCACCGAGGGGTTCAAGCCGACCCCTAAATTGCGGACGTGTGTCCAAAATGCGGCGTAAATTGATGAGGCGCTGGATATCACTCGGGCTCACAATTCGAGTTGCTCCTGTCGGCGGTCGATCTCTTCTTCTCACTATCGGCTCGTTACGTCAACGATGGTGCCGACGGTCGGACTCTGCGTACGAACAGCTTCAACCTTGTCGCACGGTTTAAACACGCGATGGTTGTAATGAGCGCACAACCCTTGATTCTCACCCTTTGCCCGTTGAACGTCCGTCTCGAAAAGAGAGCGCCAAACAGTGTCGAAGGGCACGTGAGATGCCTGATCGTTCGCAGTGCTCAGACGCCAGGACCGCAAACCTGCCTGCCGCATCGACGCACCCAATTCGACCAACTCCGTCTTCTTTGTCCCAAGTTGGGGTTGCCAATTTCTCAGTTCACTAAAAAGTGCACGAAGGTTCCCATGGTACTTTTGATTATCTACGTCAATCAGTGCAGAAAGCTGCCGCAACAGTGACACTTCGAATCCTTCTTAAGACGGTGGCTCATCCTCGCAAAGTCAGTAAGGATCTTGGTCCCGCGCCGCACCCGAGCGACGAGCTCGCGGGCGGCCTGCACGGTTCATTCCAAGTGCGGCACGTCGATGCTGGCTCCTGCAACGGGTGCGAGATGGAAGTGCACTCGGCCTTTTCTCCGATCTACGACGCGGAGCGATTCGGGGTCCGACTGGTGGCCTCGCCACGCCACGCCGACGCATTGCTCGTTACTGGCCCGGTCACCAAGAACATGTCCGACCCGCTGCGCAAAACGTACGAGGCCTTGGCCGAACCACGCCTCGTGGTTTCACTGGGCGACTGCGCAAAGGACTGTGGCGTATTCAAGGGCGGCTACGGCGTCGAGGGCTCCGTGAGCGACATAGTTCCAGTCGACGTACACATTCCTGGCTGCCCGCCGCATCCGCAGGCGATTGTCGAAGCCCTGAGGGGTTTTACCGGAAAGTGAATCACGTCAGCGTCTGGGTGACGGCGCTGGCCGGTCTCATGGCTGCGATCGCGGGTGGTTCGCTGCCGGTAAGGAGCCGGGTTGGCGCCGCAGTGCTGCTGACCTGGGTCTCATGCTCGGCGGCGCTGGTCGCCGCAGTGTCAGTGCTACACAGCGGCCACGCGATCGTGATGAGCACGACGAAGATTCTTCCTCTCACGGGCACGATGTTGGTGCTGACTCCACTGGGAGCGGTCTTCGTCATTGCCATCGTTGTCGTGGCCTTAGCTTCCACCCTTTACTGGCTCGGCTACGCGAGCCACGGGCTGTCGACGCGCTCCGCATCGTGCGCCCTGCCGCTCTTCGTCACCTCAATGATTCTGGTCCCGTTCGCCGGAAGCGTCGCGACCTTTTTGGTCCTCTGGGAGTTAATGGCACTGACTTCGCTGGTATTGGTGCTCACCGATCAGTCGCGACGCGAGGCGGCGCGCAGCGCGGCCCAGTGGTACGCCGTGATGACCCACGCGGGGGCGGCCGCCATACTGTTGGCGCTCGTGCTGCTCAGTGCGCACGCCGGCGGCCAGACCTTCGCCCAGATCGAACTGCACGCCCATCACCTCTCCGGCGCCCTTCGCGGCACGATCTTCGTGCTGGCACTGCTCGGTTTCGCCTCCAAGGCGGGCGCCGTGCCACTGCACGTGTGGCTGCCCAAGGCCCACGCCGAGGCGCCCGGTCCGGCCTCCGCCCTGATGTCGGGGGCCATGGTGAACCTCGGAATCTATGGCATCATCCTCGTGGGCAACGTGCTGCTGGGCGGCGGTCCAGTCTGGTGGTGGCTGCTCGTCAGCGCTCTCGGCGTTCTCTCGGCGCTCTACGGCGCGCTCTACGCCGCGACCACGTCGGATCTCAAGCGACTGCTCGCCTACTCAACCGCCGACAACATGGGACTGGTGCTCATTGCGGTGGGGGCGTCGGGCATGTTGGCCGCGTCGGGCAGTCGCACCATCGCCGCGATTGCCTTAGTGGCGGCCCTGCTGTTGATGTTCAATCATTCCCTTTTCAAGGGGGCATTATTCCTCGCCGCCGGCGCGGTCCAGATGGTCACTGGTACTCGCGACCTCGACCGGCTGGGCGGACTGCTCAAACGAATGCCCGTCACCGGCGTGGTCTTTCTCGTCGGCGCCCTTTCGGTCGCCGCCCTACCGCCGCTCAACGGTTTTGTCGGCGAGTGGCTGTTGTTGCAGAGCCTGCTGCACGCGTTACCCAGTACTAATACTGCGGTGGTCATCACCGTGACGGTCGCCGTTGCGGCGCTGGCACTCACGGGCGGGCTCACCGTCGCCGCCTTTGTCAAGGCCATGGGCATTGGCTTTCTTGGACGGCCCCGTTCCGTTGAGGCGAGTAACAGCCACGAAGTGCCCGCGACCATGCAACTAGGTGCCGGGTTGCTGGCCTTTTCGTGTCTCGCGCTGGGACTGGCGCCGATGCTGATCTTGCCGTCCCTCGAGCTTGGTGCCCGAAGCGTGCACGGCGTCGGCGGATCGTCCCCGGTGCACGGATGGATCTCACTTCATTTGTTTGGTCTGCACGGCGAGCTGGCGCCGTCGCTGCTCGCGGGCGGTCTCTTCGTGGCGCTGGTAGCGACGGTACTCGCGCGCCGGCTGTCGCATCGACGATCCAGGCCCTGGCCGGCGTTGGCTCCCGCCGAACCGTGGGGATCAGGGCGGCGCACGCAAACGGTTCGCATGCAGTACACCGCAACGTCATTCGCCGAACCTCTGCAGCGCGTGTTCGATGACGTCATCCGTCCCGCACGCGACCTCGACGTGAGCCACACAGTCGAATCGCACTACTACGTCGAACGAATTGCCTACCGCACGTCCAGCGACGACGTGATCGAGCGAGTTATCTACCAACCTCTCATCGCCGCGGTGCGACGTTGGGGCCGTCTCGCGCGAAAACTGCAGAACGGTAGCGTGCACCGCTACCTCGCCTACGGCCTCTTGGCGCTGGTCATCGTCCTGGTCGTGCTGGCGTGAACGGGTTCACTCATTTCATGACAGCGGCCCTGATGGCAATCGTCCAGCTGGCCCTGGTTTTGGTGGGCGGCCCGTTGCTACTCGGTGTCATGCGTAAGGTTCGCAGTCGATTAGAAGGTCGGTTCGGCGCACCGGTCCATCAACCCCTGCTCGACCTTCGCAAGCTCTTCACCAAGCAGCGCTTGCGCCCGAGAGAGTCGAGTTGGCTCTTCGGCGCCGGGCCGCTGGTCCTGGTCGCCACTGTCGCCTGCGTCTCGGCAATCTCGCCCCTCGCGACAACCCGCCCGCCGCTGGGTCAGAGTACCGATTTCTTTGCGGTCATCTTCGCGCTGCTCCTGGGCTCGGTCGTGCTTGCGCTCGCCGCGCTCGACACCGGCACGGCCTTCGCCGGCATGGGCGCGAGCCGGTCGATGACCATCGGGGCATTGGCCGAGCCGGCGCTGCTGGTGGCGATACTGGCCATGGCCATTCCGGCGCGAACGTCGAACCTCCCGGCACTGGTGCGCGCCGGCCTCAGCCACCCGGCACTCATCGCCAGCCCCTCGCGCGTGCTGGCGCTGGCGTCATTCCTGGTGGTTATCCTCGCCGAGAGCGGCCGACTGCCGGTGGACAACCCCAGCACCCATTTGGAACTGACCATGATCCACGAGGCAATGGTCCTTGAATATTCCGGACCCGACCTGGGTCTGATCATCCTCGGCGAGTCGATGCGGCTCGCCTTCCTTCTTGGACTGCTCGTCAACCTGCTCGTGCCGTGGGGGGTGGCCGACCGGCCCGGCGCACTCTTCTTCATCATTGGCGTCGTCGCGCTGGCGGCCAAGGTGCTGGTGACCGGCGTTGCCATCGCCACGTTCGAAGTCTTCACCGCCAAGATGCGGCTCTTTCGACTACCCGAGTTGCTCGCCGGCGGATTTGTCCTGGCCCTGCTCGGCGCGGTCACCGCGGTGGTGGCGCGATGAACAACGCCACGTATTCGAGCCTGCTCGAGCTGGCGGCCGGCCTGGTGATCCTCTGCGCCTTCGTTACCCTGTGGCGCCGGTCGCTCTCGGCCATCGTGCGTGCGCTCTGCGTCCAGGGCGTCGCGCTCGGTCTCGTAGCACTGGTACTGGGTCTGCACCGCCGCGACGCCGTGCTGATCACGGTGGGATGCCTGGTCATCGCGGCCAAGGGAGCCGTCATTCCGACTCTTTTGAGGCGGGTGCTGGCCAATGACTCGCTCAACCGAGAGACCTCACCGCTCGTCAACGTGCCCGCTTCACTCGTTGGCGCCGGGGCCCTCACCTTTCTTGCCTACGGCGCCACCCGGCCGGTTGTGGCACTGGTGCCCACCAGTGCCGGGCGGTTAATTCCGCTGGGACTGGCGACCTTGTTGATCGGCTTCTTCTCGATGGTCATACGCCGCAAGGCGGCCTCACAGATCGTTGGCCTCTTGCTGGTGGACAACGGCATTGCCCTGGTGGCCTTCCTCGCCACGGCCGGGGTCCCGCTGCTCGTCGAGCTCGGGGCGTCGCTCGACGTATTACTGGTGGTCGTGGTGCTGCGCGTGCTGGCCGTGCAGCTGTGGTCGAAGTTCGCGGTGCTCGACCTCGACCAGCTTCAGGAGTTGCACGACTGATGTTGACGATCCTTCTCCTGGCCGTGCCGCTGGCGACGGGCCTCGTCGCGGCGACACAGTCGTGGCGGCGCTGGGTCGGCTGGCTCTGCACCGCCTCGTTGGGGGGCGTGCTGGTCCTGGGCATCGTGCTCGCCACGCGCGTCCTGCACGGCCGGGCGGTCAGCGCCTTCTCGGGGATCCTGCGCGCCGACGCGTTGAGTGCCTTCATGGTCATCGTCATCGGTGCGATTGGACTGTTGGCCACCACCCAGAGCGTGCGCTACCTCGACGCCGAGATCACCTCCGGGCGCGGCACCGCGCGTCACGCGACGCTCTACGCGGTGCTGGTCCAAGGTTTCATCACCACGATGCTGCTGGCGGTCCTGGCCGGCAACGTCGGCGTGATGTGGGTGGCAGTGGAGGCCACGACGATCATCACCACGTTCCTAGTCGGTCACCGTAAGACCCGAGGGGCGCTGGAGGCCTCGTGGAAGTACGTCATCATCTGTTCGGTGGGCATCGCCCTGGCTTTTCTCGGCACGGTGCTGGTCTATTTGGCCGCGCTGCACGCCGGGCACGGCACCCACGTCTCGCTGCAGTGGACCTCGCTCATGAGCATCTCTCACCACCTGGATCCCGGGGTCATGCGCCTGGCGCTCGGCCTACTGGTGTTGGGCTACGGCACCAAGGTGGGTCTCGCCCCCATGCATAGCTGGCTGCCCGACGCCCACAGCCAGGCCCCGGCCCCGGTCTCGGCCCTCATGTCCGGCGTGCTCTTGACGGTGGCCTTCTACGCGCTGCTGCGATTCAAGGCCATCTGTGACGGGGCGCTCGGCACCGCCTTTCCTCGGGCGCTGTTCGTGACCGTTGGTCTGCTGTCGCTGATCATCGCCGCGTCGCTGCTGCTAAGCCAGCACGACTACAAGCGCATGCTCGCGTATCACAGCGTCGAGCACATGGGTTTGATCGCGCTCGGGGCGGCCGCCGGCACGCCGCTCGCCATCGCCGCGGTGCTGCTGCACATACTCGGCCACGGACTGGCCAAGGCCGTGCTCTTTCTCGCCTCGGGCGAGATCCTCCTGGTCGAAGGCAGCACCGAAATCGACCAGGTAAGAGCGCTGCTCGCGCGCAGACCGGCGCTCGGGGGAATCTTCGCCTTTGGCTTGGTGGCCCTGCTCGGGTTGCCGCCCTTCAGCCTCTTCGTGAGCGAACTCAACATGTTGCGGGCCGAAGTACAGGTGGGGCTCGGCTGGGCGGCAGCAATTTCGCTCATCTGCATGGCGGTGATCTTCGGCGCGGTGATGTCGCACGGTCGCCACATGCTCTTTGGCGCTCGCGCCGACGGCGAGCCGGTCGCGAGGACGCACTCAATCGTCACCGTTCCGCTCATCAGCGGCTTGGTGGGCTGTGCCGCGCTCGGGGTTCTCGCCTGGCCGCTCGAGAGCCTGTTGCGCGCCGCCGCCATGGTGGTGGTGCGGTGACGGCACTCTCGTTACTCCAAGGTCTGATCGAAGAAAAGACACCGCGCGCCGTCGTAGAGCTCGCGTCCGACGAACTCGTGGCGTCGGCCGAGCTCCTGTTCGAGAGCGGTTTCCGCCTGGCGCTGGTCAGCGCGAGTCACGACGGCGACCTCATTCGGGTGGTCTACCTCTTCGTCGACGGCCCGCCCGACCAGCGCCTGGAACTGCACGTGCGTCTCGACACCGACAGTCCGCGCGTCGCGTCACTCGCCCACCTGTCGTTTCCCGCGGGACGGTTCGAGCGTGAGATGCGCGACCTCTTCGGTATCGAGCCCATTGGCCATCCCCAGCCCCGGCCCCTGGTGCTGCACCAGCACTGGCCGCCCGGATGGCACCCCATGCGCGCCGACGCCGGACCCCAGCCCGCCATGGACCACGACGCCGGATCATTCCCCTTCGCCGAAGTCGAGGGCGCCGGCGTCTACGAGATCCCGGTCGGACCGGTGCACGCCGGGGTCATTGAACCGGGACACTTCCGCTTCTGGGTCGTCGGCGAGACCATTGTCCGCATGAAGGCCCGACTCTGGTTCGTGCACAAGGGCATCGAGCGCCTCTTCGAGGGACGCGACCTTGACTTCGCGCTGGGTCTCTCCGAAAAGATCTCGGGCGACAGCGCCGTGGGCCACTCCCTCGCGTTCGTCCAGGCCGTCGAGGAAGCACTCGGCATCGAAGTCGCGTCGCGCGCCCAAGAGCTGCGCGCCGTGCTGATTGAACTCGAACGTCTCTACAACCACGTGAGTGACGTAGGCGCCCTGTGCAATGACGTCGGGTTTGGCATCGTCAACGCCCACGCGTTGACGCTGCGCGAGCGGCTCCTGCAGCTGAACGAGACCGTCACGGGTCATCGTCTGCTGCGCGGCGGCGTCCACTACGGCGGCGCGACATTGCTCAAGCTGCCCCGAGTCGATGAGCTAAACGAGATCGCTCGAGCGTTCCACGAGTTGGTTGACCTGGCACGCGCCAACAACATCGTCATGGACCGCTTCACGGGTACTGGCGTTTTGAGTGCCGAACAGGCACGCGAGATCGGCGTGCTCGGCGTCGTCGCTCGAGCGTCGGCGCTCGACGACGACGCTCGGGTGATGCACCCCTTCGTACCGATGCCCGCGACCTTCCACCGCGTCCGGCGGGACACGGGCGACGTACTCGCCCGTTTCGAGGTGAGATGTGACGAGGTGGATGTATCGCTTCGCCTGTTGAGCGACTTCGTGTCACGCGAAGGACCATTGACTATTGACGGCTCACGCGAGATTGTGCAGCGCGCGGGACACGGAACGGGAATCGTTGAGGGCTGGCGCGGCGCGATCACTCACCGAGTCGAATTCGGTTTGGCAGGAGCCTTGCAACGCGTGAAGGTCGTGGACCCTTCTTTCTTTGCCTGGCCGGCACTGCCGATAGCGCTGTCGGACACGATCGTGCCGGACTTTCCGCTGGTCAATAAGAGCTTTAATCTCTCGTACGCGGGAAACGACCTGTAGTTTGGCGTGGCATTCGATGACGCATAAAAATGATTCATTCTGGTAACCCGTTGTTACCGGTTGACGATGGATCTCAAGTTTGTATCTCGTTCATTTCTCCGTACGGAGACGGGCGACGGCCACGGGGAACAATGACCTTGGTATACGTGACAATTAAGCCCGTACGATTCCTGACACGGGCGAGCCGATGGAGTTGCAGTACAACGGACACTGGAGTCGACGCAATCGCTCCAATTGACGCCGCCCATACGTCAACCGAGGTAGGTTCTGGCTCGCTGCTTGGCGCGAGCCAAGGACTGGACCGTCTCGCACGTGGAATTATCCAGGTGAGTGGCGAGCGCAATAAACACCTGAGCCGTCGTGAGTGCGTCGCCCAGCGCGTGATGTTGTTGGTGAACGGGCAGCGCAAGGCTCTGAGCGAGCTCGTCGAGCTTTCGCGCCGCGGGTGGTTCGTTTCGCTCACGTGCAAGTAACCGTCCGAGTTCGTACGTGTCGATGACGGGCTCACGGAGGCGAATTCCCTGACGGGCAAGGGCCGGTCCAAGGAATGAACGTTCGACCCACGCCACGTGCGCCACCAGCACTCTTCCAGACATAGCGGCAATGAGCGACTGCATTGCTTCATCGAGCGACGGCGCTTCGGCCAGGTCTTCCATGCGAATCCCGTGGACGAGTATCGACTGCTCAGGCAGTCGCTGGGTGGGCCGGCACAATCCGTACAGGCTGTTACCAGCGACAACTCGACCGAAATCAATGGGCACGGCTCCATACGAGATGATCTCGTCGCTACGTGGGTCGAGTCCGCTCAACTCGAGGTCCACGACGCAGAAATGGGCTTCGCGCCACGGAGTCTTGCCGGACTCGACTTTCGCGCGAACGTAGGTCTTCGCTGTCGGAGACGCTGCCTTACGTAGAAAGGAAGAACGCTTCACGTCAGGAATTCCACGACAGGTCATTGGCGACGTGGCGCTGCACTGACACGACAGCACGAAAGGCCTCCTTCAGGTACGTGCGAATGAGAGGACTCAACTCATCAAGCGCGATAACGTCACCTGGTTCGACGCCCGTCTCGATTTGGGTGACTTGATGCTCAAGTCTCAACTGACTGACGAGCTCGAAGGCGTCGCGCAGGGTGAGTGCGTCAGAAGCCGTCAGGGTGCCGATATCGCTCGCGGCGTTGAGGCGCGCGATGGTCGAAGCGCACGCGACCCCGGCAGTCATCCCCGCCCATCGCGCGAGATCAGTGATCGGCACTACGGCGCCGCGCTTCAAATCCAGTCGGCTTCGGCCCTCGCCCGAGACATCGATGGCGAGGCCTCGAAAAAAGCCTACGGGCGGCTTGTGTGAGAGTGCGAACTGTGCGAGGAGTCGCAGTAGCTGCGGATACGCCCGAGCGAGTCGGAACGTTTCGGCGATGAGCGGTTCTGACTCGACACCCCATACCGGGCGACTATCGACGAGCACGGACACCAACACCAGCGCCTTTTTTTGGGTGGGGTCGTTAAGAAATGAATGGGCCTCGTGCTGCCAGGACGAGAGTGGGCGCACAAACAGTGGGTCCGAAGCGCTGACTCGGTGCTCATCCGGTCGAAACCCGCACCGCATGAGGGTGTCCGTCGCGATTGTGGCAACATCACCGAAATATCTTCGGACTAGAGGCTCTTCGTTTTCGTTAGTGTCAAACCACGCGATCGCACTATCGAGATCAGAACTCGGTAGCGCTTCTCTACGAGCCTGACTGCCAAGCGCAAGCCAGGCAAAACGGGCAGGCGGCTCTCCGGCGTGTGCGATGGCGAGGTCGAGCGCGCGTCGCGTGAGCGCGTCGGCAACGACGGAAAAAACCGACATGACGTCGAGCGCGTTCATCCCGCCGCGATGCATGTCCACGATTGCAGGTCTCAGCTTCGACGACGTGACCACGAGTTCGTCGAAGGTGCTCGCGTGGGCAATCGCTTGTCGAAGGTGAAACGACGACCTGCTTTCAATGGCTACCAGGTCGTGATCTTCGACAATCCCGATCACGCGGCCCGATGCCGACGTGACAGGAAAGTGTTTAACTCCCCGATCGAGCATGTCTAGGAGCACTTCACTTCCCGGGCGTTCGCCGCTGACCGTGAACGCAGGCGCCGTCATCACGGCCGACACGGGCGAATCGCCTGACAGCCCAC
Organism: Acidimicrobiales bacterium; assembly: GCA_049519675.1. Taxonomy (GTDB): domain Bacteria; phylum Actinomycetota; class Acidimicrobiia; order Acidimicrobiales; family RAAP-2; genus RAAP-2. Next base: position 7,393 of record JBEKQN010000029.1, on the reverse strand, counting down.
TGGCCACCACCCGTGACCGCAGATCGCTGTCGGTCACGATGCCCACTGAATCGCCGAGATCGATGATGACGGCGCTCGCGCCGACTGCGGTCATCTGACGCGCCGCGTCGCGAACTGATGTGTGAGGTGCGCAGATAACGGGAGCAGTTCGGATGGCACCGCGCACGGGCTGTCGGAGTTGATCTCGTGTGACTGCGGAGGGAGGTCCGGACCGAATGTGGTGCCGGTCCTCGAGCAGTAGGCGCGTCATGTAACGAAGCGCGTCCGGACCGGCAAGGACTTGGGACGCTGTCTCCGCAGGAATTCGGTACGTGAGCGAATCCTCGCCCGCGCGCGCCTCGAAGCCAGTCGGCAAACCAGACAACATCGATGCATGGCCGAACATCTCGCCTGGACCCATCAGGTCGAGCACCTGACCGTCATTGACGACTTCCACTGACCCGGAGCGAACCACGCGTAGAAACTCGACCGGCGCCACGCCTTTAGAAAAAATTATCTCTCCCTTTGCGTAGAATTCGACCTCTACAACTCCGCCGAGCAGCCCGAGCGCTTCGGAATCGAGCGCAGCGAAGGGTGGAAATTTTCGGAGAAACTCAACTATGTCTGGAATGGCCGCCAATCGGACCTCCTGGCAATGGCGTTCAATGAATAGGAAGTTCGAGACCTACGCACGTTTGTTCGAGACTGACGTGGTCAATGGCCCAAGTGTATCCATGACGCGCACGAGCCGGACCTTGGCGCTAAGACATATGCCTCGGTCGTTGATGAATTTCACCCGTTGAACATTCGCTTAGGTCAGCATCAACGACACGATTGGCAACAAGAAGTTGGAAAACGCCGCCACGGTCCACGAACATCCGTGCACGTACGTGGATCATTCCACGTAGACCATGAACGAACTGAGTGAGGGAACTTGACGTCTAAATGCCGCTCACGCTGAAAAAGGCGTCATGCCTTCTCGCGAAACACGACAACGGGACACGACGCGTTGGCAACACAATGCTCGCTGACCGAACCAATCAACATGCCGACGAATTCCCCGTGGCCACGACTGCCAACGACAAGGAGTTCCGCCCCAATTGATTCGCGTATGAGTACTGGCGCCGGATGACCCTCGAAGATCTTCGCCTGAACATCAACCCGGGGATGATCGACCCGCAGCGTCTCAAGTATTGGCTCGATCATCTTGTGTAGATCGCTCGACGGATCGTAACCACCAGGCACAACAGACCACCCGTAACTGGTTGGCCACTCCCAGGAGGCGACAATCTCAAGCGAGGCGCCCGTGAACTCAGCCTGACGAGCTGCCCACTCAAGGGCCGAAAGCGAGGCGCTCGAGCCATCAATTCCTACAACAATCCGGCGACTCTTCTTCGAGTCGAGATCCGACTGTTGACTTGCTTGTTGCACTGAACTCATGTCTTTCCTCCTCGATGTCCGCTGATTGAATTTCCGGAACTAAGGCTGACGTTAGTGCCGGCACTTGCAACCACATTCAATGTGTGTGCCGGCGCCCCGACACGCAGAATCGTTCTTCGAATCGATAATTGTGTCGTCACGTCGCTGAGCAACAACTTCATTTTGCTTTAAGTACAGCGCTTTTGGCCAGTCGAAATTGTCGTGACAGATTCGAGTAGGTGACGCGTACATGACCCACGCGAGCAACGTGCCGAAATTCAATCTGGAATTAGGACTTATTGCCCTAGTTGAGGATTCTGTCAAATCCTAATTTTGGGTCACAGTCAGTTTGTAAGACGGTGCCTGAAAAGGGAGACGCAAGAATGCCGGTACTCACCGTTCCGCCGAAGCCCGAACACTTAGGAATAGACACCCCCAATCTGACGACGCGTAGTCAAAAGAAGTCGCACGCGTTGGGACCGAATGTCGAGGCATCTTGTCGCTTCGAAATGACGACGGGATAGCGGGCAGTAATCACGATGATCGACGACACGCAGGAACCACTCGACAGGATGTCAGGCACCGCTATCACTCCTCTTGCACAAAAGCACTCGGAGAGTTAGCCATATGACAATGCCGGCCATCGAGACGTTTGGGTTAGCCAAGAACTATGGAACAACGCGAGCCCTGGTTGGTTTAGACCTTCAAGTAAATGAGGGAGAGATTGTCGGTTGCCTCGGGCCCAATGGGGCCGGGAAAACGACCTTGATTCGACTCTTGCTTGGTCTACTGATTCCTTCGCACGGACGCGCCGAAATTTTCGGCATGGACTCTCAGCGCGACACGGTCGCGGCGCACCGCCGGCTCGCCTATGTGCCGGGTGAAGCCAATCTCTGGCCAACGTTGAGCGTGGCCGAAACCCTTCGCCTGTTAGGTCAGGTCTACGGCAAGGTTGACCTGACCTATCAGGCGGAACTGATCGATCGGTTCAGTTTGGACGTGACGAAACGCGTTCGCGCGCTCTCCAAGGGCAATCGACAGAAACTCATACTTGTAGCCGCCCTCATGACCCGAGCGGATGTACTCATTCTCGACGAGCCAACCAGTGGTCTCGACCCGCTCATGGAACAGGCATTTCGTCTCTGCGTCCACGAGGCGAAGGACCGTGGACAGAGCGTGCTGCTGTCGTCACATATCTTGAGCGAAGTCGAGGCTCTCTGTGACCGAATCGCCATCTTGCGCGCCGGCGTCCTCGTCGAGATGGGCACGATGGTCGAAATGCGCCATCTCTCGGCCCTGACGGTAGAAGTGACCTTTAGTGGTGACGTACCAGACGTGACCAACGTTGCTGGCGTCTCGTCGGTCATCGTGCAGGGTTCGACCCTGCGCTGTCAAGTGCGCGGCCCGGTTGAGCCGTTACTGAATTCACTCGCGAACAGCGGCGTGCGCGAACTGCTCAGTCGAGAACCGTCACTCGAGGAGCTGTTCTTATCGCACTACGGCGCGCCAGCGGACGACGTTGCCAATGACAGCAATAAGTAACTTGTCGCGCTCGGGCGCGCTTCCGGGACGCTCGACACGCGCAGTAATTGCTCGCGTCACAACAGAAAAGTCCGTACGAGCCGGCGCTGTCTGGGGCATTGTTTTTGGGCTCTACATCACAACCCAGTCGCTCACCTACGCGACGAGCTACAAAACCGTGGCTTCACGGCGCCTCTTGGTACAGCAATTCGGTCATAACGCCGGAATCAGCGCACTGGTAGGACCGGCGAATCAAATCGGAACGGTGCCCGGATTCACGGCGTGGAAGTGCCTGACCGTGCTCGCGATCATCGGCGCGGTATGGGCCATCCTCACCGGTACCAAATTGACTCGCGGAGAAGAGGACGCCGGACGGTGGGAACTCCTTCTCGTCGGTCAAGTAACGCGCACGAGCGCCGCGCGCCAGGCGCTGCTCGGCCTGGCGGTCGGCGCGACGTCGCTCTTTGTGGTGACGTCGATCATTACGGTGGCCGTCGGGAGCTCCCCGAAAGTCGCGATCAGCGCTGGCGCTGCTGTTTTCTTTGCATTGGCCGTCGTAAGCAGCGCGCTGATGTTCCTCGCCGTTGGTGCATTCTGCGGTCAGTTGTCGACGTCGAGGCGCCAGGCGGCGAGTCTGGGATCGGTGATTCTTGGTGCGAGCTACGCACTGCGAATGGTCGCCGATTCGAGCGCCGGACTCGCGTGGCTCCGTTGGGCAACGCCACTGGGTTGGGTCGAAGAACTGCAACCCCTCACACGACCACGACCGTTCGCCCTGGTGCCCATTGTTGCGTTCGTCATTGTCTTCGCGCTCGGAACGCTGTACCTCGCGGGCAGACGTGACCTGGGCGCCGGCACCTTGTCCGATCGTTCGAACGTCCTGACGATTCGCCGACTCCCAACGACGCCCCTGGGCCTCGCCGCGTACCTGTCGCGTCCGGTTTTGCTGGCGTGGGCCGCGTCCGTCTTTGCCTACGGACTGCTTCTCGGCGGCATCGCGAAATCGGGCGGCAAGATCATCACGAGTTCACCGAGCCTGCGGTTGGCCTTCGCCCGCCTCGGTGTTTCCGGCGCGGACGCCTACCTGAGCGTCGCGCTCTTGATCATGGCCGTGGTCTTGAGTTTCGTCGCGTTGGGACAGGTCAGTGCGGCACGCAAGGAAGAGTCAAGCGGGCAACTGGAAAACCTCCTCGTCCGTCCTTTCTCGAGGGCCGCGTGGCTCGTTGAAAGAATCGTGCTCGCCGTCACTGCGCTCGTACTAGGAGGATTGTTGGCCGGCGTCGCCACGTGGGTCGGCGCCATTAGCGATCACGCGTCCGTCAGATTCTCATCATTGTTGAGCGCCGGGCTCAATGTGACGTTCCCCGCCCTGCTGCTCTTTGGAGTGGGCGTACTCGTCCTGGGCGTTGCCCCCAGAATGGTGAGCGTCATTACCTATTCGTTGTTCGTGTGGTTCTTTCTCATCGAGATTCTGGGCAGCGTGGCGAACATGAACCACTGGATCCTCGACCTCTCCGCCTTCCACCAAATGGCCGCGTCGCCCGCCACGCCCATCGCCTGGACCGCCAATGCAGTCATGGTCGCCGTTGCTCTCGTGTCCGCGAGCTTCGGCGTCGAGTTATTCCGACACCGAGACCTCCTGGGTGAGTGACCGGACACGATAATGGACGTGTGGCCGATTACAAGACAACTCATTCACGCTTTCGTAATCTGGATTCGTTCGCCGCTCTAGAACGACCAGCGCCGCCGCGGCATTGGCGACACAGTGAGAGTGTGACCTTCGCCCCTGGCCGCCACGAAGCCAAAAAAGCAAGCATTGAGTCATGCCGCTACGTAGAAGGAACGACCACCTGGCGCTTGGGGCGCCACGAGCTGAAGTTCGACGACTGGCGCACCCGATGTCGATACGTGAACCTCAAGCGCACGTCACGAGCGCGACACGCGCCCTCGGATTCGACGAAGTTCGGGCGGCGCCGTGAACGATACTCGCGAATCATTACGACGCAGTCAACGCCACGATTCGAGTTCTGACATGACCCCCGTTGCCTGGCGCTACCCGGCCGAGTTAGAAACAGACATCGAGGTCCGCACTGGTGCGACGCTTCATCTGCGACCCATTCGCAGCGATGACGCCGCCAAGTTGGTCGCGTTTCATGGTCGACTATCGTTTGACTCCATCTATCGTCGGTATTTTTCGGTCCACCCTGAACTCTCCCATGATGAGGTCATCCACCTCACCGAGGTTGACTACGTTGACCGCCTGGCCCTCGTGATAGAAGACGGTGACGACCTCGTGGCCGTGGGCCGTTACGACCGATACCCTTCAAGCACGACGGCGGAAGTGGCCTTCGTTGTCCGCGACGACTGCCAACACCTAGGACTCGGCCATCGTCTGCTTCAGGCCCTGGCCGATGCCGCGCGCGTGCGCGGCATCACGACGTTCACCGCCGAGACCCTGTTCGAGAACCACGACATGATGTCCGTCTTTCGACACGCCGGGTTCCCAATCACCACGACTATCGCCGGCGGTGAGATCAGCGTGCGCCTCTCCATTGGGCCAATCGATGACCAAGGTGCCCCGCTCGACGCGCACCCGGGCGAAACGATCTAGCCGATGGTGCTCGTCATTAACGGGCCCTACAGTGACTCGGAACACGTCGAACCCGGGCATCCGGAACGACCAGAACGCCTGACGGCCGCCATGGCTGGCGTTGAGGACCTGCACCTCGGCGCTGACCTCGTCGTCGTGCCGAGCTACGCCGCCTCTCGCGCCGAGCTCGTTCGCGTGCACAACGGTAACTACCTCGACGAGCTGGGCGCCTTCTGCTACGCCGGTGGCGGCGATATTGATCAAGACACCTACGCCACGATGGATTCGTGGGCCATTGCGAAACTGGCCGCCGGCGCGGGACTCAAGGTCATTGACGAATTGCAACGTCGCAACGACGGTGTTGGCTTCGTCGCGGCCCGACCGCCGGGCCATCACGCGCTCGCGGACCGTGCGATGGGTTTCTGTCTCCTAAACAACGTCGCCGTTGCGGCGGCTTCACTACTCAGCCAGGGCGAACGGGTGCTGATCATCGATTGGGACGTGCATCACGGTAACGGAACGCAACAGATCTTTTGGGACGAGCCCAACGTCCTCTACGTTTCGACCCATCAGTGGCCCCTCTTTCCCGGAAGCGGCTCGGTCAACGAGGTCGGTGGCCGTCACGCGACTGACCGCACCGTGAACATTCCGTTACCGCCGGGAGCGACGGGCGACGTTGTGCGCCGGGCGGTCGATACCATCGCCGGGCCGGTCGTAGACGCGTTCGACCCCACATGGGTTCTGGTCTCCGCTGGTTTTGACGCCCACCGCGATGACCCGATGGCCGACCTTCGCCTCACGAGTGGGGACTTCGCCCTCTTGGCGCGCACCGTGACCGACTATTCGCCACGTCCCGGGCGCGTTGTCATGTTTCTCGAGGGAGGATACGACCTCAGTGCGTTGCGTTCCTCGGTTCACGCAACGTTGAGTGCAGCGCTCGGTCAATCGCATGAAACCGAAGCCCCTTCGAACGGCGGTCCGGGTATTGAACACGTCGCGCGAATACACCAAGCCCGCCGTACGGCGATCGAGACACTGCAGGCCAGTGACGAAGAGGAGACGACATGACCATCGAGAACATCGCGGTGGGCTATGACGGTTCTCCCGACGCGGAAATTGCCGTTCGTTGGGCGCTCGGGGCGGCGAGTGAGTCGGGCGCCACCGTCACCATCGTGCACGCGACCGGCCTACTCGAACATCTACATCAGCACTTTTCGCCCGACCGGCTGCCACCAGCGTTACTCGCTCTCGTCGACGAGTGCGGATTTAGTCCGAGCCGTCTTCGCTGGCTCGTCGACAACGGAGATGCGTGCTCGGTACTGCTTCGCGCGGCATCCCCACCGATCAATGCCGGCATGTTGGTCGTAGGTTCACGGGGCCAGGGAAAGCGCGTCGGACTGCTCTTGGGCAGCACGAGTCTCGAAGTGGTCGAGCACGCGACGATTCCGGTCGTGGTCGTGCCGTCGAGCTACGTCGAAGGCGAAACTCGCTGACCGTTCCGCCGAACTTTCATAATTCGTCGCGCAAGATCTTGCTTGAACAAAGACCGGGGCCAACGCGGGCCAATCGTCGGCGCCATATGGTCGTTCGTTGAGAACATTCTCACCAATGTCCAGTGAGCCGAGTGCCTGCCACTTCTTTGGACCATGACGCCTCCCAAGATTACGTGTCCGTTGCCAAAAGTCACTTTTCGATAGCAAATGTCACGCACGCAACGCGAGAATCTATCGTCGAGTATTGAGTTACGTACTGCTTCACGAGCGGAGGTGAAATGGTTTCGACAATGCGTGCGTGGGCCGTCGAGACTCCGGGCCCAATCGACTCGCATCCGCTCGTCCAAATTGAGCGCGCGCTGCCGGTTCCAGGTCCGGGCCAATTGCGCCT
>JBEKQN010000028.1:0-18458 GCA_049519675.1 Acidimicrobiales bacterium | reverse complement strand
GAAATCCATTGGCTCGTCGTTCGCCGTCCGTCCACACACTGATGAGGTCGACCATGTCGCCGTCACTTAGATTTCGCTCGCGCAAGTCGGTCTCGTTCACGAAGACCACCCTCCGACCACCATGGATCCCTCGGTAGCGATCGTCCAGACCGTACACCGTGGTATTGAACTGGTCATGTGAACGCACGGTTTGCAGCAGCAGGTGCCCTTCGGGTACCACAATCGCGTCCGGTTCGTTCACCGTGAATCGAGCCTTGCCGGTCTTGGTCTTGAACGTCCGTGAGTCGTGGGGGCCGCGAGGCAGCATGAAGCCACCCGGCTCCTTCACGCGTTCTTCGAAGTTCTCGAAACCGTCGACGACGTTCTCGATGTGGCGCCGAATCAATGCGTAATCGCTCGCCATCGACGTCCAGCCAATATCCTCGCCGAAGAGCGCGTTGCCGAGGCCGCACACGATGGAAACCTCGCTGCGCAGATAATCAGATCCCGGTTCGAGACGACCGTGAGTCGAATGAACCATGCTCATGGTGTCTTCGACCGTAAGGAACTGCTCGACGCCCGCCTGCACGTCGCGTTCGCTCCGGCTCAGGCACGGCAGCAATAGGGCCTCAGTGCCGTGGCACAGGTGTGAACGGTTGAGCTTGGTGGCGACATGCACCGTCAAGGCGCATTTTTTCATCGCTGCCTCCGACACCGCCGTATCAGGGGTCGCCGCAACGAAGTTGCCACCCAAGGCGAAGAAGACGTCAATCTGGCCGTCACGCATGGCGCGGATCGTGTCGACCGTGTCGTGGCCGTGGGCGCGGGGTGGGTCAAACCCGAATTCGTCGCGCAACTTGTCGAGGAACGTGTCGGGCACCTTCTCCCAGATACCCATGGTGCGGTCCCCCTGCACGTTGCTGTGCCCGCGAATCGGCGACGGACCCGCGCCGGGTCGTCCGATGTTGCCGCGCAACAGCAGGAAGTTCACGATCTCGCGAATGGTCGCGACGGCGTTGCGGTGCTGGGTGATCCCCATGGCCCACGTGACGATGACGCTCTTGGCCGCAACGACGTCCGTCGCAAACTCCTCAATTTGTTTTCGCGTCAGGCCACTCTGGAACTCGAGAACCGACCATTCGAGGTTACGCCACGACTGGCACGCTTCTTCAAACCCGTCGCAGTACTTCTCAATGAATTCGTGATCGAAAATCGTGCCCGGCGCTGCATCTTCGCGGGCCAGCAGTGCCTTGTTGACCCCCGCGAACATCGCCAAGTCGCCGTTCACCCGCACGGGCAAGTAACGGTCCGTCAACTTCGTGCCGCCTCCAATCAGCCCTCGCACACTTTGGGGATTCTTGAACCTGACCAGACCGGCCTCGGGCAGCGGATTGGCGGTGACGATGCGCGCACCACGCAATTTGGCTTTCTCTAGGGCCGACAGCATCCGCGGATGATTGGTGCCGGGATTCTGGCCGACGATGACGATCAATTCCGCGTGGTCCGTGATGTCATCGAGCGTGACCACACCTTTTCCGACACCGATGGTCTCGACGAGAGCGGTGCCACTCGACTCGTGGCACATGTTTGAACAGTCCGGCAGGTTGTTAGTCCCTAGGCGCCTCGCCAACAATTGGAAGGCGAACGCGGCTTCGTTGCTCGCGCGACCGCTGGTGTAAAAGGCGGCGCGATTGGGATCGGGCATGGCGCGCAGGCGTATCGCCACGAGGGTCAACGCATCGTCCCAGGAAATCGGGGTGTAGTGATCTGCTCCCGGTGCCAGATACATCGGTTCCGTGAGTCGCCCATGATGCTCGAGAGAGTGGCTGTCCTCGCCAAGGAGTTCGGGTATTGAGTGCGTCGCGAAGAACTCACGCCCGACACGGTCGCGGGTGGCCTCCCACGAAGTGGCTTTCGCCCCGTTTTCACAGAATTCCGCGTGGGCCCTCTTGTCGGCTTTGGGATCGGCCCACGCACACCCGGGGCAGTCAAAACCCTCGACCTGATTCAGCGCGATCAGAGTCCGCGCTCCTCGCCGGAGGCCCATTTCACTCACGGCGGCTTGTAACGCGTGGCCAATGGCCGGGATACCGACCGCGGAGGTTTTCGGTGGACCTACCTTGACTTCATCGTCCAAATTGGCGGCCACTCTTCACACCCGAACCTTCCAACATGACGTTCCACCGTCGAGATTCCGCTTAGGGACCTCAAGGGCGAGGTTACCGTAGCGAACCCCATAGTGGCGATCAGGTTTGACGACCCAAGTGGACCCAACTACACGTGGGCAAGCAGACCGCCGTCGACGAGCAGCGTTTGACCGGTGATGTACGAGGCATCGTCGGACGCGAGGAAGGCAACGGCCGCAGCCATCTCTTCGGGGAGACCCTGGCGGCCCATGGGGACCGTCCTTTTGATGAGCGTCTCGATGTCGTCTTCGGTGAGTTCGTCATGTTCGAACTGAGGATTGTTAAAACCGGTGTCCACCCAGCCGGGGCACACGCAGTTGACGCGAATGCCCATACTGGCAAAGTCAATAGCCAAGCTTCGCGTGAGGTTGACGACCGCCGCCTTCGATGCGGTGTAGACCGCGAGAGCCGGCTCGCCGAACATGCCACTAATCGATCCCGTCGTGACGATGGCGCCGCCACCGCTCGCCTGCATGATCGGAGAGACCGCGCGAACAACCAAGAACATCGACGTCACGTTGACCGACATCGTTCGATTCCATTCTTCGAGCGACGTTTCGCCCACGGTGCCCGCACGGAGACGACCCGCGTGAGAGTGCAGCACGTCAATGCCGCCAAAGTCGCCGACGATACGGGCGACGACGTCCGTGACTTGCTTTTCGTCAGAGACGTCCGCTTCGTAGGCGAGGCTTCTTCCGCCGAGGTTCGAGCACTCTTGAGCGACAACGTGGGCTTCGTCGATACGCACGTCGACGATCGCGACGTTCGCGCCTTCGGAGGCGAATCGCAGCGCGCTCGCTCGACCAATGCCGTGCGCGCTACCAGTGACCATCACCGTCTTGCCCTCAAACCGACCCATAACAACTCCTCTTCAACGTGTCCTGATTAGAAATGCACTACTCACGATTCTTCGCAACCCTGTTGGAACCCTAGGTGGCGTACACCAACATCGCCAGGCTCCGTAGAACCTGGCGATGTTGCACAAACCCCCCGACTACAGGCAGTTTCTAAATCTCACTCTTAGGTGTCGTGTGTCCGTCCGGACTCGTCCGAACCCTTAATACCCTGCGCCCGTCGTTCCTTGATCTCGGCAAAGTACGGCGAATTCGGCCGCACTCCTCGGATAAGGAAACCGAGACCGAACACGATGACGAGAATCACGATGGCTACGACTCGTACTATGGACGCTTGGTTGGACAAGCCGTAGAAGAAGTCGACGCCCATGAACAGTCCACCGATGACCGGGATGATACCCAACATGATCAACTTGCTCGCACTGTGCTTGAGGTGATCGCGGTAGAACCAGACGCTGGCGCAGGCGACCACGAAGTACATGAAGAGCCCGATCATGCCGTCCGAACTGATGATGTCACCAATGGCGTGGTTGGCCGACGCATTGACCAAGTAGGGGATCAGCAGCGCCGGTGGGATGGCGGCCAAGATCAGCAGCGCCGCCCACGGGGTCTGGTGCTCCTTGTGAATGAAGCCAAAGACCTTCGGAATGAGCTTGTCACGGGCCAACGCGTAGAGCACGCGGCTGGGCTCAGTCATCTGAATCTGACACGTTCCGATGACCGCTACCAACACTGCGAGCGGCAACGCTCGTCCCCAGAAACCGGGCACCAACAACTGACCGGCGTAGGCCAAGACGTCCGTGCCGTCCTTCAACACGTTGGCCTGGCTTGAGACGCCCTGGAATACCGCCATCAGGAAGGTGTACCAAACCGTGAGGAACAGCGTGCCCATGATCATGGCGCGACCGGGGTTGATGTTGCGGTGTGTCGACTCTTCACCCAGCACTGCGGTAGCTTCCCAACCGAGGTAGAGGAAGCCACAGGGAACGGCCGCCTTCGCGAGTCCGGCAAAACCTCCGGTATTGGCGCCCGAGAACGCGAAGTCATGAATCGACGGCAGCGTCGCACCGCCAGCTCCGTTTGCCTCGTGGATGAGGGCCAGGATCGTAAAGGAGATCATGGCGCTGTACTCAATGAAGACAAACACCCATTGCAAACGGACCGAGGGCCGAATACCTCGAATGGCGAGGTACACCAGAATCCCCATGATGGCGGTCGCGACCAACCAGGTGGTCAGGTTATTAAAAGTATGTCCACTTGGCGCGACGACAAAGAGGAAGTACGCACCGGCGAGCGTGATGTTGCCCACATTGGCGAACGTCGACACCGCCACGTTGAGCAGTCCGGTACCGACACCGATGGAAGGTGTAACCGCTTCGCCCACCCATATATAGGGCGCGCCCGCGTGCGCTCGCCATCGGTTAAGACTGGCGTACCCAACCGAACAGGCGCCCATCATGAGTCCGACGATGAGCACTGCGAGCGGCTCGATATGACCGGCAAAGCCCACCAAGATCGCGAGTGTGTAGGCCACGCTGCTCGACGGCGCCACATTTGCAATGGAGACTACGAAGTCGCCCCACAAGCTCACCGAATCTGCCTTCAGACCTAATTCCTTATCGGTCTGGTCCATTTGTGTCACAGGAAGCCCCCTCGCTAGCCGTGTAATTTTGACCAAGAGTAAGTCATCAGATGACTTCTGTCAAACCATTTTGGAGGAATTTCTCACCTTTCATCGTGATTCGGTCTGGGAGAATTCTGACGCGTGAGTCGCGAAGATAGTTGGAGGTGTCAATTGACCGATTTTCGATCTCGTCAATTCGAAAATCTCACGCGGCTCCGCTGCACCAGAGTTTCATCGACCGCGTGCGACGTGTTGTAGAAAAGTCAAGAGAATCGTTTGACCAAAGTCATCTGATGACTTACTCTAGGGTTTCAGAGAGGTTTAATTGACTAGCGAGTGGCTCCATCAACACGGGGCGACGGACTTTTGGGGGGACCGTGGACGTGAACCGTGAGCATCTCGTCGCCACCGTGGCGAAGATGAGCGGTGCCGCGTGACGTACGTCATCGGCATTGACTTTGGATCCCAGAGCATCAAGGGGGTGTTGATTGACCCTGACGGCCAGATACGAAGTTCGGGGTCTCACCCTTTGACGATGTCGCATCCTCGCGGAGGGTGGGCGGAGCAGGACCCCAGCCACTGGGAAGAGGGCATCGCCATCGTCATCGCCAAGGTCCTCGGAAACGCGGGAGTCGCCGGTAGCGAAATAGGAATGCTTTGTCTGGCGTGTCAGGTTGACGGTGTGGTGCCCATCTCTCGCGAAGGCGAAGCCCTGGGACCAGCGATAATTTGGCTCGATCGAAGGGCTGACGTCCAAGCCGACGAACTGGCCCGCTCCGTCGGACCCAAACGTCTCTTTGAGATCACGGGTCTCCAACCTGACTCGTCGCATTCCGGACCAAAGGTCATGTGGCTGCGCGACCATGAACCCGAGATGTTCGCGACGGCGTTTGCGTTCCCGCCAGCAGCGGGATACCTGTTGTACCACCTGACCGGCCAGCTCGCCATCGATCACGCCAATGCGTCATCAAGCTTGCTCTACGACTTGAAACTGCGGCAATGGTCCGATGAACTGCTCGACGCAGCGGGTCTCAGCGCATCGCAACTGGGTCGCATTGGAGAAGCCAGTGAAGTCGCCGGCACGCTCAGCTCGGGTGCTGCCGAGAGAATAGGTCTGTCGACCTCGTGCCAAGTGTTGATTGGCACTGGCGATGAACACGCGGGCTCCATCGGCGCGGGCGCAGTATCCACTGGCATCATCACCGACGTCACCGGTACGGCGGAGCCAGTGACTGTCGCAACCGACTCATTCGTGCTCGACTACGACGGCCTCGTCGAAACCCACGCGCACGCCCTCCCGGGCTTCTACCTGCTGGAAAACCCCGGCTTCGTCTCCGGCGGCAGCACACTGTGGCTCGCCCAAAACGTCTTGAAGGTGAGTCAGGCTGAACTGTTTGATCTCGCGGCCCTCGCACCGGCCGGCTCCAATGGCGTGTTGTTCTTACCCGCGCTCTCTGGGGCCATGACGCCTCGTTGGAACGCGCAAATGCGAGGTGCCTTTGCCGGACTCGACATGTCGCACACGGCGAGCGACATGGCCCGAGCGGTGTTAGAAGGATGCACCTATGCCCTTCGCGATATCACCGACCGGTTCTTATCACTCGGGTTGGGCGGCGACGAAATCAGAATTGTCGGCGGAGGGTCAATCAGCGATCTGTGGCTTCAGATCAAGGCTGACGTGACCGGACGACCAGTTCGTCCCGTGCTCACGCATCACGCCACCGCCGTCGGTGCCGCCCTGCTCGCCGGCGTTGCCGCTGAGATCTTCAGCGATCTTGACGACGCGGTGAATCGAACTGTCACCCTGGGCGATGAGCCGTACGTTGCCGACCCAAAGAGGGCGAATTTATATGACGACGCGTACGGTCGCTACCAGGCCCTCTTCGAAGGCGTCGAGAAGGTATTGGCGTGAGCACCGGATACGTCACTATTGACGACTTGAGTGAACTCCGAGAGTTGCTTCATTCTTCGCCGGATGCCGCATCGTTGCTCAAGATTGGACTTCATGAAGTGGTGAGCGGTCCGGGCGCCATTGGGACTTTGCCGAAGATACTTCTGCGCCTGGGCATCGATGCGAGCGCGCGGATTACGGTGTTGTCCGATTTGACGCCCAAGCGATACCACAACACTGATGTCCTTGACATCGTGCTTGATGCGGTTCGCTCGACCAACAAGGTCGAGCAAGTATATATCGTGCCCGAACAATCAGACGCGGTCGTGCTGGCCGATGAAGTGACGGTGGCGGGTGCCGTTGATGCCGTGAAGCAAACGAAGCCGCAAGCACTGGTGAGCGTCGGATCCGGAACTGTGGTTGACATTGGGAAGGTGATTGCCAGTGAGTTGTCACTAACCCATGTCGTAGTCCAGACCGCCGCCAGCGTGAACGGCTTTGCCGACGACCAAAGCGTGCTGCTGGTAAGCGGCGTCAAGCGTACGACACCTAGTGGTTGGCCCGACGTCCTGATTGTCGATCCTGACGTCGTGGCTCTCGCTCCCTTGCCCATGACTCGCTCGGGGTTGGGCGATCAACTCTCGATGTTCAGCGCGTCGGCCGACTGGTACCTGTCAGACGCCATTGGTTTCGACACGAGTTTTTCACCCACGCTCGCCACGATGATGCGTCGAGATCTCGACCAACTAGTGAAGGTGTCAAGAGACCTCGGTCGAGGTGAGCCAGACGCCGTCGGTGTGTTGGCGTCGTGTCTCACCCGCGGGGGTATCGCGATGGGCGTAGCCGGCCGTACGGCTCCGTCTTCGGGCACCGAACATCTCATCAGTCATTTATTGGAGATGCACGCCGACGCGTTTCACTTACCCAGCGCCTCTCACGGCTCGCAAGTTGGGGTGGCGAGCGTAGTCGCTGCGATTATTTGGCACCGCGTGCGCGATCGGCTCCTCAGCGGCGATGCCGAGGTGAGCGCCGATAACGTTGCTTCTCGGATAGATGTACTCAGTGCATTTGCGCACTTGGATCCTTCGGGAGCACTGGCCGAAGAGTGCTGGACGGCCTACGAACGCAAAGCAACGTGGGTTCATCTACACCTCGATGACATTCGCCGAATCGTGCGTGAATGGCCCAGCCATGAATTCGACGTTGACGAACTTTTGAAGCCAGCTGATCTCGTCGCTTCAATGCTGCGCGACGCCCAGGCACCCGTGAGCTTTAACCAGCTGCAGCCGGTGCCAGACGCCGAGGTCGTCACGTGGGCTCTCACCAAGGGTCATCTCATGCGCGACCGGTTCTGCGTGCTGGACTTGGCCGTCCTCATTGGGGCGTGGAGCCCCGACGATGTCGCAGCGGTCTTGTTTGAACTCGAAGAGTTAGCCACATGACCAAGCACGTGATCGTGGAAGAAATTGAACGTCTTTACAAGGGCTACGCCCTCGACCTTGATGGCACCGTCTACCTCGGTGACCACCTGCTTGACGGTGCCCAAGAGGTGATCACGACACTGCGCGAAAAAGCACGAGTCGTCTTTGTGACCAATAAACCGCTCGAAACAGCCGAGTCGTACGCGGCCAAACTCACAGGACTTGGCATCCCCACCCAAAGTGGCGACATCGTCACACCGCTTGATACCCTCGTCGACTACCTCAACGCCAACCACGCTGGTGCCACAATATTGACCGTCGCCGAAACTCTGGTGGACGTTGTCCTTCGAAACGCTGGATTCCAGGTCACTGGAGATCCACTGGAGGCTGATGTCGTCGTAGTTTCCTTTGACCGGACATTCACCTACGCCAAACTGTTCGCTGCATATAAAGCGGTCAACAATGGAGCGGTCATCATAGCCACCAACCCGGATCCCTTCTGTCCCACCCCGGAAGGCGGGTTGCCGGACTGTGCCGCGATGCTGGCGGCCGTAGAAGCGTGCACGGGCGCAACGGCTGAAGCAATAGTTGGAAAGCCCAGTGCGCATATGGGTCGCGCGATACTCAGTCGAATGAACGTTAAGCCCGCAGACGCCGTCATGGTGGGCGACCGACTACTCACTGACATTGCCATGGGTCAGTCTCTCGGCATGGCGAGTGTCTTGATCCTCACGGGTGTTTCCAGCCTCGAAGACATAGGTGGCAGTGGGATTCAACCGGATTTCGTCATTGACAAACTTCTTGACCTTCTTCCTAGTGGACTGGACTAGCCATGATCAATTTCATCTTCATGCTCACGCACGCCGACAGCACCATTGACGATGCCCTTGACTACGTCGAACAACTGAGCGACACGGGTCTTCACTACATTGGCTTCAAGGACGTGGGCGCGACGCCCGAGCGACAGCGAGAGATTGCCCACTTTGCGCATGAAGTCGGATTTGAAGTCATGCTGGAAGTCGTCTCGACCACTCGCGAGGACGAGGTCAACTCCGTGCACGCGGCGTTAGCTGCCGGCGTTGACTGGGTGCTCGGTGGCACGCAACCCGACGCCGTCTTGCCGCTTCTGGCCGGTTCGGACGTCCACTACTGTCCCTTCCCCGGTCGCGTGGTCGGGCATCCGAGCATCCTGGAAGGCAGCATCGAAGAGATTGCCGCCAGTGCTGCCGCCCTCACTGCGCGAGACGGCGTGTTCGGCTTGGATCTACTCGCCTACCGACACGAGACCGCCAACATTGAAGAACTGACTCGTGCCGTCGTTGCCGCATCAGCCGGGCCTGTCATCGCGGCCGGATCTGTCGTGCGCGATGATCAAATCAAGATGCTGACTTCAGCGGGCGCGTGGGGATTCACCATTGGCTCGGCCATTTTTGACGGACTCTTCCCCGGTGCCCCGGACATCGCCGCGCAGGTGCGACACGTGCTGGAGGTTGCGAGCCTCACATGAGCAGGACCACCGTCGCGCGAGGCAGCCGGGTCGAAGAAGTCCGCCTCGGCCTACTCGAGGACCTCACCAACGGTGAGTTGCCGGTAGGGGCGAAACTCGTTAATGAACAGGAACTCGCTTCGCGCTTTGACGTGAGCCGGCTGACGGTACGTGAAGCAGTAGCGGCACTTGTCACCACGGGATACCTTGAACGCCGCCACGGCAGCGGAACCTACGTCGTTGGCGTACCGGGACCTCGCCATGCCCTTGACGCCACACTCAGCTACACCCACATGATTGGCGAAGCGGGAATGAAGCCGGGCATGGAGCTGCTTGACATCGAGACCCGACCAGCGACAAAGAGCGAAGCGAACGAGCTGAAACTCGAACCCAAGGAATTAGTCCGCGCGCTCGAGCGAGTGCGAACAGCCGACGGCCGCGCCGTGGTGTACTCGGTCGATGTCGTGCCCGAACGGTTCGTTGCCGGAGTGTCTAATAAGAGATTCAACCGCTCTCTCTACGATCTCCTCTTGTCAATTGGAGATCCGGTGGTCAGCGCGAATGCTGTCCTCCTACCCGTCATCGCCGATCAACGACTTTCATCATTGCTCGACGTCAAAGTTGGCAGCGCCCTTCAGAAGATAAGCGAAGTGGACTTCAACAAATTTGGCCATCCGATTGTCCTCTCTACCGAGTGGCACGTGCCGGGCGTCTTCGAGCTCCGAGTGAATCGCCGTCCATGACGTCGGCCCGGACGCATCACCTTCTTGGCGCGCATTCGAATTTCGAGTTCCGGACAACACCGCAGCTTCCGCAGATATCTAGTGGAGACAGGGATTCTCCCGTCGCACGTTACAGTTTCCCTAAGAGATAAAGGAATAGAACATGTCAACCGACCGATCAACTCTGACTCCCAAAGAACGCGAAAAGGCTTCGGTCTTTCACTCCTGGATGGCTCAGTCCACCCTCAATCCGCTCATGATCAAGGACGCGCATGGCGTCTACGTCACGGATGAAGATGGCAAGACTTATTTGGACTTCTCGTCGCAATTGGTCAACACCAACGTGGGCCATCAACACCCCGCGGTGGTGAAGGCCATACAAGAACAGGCCGGTGTGCTCTGCACCATCGCTCCCCAACACGGCTACCAGTCGCGTTATCGCGCGGCTGAGCTGATTCTCGATCACTCCTTTGACGGTGCGGCCAAAGTCTTCTTCACCAATGGCGGCACCGAGTCCGTCGAGCACGCCATACGCATGGCAAGGCTATTCACGGGTCGCCAAAAGGTCCTCGCTACCTACCGCAGTTACCACGGAGGCACATCGACATCGATCAATCTCACCGGTGACCCTCGACGTTGGCCCAATGACAACGGCACATCCGGTGTCGTGCACTTCTTTGGACCGTTTCTCTACCGATCGGTCTACGGCGCCACGACGGAAAAAGAAGAGTGCGAGCGCGCTCTGGCCAGTTTGGAAAACACGATCCTCTTTGAAGGTCCGACGGCGTTTGCTGCCATCATCCTCGAGACGGTCCCTGGCACTGCCGGCATCATGCCGCCACCGGAGGGTTTCCTAAAGGGCGTTCGCGAAATATGCGATCGATACGGCATTGTCTTTATCGCCGACGAAGTCATGTGTGGATTCGGTCGCACTGGTGAGTGGTTTGCCTATCAGAATTACGACGTTAAGCCTGACTTAGTGACGTTCGCCAAGGGTGTCAATTCTGGATACATACCATTGGGCGGCGTGGTCCTCAACGAAGCAATCTCGGCAGCGTTCAACGATCGTGTCTACCCGGGAGGCTTGACATATTCCGGTCACCCGCTTGCTTGCGCCGCGGCAGTTGCCGCCATTGAGGCAATGGAAAGTGAACACATGATCGAAAACGCCAAGCGGATTGGCGACGAAGTTCTGAGACCATGTTTGGAAGAACTGGCGAACAAACACAAGGTGATCGGCGAGGTCCGGGGACTCGGCGTCTTCTTCGCTCTTGACCTGGTGTCGGACCGAGCAACCAAAGAGCCCCTCGCGCCGTACGGTGGGGGTTCGCCAGCGATGAATGAGATCTTGGCTGCGTGCCGCAACGAAGGATTGCTGATCTTCAATAATTTCCATCGCCTGCACGTGGTACCGCCATGCAACATCACTGACGCGGAAGCTAATGACGGATTGACAAGACTAGACCGAGCACTCTCGATTGCCGACCAGTATTACTCAGGTTCCTAGAGATCTTTAATCAACTACTCAAGCAGATTGAGTCAACGCTAGATTTTGACCATGAGGGCGTACGTCGGTGTAACTGACCAAGCCTGGTTTGAATATCTTTCGGCGCGACCTGACATTAGTGAGGTCAATTTTTGGCGGCCCTATGGGTCTCGTGGCTTCAAGGCTTTGCAAACGGGGGAACCTTTTCTTTTCAAGACCAAATTTCCACACAATCGCATAGTGGGAGGTGGAATATTTGAGGATTTTGTCTCACTAAATATCAGTCGAGCGTGGGAATTCTTTGGACTTGGAAACGGTGTGTCTTCACCAGAAAATCTCGTTGATCGAATTCGACGAATTACTGGAGAGACACTTGAGCAAATCGGAGATCGTGAAATTGGTTGCATACTTTTGCGTGACGTAAATTTTTTGCCGCGCGATAGCGAGCTGCCAAGCCCCTCGACTTTTTCGGTCAACATTATGCAAGGCAAGGGTTACGAAATCCCAGGCGAAGATCCCGTGGTTGACATGATGGCGAATCACCTATTGGCAAGGGAGATTCTTGATACCGCTGCTGCCGATTCGCCCGAGACTTTCGCGCCCACACGAGGTGAGCCTCGACTCACTACTCCTCGGTTAGGCCAGAACGCGTTCAAAGCTGTTGTCCAAGAGGCGTACGTTCGCCGTTGCGCAATCACCGATCACAAGATTCTTCCCACATTGCAGGCAGCCCATATCTTTCCCGTAGCAGCCGGAGGACAACATCGCGTAGATAACGGACTCCTCTTAAGGTCAGACGTACACACGATGTTTGATCGGGGATATTTAGGGATTGATCAAGATTTTCGACTTTGCGTAAGTAAGCGCCTGCGAACGGAATTTGGAAACGGCAGCGAGTTCTATTCAAAAGAGGGATCAACAATCTCCCTACCGTCGGTGGAACGCAACTATCCCTCTCTCGAATTCCTTTCATGGCATTTTGAAACGGTGTTTCGCTAGCAGTATGACGAATTGCATAACACGTCATGCACATACGCTCGGCAAACCTATGGATCTACCACCGGGAACCGTTCCTCATTAATAGACATCTTGGTTACAGCCGCATCTATTAGGTCAACGGACAATGAATCAGCGAGGATTATGAGGTAGAGAAAAACATCCGCCATCTCCATTTTGATGGCCCCAAGTTGAGTCGAAGTCAATATGTTCGCCTTTGATCCTTCAGGAGTTAGCCACTGAAACTCGGCCAACAACTCACCAGCTTCACTTGCTATTGCCATCGCCAGATTCTTTGGGGTATGAAACTCTTCCCAATTCCGAAGAGACGTAAATTCTTGTAGTGCCATCTTCAACTCGTCGAACTCAGTCAAATTACTCCCTCTTACCGTTGTCGGTCATTTTGGAATGTTTGCTTCCCGTAACCTTTCACGCAAGAACTTGGCAACTTCCGGATCAGTGCAGTAGATAAAGGTTCCCATTGCCCCCCTCGTAAGAAGCGTTCGATAGGTATTGCGAATCAATTCGTCAGCGTGCTTACGTGCCGATACCTCGTCAACAAGTAGCGCTTGCTTGTACCCGCGCAGGGATTGATCCGTTGACGCCCGACTTTCTGGCGCCCCTGCCAATTTTCCTTCTTTAAGGACCAAATCCGGTCCGATGATGACACCGAAGAAATCGCCCTCAAGTCCCTGACTCGTATGAATGCAACCGACTTCATTTACAGAGTGCGGTGCGATCATCCATGCGGATCCATCTCGATCAAGGTTCCAGCGCATCGCAAAATCAGTTCCAGGAAATTCAATGTCGAACTGCTGCGGTTCTCGTTTGCTTATCCATTTCCAACAGTAGCCAGCCAAAAGTCTCGACCGATTGTTTGTCGAATTACGCTGAAAAACGATGTTTCGTAGTTCACTCGGCGAATCAACAATCGCTATCTCGTACTGAGTAGCAGAGAGGTCGACATTCTCCACAGGAGCCAAACCCATTGCCATTTCGACCCACTTCAGATATTCATCTGAGCCGGCACATCGAAATTGTGCTTGCAATTCATACTCTTCAATCGGTGCCCCAAGAGAAATCGCGCACCTTCGTATTTCTTCGAGGCTTCCTATATCTCGCCACGTAACAAGTTGACCTTCATCAACGAAGAAGACGCAGATTCGCGAGCTTTGGATAATTTCGACTATCTGATTGTCCCCAAGGTTCTTATAAAGTCCGGACTTTTCAACGAGACGGTGCGCTTCATCGACAATCAGGACATCGTAGGAATTGGCGTCGGTTTGATAGAACGCGTCGGAACTAACAAAAAGTGAACTTATTTCTGCCCGCTTGAATTTCCCCTTTAGTTTGGCTTGGTATACAGCGCGAGGTGCGGCATTCTTAGTGACGTAACGTGCGTTTAGATTGCGTTCCAGGAGCTTCACAAGTGCATTGATCGCGATTACTGATTTTCCGGTCCCGGGTCCCCCCTTGATGATTAGCGCAAGTCGCTCGCCAGTCGGAACTTCGTTGACACGCGCCATAATTACCTCAAAAGCTGTCTTCTGTTCATCAATAAGGACAAACTCTTCATTCCCTGCCAGCATTGAAGCGATTGAATCGATGAGCATTTTTGAAGGTTCGATTCGACTTGCTTCAATCTTGCGAATCGCGTCGCTGTTATCGCCTTCAACAATGCTTTCTTCTATAAAATTCTGAAGCGACGCACGCTCACCCTTCATGAATACCGGAGATCGAAGCAACAGGTCACCAATTGAACGATCTCTGATTACTGACTTGTCATCGCAATTATGCAAATAAGCGCAGGGCGATATTCGAACCGAACCAGATGAAACGACTTGGTAAAAGTCTTCTAACAGTCGGGCGTATGACCACGCTTGATACGAGGGGTGTGGAACCGTCCGAACTGAACCACCTAAGTATGTGGTCACATGCTCAAAAAGATCTGACGGTGCCACCTTCGACCACTGCTTGAGTTCAATTAGCACCAACTGACCAAAGCCGTTTACATCCTTGCCTGAAATCATGAAATCGATTCGTTGGCGTCGTCCATGAAGTCGGTATTCGATGGCGATTCCTGCGTCATTGGGAATTGCATTCGTATTGACTACGTGAAACATCGCATTTCCCAATGAATTTCTCCAACTGGCATACTCAGAAGAATCACTTCGAATATGAATCCCAAGTTGTTTTGCGACCGAATCCTGGATGAAATCCTCTATTTGGGGTGCGTCAAGCAAAAATTGAGACTTTGAAGCAACGTACGCCAGCACAAGACGAAGCGTACTTATATCTCAGGAATGAAGTTTCCTTAAAGACATTTTTTCTGACAAATGGTTTCTAGGCAACCGCAGCAGCGAATTGAACAAAGAGGTCAGAAGACAATGGATACTCGAGCTCCCAGGTGACGGCCATCGGCCTTTCACCTACGTGGCCACGATATATCCCGGGACCAAGAAACCAAAAGGCCCGATCGTTGGTTCGGAGTCGACTGAAGAGGAAAATTGACCGCCCCTCCGCCACATGGTCCCGATATCTTCGCCCGGTTGGACTATCAGCGGATGTCGTGGATTGACTCTCCCAGTGAATAAGTGATGAGCTAATCGCGTAGTCGTGGTACCGAGTTGATGGTGAAAACGAATCACTGCTTTTGTCGAGCGTGAACGCAAACAATTCAGTTCGACTTGATTTTGAACTTCGCACACCTTCCCGCCATTCGGGCACCACAATGTTCATGGGTTCGCCTTCCCCCATTGCCGCCAGTATTTCCTTTCGCGTATAGCGAGCGTGTACTTGGAGCGGAACATTTGAATGACCGACTAGCCCGTGAGTAACGTGTGTTCGTCTCAAGTTCAACTCATCGAGAAGCTCGATTAACTCTAATCGCACCTGCCCGTGAGACCAGAGAAGTTGAAGACCTTCTTCCATCGTTGCGTCGCGTGCAAGCACTCCACCAGCCATGCAATTGATCAACATCCTTACAAGTCGAAATTCGCGATTCGTTAGGGCGCTTAACACCGGAGCAACATTCGAATTCAACAACGTGCGGTACGAGTCAAGACGCTCGGCGTCGTCAATATGCAATAAGCGTCCGATCGCACCACGCAGACTCAGTTCTTTATCCTCGGGTGTTCTTACCAATATGCCAGCTTGCTCACAAAGAGCAGACCACCCGTGGTCTTTTTGGCCATCGTAAATATCTGTCAGGTCGAAGCCAGTTTCGTCAAGAAAATGGGACAATGAAACTCTTCCTATTCGTTGTGCCAACTCTCGCAGTTCCGCGGCCTTTGCCTTCCAAAGTGAGGGCAGCGCCGAACGCAAACTCTTCAACACAATTTCGCTGGACTTCTTGTCGAGTTGCATAAAACACCCCGCCGGCAGAAAAGGAAATCCGGCATTCACTGCCTTCTCCAAATCCTTTCGTGTGCCACCAAGAAGTGCTCGGAATCTTCGGTCGTAACGAAATTCCTTCCGATGAGTCCCGACAAAGTCCAACACCGTGCAGATCGTCTTATGAGTTGTTTTGCGAAGTCCACGGCCTAGTTGCTGCATAAACAACGTTGGGCTCTCCGTTGGCCGAAGCATCAATATGGTGTCCACATTGGGTAAGTCCAAACCTTCATTGAATACGTCCACCGAAAAGATCACCTTTACCTTCCCGTCACGAAGATCGCGCAAGGCTGTGGATCGTTCGGTTTCAGAGCTCTCGCCCCACACCGCTACTGAGACAATTCCACTTGAGTTGAAGTGTTGAGCCATGAATCTTGCGTGTTGAATGCTCACACAAAAGCCGAGGCATCTCATCGATTCAATGCTCTCAACGTGGTCAAAAAGTTGCTTCACAACGAGACGCGCCCATGAATCGGTGCTTGTATAAAGATTGCTCAACGCGTCAATGTCGTACCCGTGGCCCCGACGCCAAGGGATCATTGTTAGGTCAAGTCCGTCATGGATTCCGTAATAGATGAACGGGACAAGTCTCCCTTGATCAATTGCATCCCACAATCTAAGTTCCGCTGCAATACGATCGTCGAACCAATGAAATATGTCTTGCCCGTCGCTTCTTTCGGGTGTCGCCGTTAAACCAAGTAGCTCACTAGGCTCAACGTGCTTCAAAAGTCGAACATAGGACGCTGCAGCCGCGTGATGAAATTCATCAATGATGACAATGTCAAAATAATCGCGTGGAAATTTGCTCAGCCTTTGAGCACTCAACATTTGAATTGACGCGAACACATGCTCAAAATCTGTCGGGCGAGCATTCCCAACCCATTTCTCTCCAAAAGATGGATCGCGCATAGCGTAACGAAAGGTGGCCACGCTTTGAGCCAGAATTTCTTCCCGATGTGCTACAAAAAGTAATCGGGCACGAGGAAGGCTTTGTCGTAGTCGCGCGTAATCCACAGCGGCCATAACCGTTTTGCCTGTTCCAGTTGCGGAAACCAAGAGGTTTCTGTGGTGTCCTTGTTGACGTGCCACTGCGATGAGTTCGAGGAGTCGCTCCTGAAACGGTTCGGGACGAAGTTCAAGACCGGGAAGAATTACTACTTGATCGAGAGTTCTCTCAAGGTGTCGTTCCGTTTCTTCTTCAAACTGTGCCGGGTCATACGGAATGAAGTCGTTACTCTGCCAATAGCTTTCGAATACGGCGCCGAACTTTGAGATAATGTCTGGATTCCGCGTACCTGAAACACGAATATTCCACTCAAGTCCCGTCACCTGTGCCGAATACGTTAGGTTTGACGATCCCACGTATGCAGTCGCATATCCAGAATGACGATAGAAACACCATGCTTTTGCGTGGAGCCGGGTCGACGTGACGTCGTATGAAATTCTTACTTCGGCCCCGATATCCTTGAGCTGATCTAGAGCTGCCTTTTCCGTTGAATTTGTGTAGGTCGTAGTGAGTACCCGAAGAATTTTTCCACCTTTGCAGTGACGAATTAGCGCCGGGAGCAGCGGGTGTATGCCACTTTTTCTAATAAATGCCATCACCACGTCAATCTCATCTGCTGAGTCGATCTCCGCGAGCAACTGGTTCCACAATCCTGGTTCTCCCGGCGAGTTCGTGAGTAGTGCAGTATCACGAAGCGGAATTAGGGGATTTTCAAAATCGATCGGCGTCCCGTCAACTCTTAATTGTCGAATCGATTTGAGGACTTCGACAGGCTCAATAATTTGATCGTTCACGCTGTAGCCAACCAACTGCGAAATTCTATTGACAAGATCATTCGTAATCTCCACGCCGCGATTTACACGGTCCTTCTCGGGGAGGGCTTCAATAACTTGCCGCAAGAGATCTCCAAAATATTGCGCGATGCGGTCGGATGACTCGTCCGACCTAAGAAATCGCGTTTGAATAAGTTCCTTAAAGTTGGCAGCCAACTCCTCCTGAAGAGTCTCGGTAATGATCTTTTCGTAAACACCAAATTGAAGCTCTGCCATCGGCGAAGCTTACGTCCAACGACATTTGACGATACTGAGATGCAAATTTCTCCGGCATCCGACACGTAATTGGAGTTCCGACCCATTCTGCATCCTCGGTGCTAAGCGATGCGCCGAACCTATAGAACGCGTTCATTTTAAATTGACGGCCGGCGCGTGTTGCACTCATCTACTTTCTTTCGTCTGGATGATGCAATCATTAGTTAGTGAAATCGTCGCGAAGTATCAATCGACAACAGAAAAGACTCGCTAGTCCCGACCGAGTTGCCCGCTTTGCAAGAAACAAGACGTGGAATAGATGTAGAGCTGAATTGAAGAACGATTGGCCAGTAATCCTTTTCGCTCTAATATTTCCCTCCGTAGTT
>JBEKQN010000027.1:0-18487 GCA_049519675.1 Acidimicrobiales bacterium | reverse complement strand
CACCGGACACAAGGCGGAGGACATTACCGAATTCTTGGCCGACGAAGCCCCCGCCAGCCGTCGTGGACGAAAGGCCCGGACTTGAGTCTCACCACCGCCCCCACACTCACGCCCAGCAAATCGAACCGGAGTTCACTGCGCTGGGCGCTCAGTGATGTATTAACAATTGCCCGCCGGAACCTGCTGGCCCTGGTGCGCATTCCCACATCACTGGTCTTTGCCGTCATTCAACCCGTCATGTTCGTGTTGTTGTTCCGCTACATCTTCGGCGGCGTCATTCACATTCCGGGTGTCGATTACGTGAACTTCCTCATCCCGGGCATCTTGGTCCAGACCACCATATTTGGCGCAGTTGGCACGGCAATCGGACTGGCCGAGGACCTACAGCGCGGACTCATTGAGCGATTCCGGGCGCTGCCGATGGCGCGCATGGCGGTGTTGGGAGGACGCACTGTCGCCGACCTCGCGAGAAACGTTGGCGTCGTCATCATCATCACGTTCGTCGGCATGGCCGTGGGCTTTCGCCCCACCGGCAGTTTTGTTTCGTACATTCAGGCCTGTCTGCTGATGTTGGTTTTCGCCTACTGCATCTCGTGGGGCTTCGCCTTCGTTGGCTTGGCGGCGCCCAACTCCGAGACAGCCCAGGCCATGACGTTCCCGCTGATATTCCCCTTGACCTTCGCGTCATCGATCTTCGTGAACGTTCCCAGCATGCCGGGCTGGCTGCAGCCCTTTGCCATCAACCAGCCCGTCTCGCAGTGCGCCACGGCGGTGCGAGGGCTCATGCTCGGCAGCCCCCACGGTGCCTCCACCTGGATAACGCTCGCCTGGTCGATCGGCGCCATCGCGATACTCGCACCCCTGGCCACCGCGCAGTACCGCAAGGTGGCTTAGTTTTCCCGTGACACAACTCAACGCGGCGCAACTCCAGGAAATCCTGCAATCCGCCTTTCCCGACGGCGATCTACCACTCGTTGAAGAGGCGCACGGCAACTCGGTCGTGGTGTGCCAACCAGTAGACCAACGCCACAGTCGCCCCGGCGGCACCGTGTCTGGTCCGCTCATGATGATGCTCGCCGACACCACGGCCTGGGTCGCCGTGCTCGCACAGATCGGTCCCGTGTTGCTCGCGGTCACGACCAGTCTGCACATTGACTTTCTCAGAAAACCCGACATCACCGATTTGGTCGCGCGAGGAACGGTGCTCAAACTAGGGCGCAAGCTGGCCGTCATTGACGTGGCCATCTACTCGAGAGGGCACGACGAGATGGTGGCCAAGGCACAAGTCACGTACGCCATTCCCACGAACACGGCGACAGCATCGTCATGAATCAACCGGATGGGCTGACCTCTCGTCCGCTCACCAAACCGCTGGTGTTCTTCATGTCCCTCGCGGTCGGCATCATCGTCGCGAACCTCTACTACCTTCAGCCGCTGCTGCACCAGGTAAAGGGCGACTTCAAGGTGGGCACGGTCGCCACATCCGCGCTCATCACGTTCGTGCAGGTCGGGTACGCCGCAGGCATCATTTTTGTCATTCCGCTCGGCGATCTCCTGCCCCGCCGTCGCCTCGTCGTCACCATTTTTTGCGCCGCAGCGACGGCGATGCTCGTGGGATCGCTCGTACACAGTTTTGTGTGGTTCGCAGCACTGTCGGTCTTCGTTGGCCTCTCCTCAGTGGGAGGCCAAATCCTCATTCCGTTCGCCGCCGACCTCGCGGCCGACGGCCAACGGGGTCGAGTCGTGGCGCGACTGATGACCGGCCTGCTGCTGGGGATCCTGATGTCACGCACGTTTTCGGGAATCGGCGCCGAGATATTCGGGTGGCGCGGGGTCTACGTCACCGCGGCCGTCCTGTTGCTCGCTATTGGCCTGGTGCTCTCACGGGTGCTGCCGTCGGACGTGGCGCGGGCGCACGTGACGTACGGCGAACTGGTGCGCGGATCCTTCCGGCTTTTCGGGACCTACCAGGCGCTGCGCCGTCGGTGCTGGTTGGGGGCAATGGGTTTTGCCGCGTTCAACGTGCTGTGGGCGTCGCTGGCCTTCCAGCTTTCGGGCCCGCCATTCCACTACTCCAACATCAAGATCGGTCTCTTCGGACTCTTGGGCGTCGGAGGAGTGATGGCCGCCAACTTTGCTGGCCGCCAAGCCGACCGCAACCGTAGTCAACGAGTCACTGTCCTCTCGGGATTCTTCTTCTTGGTCGCGTTCGCCCTGATGTGGTTGGGCCGTCACGACGTGTGGCTGCTGGCGCTGGGCATCTTCGTGCTCGACATCGGCGCGCAGGGCTTACAGATCACCAATCAGGCGGCCATCTACACGATTGCTCCTGACCAGCGCAGCCGGATCACCAGTGTCTATATTTTCTCCTTCTTTGCGGGCGGGGCGTCTGGTTCTCTCGCTACTGGCTTCATGTACGCCCACCACGGCTGGACGGGGGTCTGCGCGCTGGGTGCGGTGATCAGCGCGCTGATCATCGTGCCGGCCCTGGTGTGGCACCCGGCAAAGGTATTAGCGAGCTGACCTCGTGGCCGTAGTGCCACGCAGCGTCATCGGGACGTCCACCACGTCCTTTACCGTCACGTGGCCGAGAAGTTCGCGAAGTTTGGCCCCGATCTCGGCGCGCTCGGCCTGGTTACGAGTAGAAACCCCCGAGTACGTGCCAAAAAGCTTGACCACTTCGTCAGTGGTGCGCGGCCACGTCCAATCGATTGAAATGTCGGTCACGTCGACGAACAAGCCCAGTGCCAGTTCCGGCGCCGTCCAACTGCGCGGGCGCACCGAGGGATCCCTCTGGCCGTCGCGCAACTTGGAGAGTTCGTTCACCCACTCGAGCGAGCGACTGAAGCCGTTCCACAGCACAAACAGTCGACCGCCGTCGCACAAGACCCTCGCCATCTCGTGGGTGGCCTCCGGCTGGCGAAACCAGTGCCAGGCCGAGGAGATCACCACGACGTCGAAACTGGCGTCCTCCACGGGTAAATTTTCCGCGGTGCCCACCAGCGCGTGAACCTGCGGGCTCCTTCGCTCTAAGACCGCCCGCATTTTCTCATCCGGTTCCACGATGGTGAGTTCGGCGCCGTGCTCGAGGAGAAACCGACTCCACAGACCGGTGCCGGCCGCGACTTCCAGGACTTTCATTCCGCGGATGTCGCCCAGCACTTTCGCGGCCTGGGGTGGTGGCGAGGGACGTTAGTGGTCGTAGAGTTCGGCGATCGCGCCAAAGGATTGGGCGCGCTCGACGGACATCTAACTCGGTCCGGTGCGAGCGCGCAGGTCGGCCACGAGATCGTCAATCTTGACCCGGGTCTGCTCGGTGCTGTCTCGGTCGCGCACGGTCACGGCCCGGTCCTCCAGGGTGTCGAAGTCCACGGTGACACAGAACGGCGTGCCGACTTCATCCTGGCGTCGGTATCGACGACCGATTGATTGGGTGACGTCGTAGTCGCACGTGAAGTGCGGCGCAACCTTTGCCAGCACTTCGCGCGACACCGTTTCAAGTTCCGGCTTCTTCGACAGCGGCAGGATCGCCACTTGGTTCGGCGCCAGTCGCCAGTCGAGGCGCAGCACCGTGCGCGTCTCGCCTTCCACCTCGTCTTCGTGGTAGGCCGCGAGGAGGAAGGCCATCATGGCTCTCGTGGCCCCGGCGGCCGGCTCGATGGTGTAGGGCACGTAGCGCTCGCTGGTCGCCTGATCGAAGTACTCGAGGCGCACGCCCGACGCGTTGGCGTGCTGGGTCAGGTCGTAGTCGCCACGGTTGGCCACGCCCTCTAACTCGTCCCAGCCCCAGGGGAAGAGGAACTCCACGTCCGTCGTGCCCTTGGAGTAGTGCGAGAGGTCCTTCTTCTCGTGCTCGTGCAGACGCAGTTGCTCGGGCGCGATGCCGAGGTCGACGTACCAGTCGTAGCGAAACTTGATCCAGTAGCGATACCAGGTCTCCGCGTCGGCCGGCGCGACGAAATACTCCATCTCCATCTGCTCGAACTCACGGGTGCGAAAGACGAAGTTCTGCGGGGTGATCTCGTTGCGGAAGGACTTGCCGATCTGGGCAATGCCGAAGGGCGGCTTCTTGCGCGTGCTCGCGAGCACGTTGGCGAAGTTGGTGAAGATGCCCTGGGCCGTTTCGGGGCGCAGGTAGGCCGTGGCCCCCTCGCCTTCGACCGGACCGGCCTGGGTCTTGAACATGAGGTTGAATGCCCGGGGCTCGGTGAACTCGGTAGATCCACAGTTGGGACAGACGCCGTCGATCTTGTCCTCGCGCCAGCGTTCCTTGCACTTCTTGCAGTCCACCAGGGGGTCGGTGAAGGTCTCCAGGTGGCCCGAGGCGGCCCAGATCGCGGGCGGACCCAGGATGGCGGCGTCGATGCCTACGATGTCGTCGCGCATCTGGACCATGGCGAACCACCAGGCCTGCTTCACGTTGCGCAGCATGTTCACGCCCAGCGGGCCGTAGTCGTACGTCGAGCGGAATCCGCCGTAGATCTCGGCCGACGGGAAGATAAAACCGCGCCGTTTGGCGAGATTGATGACTTTTTCGAGCAGGTCGGGGTCGGTTGGTGGCGACGAATCCATACCCAAGGTTACCGGACTAGTTCGAACTCTTAAGACGCACAATGACCTGGTTGGCGAGCAGCCTTCCCTCGGGCGACAACGTGACTCGGCCCTCGCTGACCCGTACTAGGTGCGAGATTTCGTCCAGCGAGTCGAACGCCTCGACGGGCACTCCCCTGCTCGTGCGCAACGACAGCGAGTCACGCTCGAACAATTTTGTCGCGTCGTCGAGCACCTCTTCGCCACCCGTCGGAAGTTCGCCCGCGTTTACCATCGCGATGTAGCGATCCGGCGTGCGCACGTTCCAGAACCGTCGACCGTGCAGGTGCGAATGCGCGGCCGAGCCGAATCCCAGATAGTCGCCCTGGTCCCAGTAGACGTGGTTGTGGCGGCATTCGTGTCCCGGCTTGGCCCAGTTGGAGATCTCCTCCCAGTCGTAACCGTGTTTGTCGAGCACCTGGCCCACCAGGTCGTAGGCGTCCGCGGTGTCGTCCTCGTCGGGGTGGCGCGTCGGGTCCTCGCCCAGCGGCGTGCCCGGTTCCGGGGTCAGTGCGTAGCAACTGATGTGCGGCGGTGGATTGTCAAGTCCCAGCAGGTCGTCGAGCGTGTGCTGCACGTCACTCAAGGTCTCGGCGCGCGAGCCAACGATCAGGTCCATATTCCAGGTGTTGAACCCGACCTCGGTGACGACCCGCGACACCTCCTCGTGCGCCATTATTCCGTGTCGGCGCCCGAGGTCGGCCAAGACCGCTGGCTGGGTTGACTGCACGCCAAAACTCATTCTGGTGACGCCGCCGCGGATGTAGCTCGTGAGGCGTTCGAGACTGGCGTCTTCAGGATTGCACTCGACGGTCACCTCGCAGTCCTCGCTGCGCGGAATGGCGTCCAGGATTCCCAGCAGCTTCTCGGGCGCGAGCCGCGAGGGCGTGCCGCCGCCGAAGAACACCGACGTTGCTTCGCGCATGCCGGCGTCGAGCGACCAACCGATCTCCTTGACTACCGCCTCGACGTAGTCATCCATAAGCTCATCGCGGTCGGCGTAGGTGGCGAACGCGCAGTAGTCGCAGCGGTGCGCGCAGAACGGCACGTGCACGTAGACGCCAAAGTCGCTCACGTTCGTCACGCGGGCGGGCTGAGCGGCGGCGATGACTTGGCCGCGCGCAGTCGGCGTCCGAAGTGTTGTTCAATCGCGTCCTGGGCCAGGGTCATCACTTCGAGCGCACCGCGAGGCGATGGTTCACGCAGCACCTGGGCGAGGTCCCCGCCGAGGATCCGGCGAACCAGCTCCAGCGCGTCGCTAGAAATACCGTGTCCCGACCGGCAGTTGGCGCACAGCGTGCCGCCAACCTCGGCGTCAAAAGAGACGAGCGGGCCCTCACGCCCGCAGTTCACGCACATATCGACGACCGGTTCGGAACCGTCGTGGGCCAGGAGCTTGAAGAAGAATGAGGCCGGCACCAGGGCGGGCTCGAACTCATCGTTGTCGAGCGTCAGCAGCACGCGCACCAGCAGGTCGAAGATCCCTTCGTCGGCGACGTCGTCGGAGGGAATGGCGTCCACCACCTCGACGACGGCGTAGCCGGCGTTGATGCGGTCGTACGACGAACGCAACGTCGAGAGGTGCTCTAAGTGCGCGACGTGGCGCGCCACGTAGAAGTCGCCGCGAGTTTCAGCGAGGTTGACCCGCACGTAGGCGAGCGACTCTAACGTGCCGCCGAGGCGGCTGGTGGTCTTGCGGATGCCCTTGGCGAAGACCCGGACCTTGCCGTGCTGGCGGGTCCAGAGCACCACCACCCGATCGGACTCACCGGATTTGTAGGTGCGCAGGACTACGGCGTCGTCTTGGAACTCCTTCACCGCTCCGTCTCGTCGTCCGGCTCTTGAAAATGCTGCTTGCGCGGCACGATGCCCAAGTACCGGTCGAGGCCCAGTCCGGCGACGACCAGTACCAACAACACGATGGGAATGAGCAGTGGCGCCACCAATTCGTTGGCGCCATTGAGCGCCAGGACCCACAGGAATATGTACACCAGCACACCGAAGCCAATCGTGCTGTAGGTCCACTTCACGCGTCCAGACCCCCGAAGCGGCGCTCTCGGCGCTGGTACTCCTCGATGGCGGCGAACAGGTCCTCGCGGCGAAAGTCGGGCCAGAGCACGTCGGTGAAGACCAGTTCGGAATAGGCCATCTCCCAGAGCAAGAAATTTGAGATCCGAAACTCGCCCGAGGTGCGCACGATGAGGTCGGGGTCGGAGAGTTCGGGGTGATAGAGCCGCGAACGAATGGCCTTCTCGTCAATTTTGCCGGCCGGCACTTTGTCGCTCACGAGCTGGCGCACCGCGTCGACGATCTCGGCGCGACCGCCGTAGTTGAACGCGATGTTGAGCGTCATCACCTTGTTTTTCTTGGTCAGTTCTGCCGCCTCGTCCATGTTCTTGAGCACTCGCCGCGGCACCCGCCAGTCGCGGCGACCGGAAAAGACGATGCGCACGCCGTCGGCGTGCAGTTCGTGCTGGCGGCGCTGGAGCAGGCCCTGGTTGAAGTTCATGAGGTAGCGAACCTCGTCAATCGGCCGCACCCAGTTCTCGGTGGAAAACGCGTAGACCGTCAGGGCTTTCATGCCGAGCGACAGGGCACCGTAGACCGTATCGACGAGCGATTCCTCGCCGGCACCGTGGCCTTCGGTGCGCGCCAGGCCCTGGCGCTGGGCCCAACGGCCGTTGCCGTCCATCACCACACCCACGTGTCGCGGCACATTCGAGCGTTCCAGGGACGCGGGAATTGGCGTGGGACGGGGATCGGGCACAAGTAAAACTTACCTGTTTCGTTTCAATCACAGTCGTGGCCGTTGCACGCCTGCTCGTAAGGTCGTTATGTGAAATCCTTCGATCCCGACGACGAGACGCCCTACGTCGACGTGGACAACGAGGCCGGTATTCAACTCGATGACGACGTGGTGGCCGTCGACGCCGACCGGGCGCTGGCGCTGCTCGACCTCATCACCGGTGACCTGCCCGGAGGCGGCGAGAGTCGCGAAGGCCAGCGCCAGATGGTTCGCTCGGTGGCGGCCGCGTTCACCCGGCGCCAGCACACCGTGATCGAGGCCGGCACCGGCGTGGGTAAGTCACTCGCCTACCTCGTGCCCGCCGTCATGACCGGTCAGCGCGTCGTCATCGCGACCGCGACCAAGAACCTTCAAGACCAGCTGGCGACCAAGGACGCTCCCACCGTCGCGGCGCACGCGTCCAGAGTCACCGTCGCGGTACTGAAGGGGAAAAACAACTACCTCTGTCGAAATCGCGCCAACCAAGTGGGTGGCGGCGGGCAGATGAGCTTCGACGACGGCACCGACGTGCCGCGCGGCGTCGCCAGTCAGATGCGACGGATCCTGCAGTGGTCCAACGAGACCCAGACCTGCGACCGCGACGAGTTGCCGTTCGAGATTGACCAGCGCGCCTGGCGCGGGCTGTCGGTCACTCCCCAAGAGTGCTTGGGTCGCGTCCAGTGTCCCCAGGGCCAGAACTGTTTCGCCGAACTAGCAAAGGACCGCGCCGGAGAGAGCTCGATCTTGATCGTCAACACCCATCTCTACGCGGCCCACCTGGCGTCGGGTTCGATGTTGCTGCCCAGCCACGAGTTCGTCGTGTTCGACGAAGCCCACGAGGCCCTGGACATCTTTGCTTCACTGCTCGGTACGTCGCTCACGACGTCACGACTGCGGGCCCTGAGTGGCGTATCGAGGTCACTCCTGGGCAGCGACTTTCACGAACGATGTGACCAGCTGCTCGAGGTGGCCGATCGTCTGGCGACGTCGCTCGAGATCCAGTTCGACTTGAACCAGCTCACGGGACTGAGCGAGGACTGCGAACGCGAACTCACCCGCGCGAATGAACTGGTGTCCCAGATCATCGAAGCCCTGCGAACGCTGCCCACCGATGGTGCCGACGCCGAGGCCCGGCGCGTGCGCGCCCTGGGACCGGCCGTGCACCTGGGCAATGACCTCGAACGGGTGAACAAGCTACGCGACGGAGAGTTGCTCTTCCTCGATCGCCGCGAGCGCGAGATCACCATCGAGATCTCGCTCATCGACGTCGGCCCGCGTCTGCGCGACGACCTGTGGGGCAAGGTGACCGCGGTCCTCACGAGCGCCACCATCCCCGACTCGCTGCCCAAGAACCTCGGCCTCGACGGTGACTGCCTGGTCGAACACTTCGATAGCCCCTTTGACTACCAGTCCAACTCGCTGCTCTACGTGCCCCAAGGCTTTCCCCAGCGCAACGCCGACGGCGCCGAAGAGGCGATCATTGAAGAGCTGGTCACGCTCATTCGCGCCGCCGGAGGACGGACGCTGGCCCTCTTTACCAA
Organism: Acidimicrobiales bacterium; assembly: GCA_049519675.1. Lineage (GTDB taxonomy): Bacteria > Actinomycetota > Acidimicrobiia > Acidimicrobiales > RAAP-2 > RAAP-2. Next base: position 9,571 of record JBEKQN010000027.1, on the reverse strand, counting down.
TCGTTCCGTCATGAACCGCGTCGCCGAGGCCGTCGCTCCCCGACTGGAGACCGAAATACTGGTCCAGGGCACGCTCTCGCGCCAGCGCATCATCGAAGAGTTCCGTGAGAGCGCCGAAGCCAGTCTCTTTGCGGTCACCAGCTTCTGGCAGGGCATCGACGTGCCGGGCCACTCGCTCAGTCTGGTGACCATTGATCGCCTGCCCTTCGCCGTGCCCAATGATCCATTGGCCGAGGCGCGGCGCAGCCGGTCGGACCGACCGTTCTACGAAGTGGACCTGCCGCGTGCCGCCATGCTGCTCGCCCAGGGCGTGGGCCGGCTCATCCGCACCAACACCGACCGAGGTGTTGTTGCCGTGCTCGACACGCGCCTCGCCGAGTCCAGTTACCGTTCGTCGCTCTTTCGCAAGCTCCCGGCGATGAAGAGGACCCGCGACCGCGACCAGGTGTTGGCGTTCCTCCAGGAACTGCGCGCCTAAGCGCCACGACTGGTCGTTGGGTCCCCAACGAGCACTACCTTGGTAAAGGGACATTCCCGGAGGACTCAATGACGAGCACCACACACGGACACAAAGAGGGCCGGGGGCTGCTCGCGCCCATGACGGCACTGCCCCCGGACGACGACGTCGACCGAAACGATCCGCGCCGCGTAGAGATTCGCCAATGGATAGAGCAACACCCCCACCCGTCGGGCAGCGACCTCGCCCAGGCCGGGCTCGTCGCGCCGCGCTGGCCCCCGCCGTGGGGTCGCGGGGCGAGCGTCGAGGACCAGCTCATCATCGACGACGAACTCAGTCGCGCCCAGGTGCAGCGTCCCATTAATCCCATTGGCATTGGTTGGGCCGGGCCGACAATCCTCCAGGGCGGCACGCTCGAGCAGCAAGAGCGGTGGCTGCCCAAACTGCTCAGCGGCGAAGAGTTCTGGTGCCAACTCTTCAGCGAACCCAACGCCGGCAGTGACCTCTCGGCGCTCACGACCTCGGCGCGTCTGGACGGCGACGAGTGGGTCATTTCCGGTCAGAAGGTGTGGACGAGTTACGCCCACATCTCGACCTGGGGCATCCTGCTCGCGCGCACGTCGAACGAGGGTCCGTCACAGAAGGGCATCAGTTACTTCATCTTGCCGATGAAGGCGCCGGGCGTCACCGTACGACCGATCATCGACATGACCGGCGACCACGCGTTTAACGAAGTGTTCCTCGACGAGGTGCGGGTACCACGCGACTACCTCATTGGCGACGTCAACGAGGGTTGGCGCCTCGCCAAGGTGACGCTCGGCAACGAACGCGTCGCGCTCTCGGGAGAAGGTTCGCTCTGGGGTCGCGGGCCGACCGCCAAGGACCTCGTAGACCTCGTGCGAACCTCCGGCGTCCCCCACTCCGCGCTCGAGCGCGACGACCTCGTGCAGTGTTGGGCCCACGGAGAGATCCTGCGGCTCTTGCGGCTGCGATTGGTGTCGCTCGCGCTGGCGGGACGAGATCAGGGTCCCGAGGCGAGCGTGCGCAAGGCGCTGGCCGACGATCACGGTCAAGAGGTCATGGGACTTGCGAACCGCCTAGCGGGTGCCGCGGGCATGTTGAGCGGTCGCGGTCCGGGCGGCGTGGACGGCGCCGAAGGCGCCTCGTGGACCTACGGCTTCCTCTACGCCCAGGCGCTCACCATTGGCGGAGGTACGTCGGTCGTCCAGCGCAACATCATTGCCGAACGAGTGCTCGGACTGCCCAAGGACGTCACGGTGTAATTCGCCCGTTCTACGAATACTTCGGAGCGCCCGTCAGTCGAGTTCGGCGTAGCGAGCGACCGTGAAGGCAATCGTGATGGGCACGCTGATCGCAAAGATGACGAGCATCAACGTCACGAGCACGAGCGACGATCCGCGCGTGTGGTCCCTCACGAAGGCGAATTCAATCATGCCCGACGTGATGACGTAGGCCAGCAACGCCCACTTAAAGACGTTGGCGAAGGTCGAGCGCGAGAATTCCCTCAGTCGGGCGAGCTGGATCACCGAAGTCAGCAGCAGCGCCGCGGCGACGCCGAGCAGAGGAAAGGTCACGGCCTTTGGCGCCACGCGCGGCGCGTACGAGGCGAGCAGGATGCCGCCGATGATGACCAGGCACAGCGCCCCGGTGCTCAACCACGCCACCGGTGGATACGGTCGGTCGACCGAGTTGGACGTCACGGGAGGGCTGTCGATACTCATTGGGTTGCCACCCTCGTCATGATGATGAGTGTCGCGATCTGCATTATTCCGGTGATGCCGGCCGTGACGATGAAGCGCTTCATCAGACGTCCAATGCGTTCGCCATTGGGCACTGGCTTGTTCATTTCGTAGAGCACGGCGATATTGGCGGGCTCCAGCACGCCCAGCGCGACCGCCGCCATCACGCCCACCACGCAGAACGAGACAATGAGCCAGGCGTGGTTCGGACTGTCAATCTTGAGGTTGCCCAATTGACGGGCGATCTGAAATCCCGTCGCCAGGGTCATCATCACGACGGTGGGCATGATGATCACCATCTTGGGCATGAAGCGCGCGGAGAATTCGGCTCGCGCGGGAATCGACAGGCGTCCCAAGATGGGTCCGATGACCAGGCCCACAAAGAGGTCGATGCCGGTCCACAGTCCGCCGCCGACCACGTGACTGAACATCAGGCCCCACCGCCAGTTGAACCCGATGGCCAGGGCCACGAACACCACCGCGACGGCGACGACGGGAAGACCCCGAAGTGGCACCACTTGAATCTTCGCCCTCGCCGGCGGTGACGGCGAATGCACCTCCGGCGCGATGTCGATCGCTGTTTCACTCATGTTGCCCCCCACCACTGTTCAATTACTCCTGGAAATCTAGCGCGCAATTTCTTCGCCGTCCGGCGTTAGTTCCGGCTCGGTTCAACAAAGTCGAGAATGGTACGCTGCCTGCATCGACGCCGGACACCTCGTTCACGACCTCTCGGACACGACGATATGACCGACCCTCATTCCGTCAGCTCGGAGATCGCGTATCTTTCGACCGCCGACATCCACGATCGGCTGAACGACGGCCGATTGACCTCAAGCCAACTCGTTGACGCCTTACTGAGTCGAATTGAGGCCATCGATGCGCCCGGCACCGCGATCGGCCTGAACGCTGTGGCCGCACTCTCGAATGATGCCCGCGAGGTGGCCCGCGAGCGCGACGATGAGCGAGCGCGAGGAGTCATTCGCGGACCATTGCACGGCGTACCGGTGGTGATCAAGGACAACATCGAGGCCGTGGGCCTGCCCGGACTCGCCGGCTCCACGGCCCTTATCGGGCGCCCCACTCGCGACGCACCGCTCGTGACGAGACTGCGCGACGCCGGCGCCATCATTATGGCCAGCACCAACCTCTCGCAGTGGGCCAATATCCGCTCGATGCGCTCGACGAGTGGGTACTCCTCCAGCGCCGGGCTCGTTGGCAACCCCTGGGCGCTCGATCGCTCGGCCGGGGGATCCTCGTCGGGCACCGGCGCCGCCGTCGCGGCCGGATTGTCCCCGCTCGGCGTCGGCACCGAGACCGACGGATCAATCGTCTGCCCGGCGTCGGTCAACGGCATCGCTGGTCTCAAGCCGACGGTGGGCAACGTGCCCAAGCAGTACGTGATACCCGTCAGCGAGAGCCAAGACAGTCCCGGTCCGATGGGCCGCACGGTCGGCGACGTGGCGCTGCTCTACGGCGTGCTCTCGGCAACATCGTCCAACGCCGAGGATGCAAACCCGTCGATCGCCGCCGCGACGAATTGGCGCACCGGCAATCCCGAGACCGATCAGCTCTACGACGACGTGGTGGTGGCGCTGCGCGAGTCAGGATTCGAGGTGACGTCAAGGGAGTTGGCGCTGCCCGACGAGCAGGTCTTCCAAGACGAGTTGACCGTGATGCTCGCCGAGTTAGTCGACGGCATCTCCACATACCTTTCTGATCGCCCCGGTGATGGTGTCAAGTCGCTCGCCGACGTCATTGCCTACGAGGATGAGCATCGCGACACGGAGCTGATCTACTTCGGGCACGACCTGTTTACGAAAGCCATCGACATCGGCGGGACCGATACGCCGGCCTACGTCGAGGCCCGACCGAGAAACCTCGCCTGGGCCGTTGATACGTGTCTGAACCCCGGGCTGGAGGGCGTCGATGTCATCATCGCGCCCGCCTACGGACCATCGTGGAAGAGTGACCTCGCGGTTGGGGGCCACCCCGGACCGGCCAGTTGTGCGACCATGGCCCCGGCCATTGCGGGTTGGCCCATCATGTCGATTCCCATGGGTCTGGTGAAGGATCTCCCCGTGGGCTTGGCCATCATTGGCCGACCAGATAGCGAGTGGACCGTGCTCGAAGCGGCCCGAAGAATCGAGACGGTGATCGCGACGAGGAGTGCGCTGCCGCGGCCCTTCTGGAAGTTACCGACTCGAGGCTGACGCGGGTCTAACGCCATGGAGAAGTGAAACTCTTAGGAGATTGTTGGGCTCAATTTACGCAGCAACCCACGACCGTTGGTTGACGTTGAGTTCATCGCGGTAAGTTGGTGGCGCTGACGATGTCGAGTGAGTGCCCACATGGGATATTCATTAGGAACTATCACGAAGTTGGCACCACACATCGCTATACCAAAGGAGATCGTAATGATCGGCGTAAAGGAAGAGCATTTCGAAGGCAAGGGCACACAACTCGACGCGTTAGAAGCACACATTGAGGACTACCTCAAGAAGGATGGCTTCACCGTAGAGACCGGACCAGCGGCCGACAACACGCGCGTCATCCAGGCCAAGAAGGGCGGCTGGATGCGCACCATCGTCGACGCCGACCGCGCCCTCACCATCACCATCAGCGGCACGCCCGCTGACTTCACCGTCAAGGTGGGCGTTGGCAAATGGCTACAGCACCTGGGCATCGCGGCGGCCGAGACACTGCTCTTGAGCGAACTGTTTCTCTTTGTCGACGTGGCCGACTCCGTTTGGAACCTGGAGATCGAAGACAAGTTGATCGCGGACTACAAGAAGTTCATCGGCTGATCGCCACGCAGCGCACTGTCGCAGGACGCCACCTCTTTTAAAGAGGTGGCGTTCTGCTTTTATTACAACTGGTCGCGAAGACTCACCCGCCACACCACGCGCAGACCCGACCACGTGGCGTCAATCGCGCACACCTTGTTGTCCACCAAGCCCAGCGGCAAGGCAACGTCGCGCACGACGTGATCGGTCATGTCCGTCACCACCTTGGACGCTTTTTTCGGCCAGGCAATCCACAGTCCGCCCGAGGGAACGATCATGCGACCGAGTGCTTCGATCTCCTGGGCCAGTTTCGATTTGTGCGTGAAGAACGCCACGACGACGTCGGCCCGACCCCTCGCCTGTCGGCGCACGTCCACGCCGGCCGGTAGATCCAAGACAAAGGAGGCCGGCGCGTGCAGCACGGCCACCGTGGAGGATTCTTTGATTCCCAATTTGCGTGACAGCGGCGTCCCGGAATAGCCCTCCACGACAGAACAGTACGGCATCGACACGCACTTCTTAGTGCGAGTCGCTACGTGGCTAGTAACCGAAGCGGTCCAGCATGTCGTCGCGCTTCTGCCATCCCGGCTCAACGGACACTTTCAGCTCTAGGAAGCACCCCTCGGGCAGTTGGCGGCGCGCGGCGATGCCGACGTCCTTGAGTAGTTGACCGCCCTTGCCGATCACCATTCCCTTTTGGCTCTCCCGCTCGACGAGTATCTCGACCGTGATATGGGGCCACTCGAACTCCGTGACTCGACAGTGGATCGAGTGCGGCAGTTCCTGCTTGGTCTTGCGCACCAACTGCTCGCGCACGAGCTCGGCCACCCAGACCGCTTCGGGAACGTCCGAGACCTCGTCCTCAGGAAAGAGGAACGGCGATTCGGGCATGGCTGACTGCACGTACTTGAGTAGTTCGACGATCCCCTCGCCCGTTTTGGCCGACACCGGGAAATACTCGACTCGCGCGGCAACGTCTTCGAGGTGGCGTTCTTGCGCGATCTCGCGAACGGCGTCAGTGGCGGCCATCAGCTGCTTGGCCACGCTCTCGCGCCCCGTCTTATCCATCTTGTTGACCACGACGCAGGGACGCGGACCGTGCTCGCGCCGCGCCGACTCCAGCAGCGTCGTGAGCACCGTGCGGTCACCGGGTCCGATGGCGGCGCTCGCTTCAATCATGGCGAGTATGACGTCGACCCCGTCAGCGGCCGCGCGCGCGGTGTCGTTGAGCCGCCCGCCCAGCGTGGTCTTGGGCCGGTGTATGCCGGGCGTGTCAACGAAGATGACCTGCACGTCCTCGTCGGTGAGGATCCCGCGTATGGCGCTGCGCGTCGTGTTGGGCGACGGCGACGTGATGGACACCTTCGAGCCCACCACCTGATTGAGGAACGTCGACTTACCGACGTTGGGTCGGCCGAGAATTGCCGCAAATCCCGAGTAGGTCACGGGGTTTCCAAAATGGGCTCGACCAGCACCTCTTCGACCCGGCGTCCATCCATTCGCAGGACAGTCAGCCGATAGTGATCGGTGTGGAAGGTGTCACCGACGTGGGGCACGCCGCCCGCGAGGTCGAGCACCAAGCCACCGACCGTGTCCCAACCATCTTTTTCCAGCAACACCCCGTACTCTTCGTTCGCGTCGTCGATGTTGAGCCGTCCGCTGAGCGTCAGGCCCGCTTCGATTGACTGCTTGGACTCCTCGTCCTCGTCGGGGTCAGACTCGTCGGTGATCTCGCCGACCAGCTCTTCTAAAATGTCCTCGAGCGTGACCAGACCGGCGGTACCCCCATACTCGTCCACCACGACGCACAGGTGGGTCTTGGCGCGCAGGATCTCGGTGAGTAGCGGCGCGACCCGTTTGGTCTCGGGCACGAATTGGACCTCGCCCATGTGCTCGCCCACCAACTCGTCGCCGTGACCATCCCTCACCAGCCCCGCCAGGTGGCGCAGATTCACCAGTCCTACGACGTCGTCGACGCTCTCGCCGTAGACCGGGATGCGCGAGCGACCCGAGGCGACCGCGAGGTCCAGGGCCTCGCGGATCGGGACGCTGCTCGCGATGTCGACCATGTCAATGCGCGGCACCATCACTTCTCGTACGATCGTGTCGCCGAACTCGATCACCGAGTGGATGAAGTTGCGCTCCTCGGACTCAATGGCGTCGTCCTCGTGCGCCACGTCGGCCATATTCAGGATGTCCGACTCGGTCATCTGCTGGGACTTGTCCGTCGCGCCGAAGAGTCCGATCACGCCGTCGGCGATGGCGAGCAACAGCCTCGAGATCAACCGGATGGGCCAGAAGCGCAGGATCGCCCCCACCACCGGCGCGGTGGTGAGTGCGGACGTGTCGGGATGTTGGACCGCAAAGTTCTTCGGAATGGCTTCAAAGATGACAAAGATGACCACCACTTCACCGAAGGTGGCGACGAATATCCCGGCCGCGCCAAAGAGATGACCCGCGAGCACGCCGACCATCGTCGCCGAGACCAGCTGACAGATGAGCACCAGCAACAACAAGGGATTAAGAAACTTCTGGGGATCGTCAGTCAATTTCAACAGTGCCTTCGCACCGCGACGGCCCTCGTCGCGCAGGGAGCGGGCCCGGGACTTGTTCATGCGCACCAGGGACGTCTCAGCGAGCGCGAAGAATCCGGAGCACGTCAGCAGCACCAGCACGCTGATTGCCAGGTACGTGTCGCTCATGGACCACGCGACGGCGATCACGAGGGGTCCTTGTGGTAATGACGGCGAAGCAGTTCGCGCTCGCGCGCTTCCATCCGCTCTGCATCCTCGTCAACGGCGTGGTCCCAGCCGAGCAGGTGCAGCACGCCGTGCACCACCAGTAGCGCGATTTCGTCGTCGAAGGTGCACTCGTGCTCTCGCGCGTTGCGCGCCGCGACCGCCGGACAGATCACGATGTCGCCAATGAGTTGGGGAATCTCCGAGGGCGGCGGCTCGCCCGGTCCGCTGCCGCCGGCATCGGGAACACGTCCCGTCGGCTCGGGTTCGTAGTCAATCGGAAAACTCAGCACGTCGGTAGGTTCAGACTTGCCCATGAATTGCGCGTTGAGCGCCGTAATCGCGAGTTCGTCGGAAAATATCAGCGAGACTTCGGCGAGGCCCTTGACGCCCTCGTCCACCAGGGCGCCGTTGGCGAGTGCGATCCAACGCTCGAGGTCGATCTCGTGGTCGTGCTGCTCGTCGGCCGCGTAGATGTCGATGCTCATGAGTGTTGTTCGTACGCGGCGACGATGTCGGCGACGATGCGGTGGCGAACGACGTCCTTGGCGCCCAGGTGCACGAAGCTGATGCCCTCGACGTTCCAGAGGATCTTCTCGATGCTCACCAGTCCGCTGTGCTTGCCGTTGAGGTCGATCTGGGTGACGTCACCCGTGACGACGGCCTTGGAGTTAAAGCCAATTCGCGTGAGGAACATCTTCATCTGCTCGGGCGTGGTGTTCTGCGCTTCGTCCAGGATGATGAACGAGTCATTCAGCGTGCGCCCGCGCATGAACGCGAGCGGCGCCACCTCAATGGTGCCGTTGGCAATGAGCCGCGCGGCGCCGTCGGGTCCGACCATGTCGTAGAGCGCGTCGTAGAGCGGACGCAGGTAGGGATCGACCTTAGCCATGAGGTCGCCGGGCAGGAACCCCAGGTGCTCGCCCGCTTCGACAGCGGGACGGGTCAGGACAATTCGCTGCACCTGACGCCGGTGAAGGGCCTGGACCGCCTGGGCGACGGCCAAATAACTCTTGCCGGTGCCGGCCGGCCCGATCCCGAACGTGATGATGGACGAATCAATGGCGTCGGTGTAGCGCTTCTGACCCGCCGTTGATGGACGCACCGGCTTGCCCTTGGCGCCGCGGGCCACTTCGTGGCGCAGCACCTCGCTCGGTCGCAGGTCGTCGGCGACCATGTCCACCGTGCGCTCGATCTTCAAGGTATCGAGCGACTGACCGCTCTCCAGCACGAGCACCAATTCGTCGAAGAGTCGCAAGACCATGGCGGCGTCGGGTCCCGTGACCGAGATCTCGTTGCCGCGCACGCGGATCTTGGACTGCGGGAATGACCGCTCGATGACGCGCAGGTGCTCGTCGCGCGGACCGAGCAGCCCCGACATCAGGTGGGTGTTCGATACGTAGGTGGTCGCCGTCAGGGCCTCAGGGGCCGAGGCATCAAAGATCATCCCGGTGGCCACTCCATTCGCCGTCCGCCCAGCACGTGCAGGTGTAAGTGGGCGACCGTCATCTGGCCGTCCACGCCTACGTTCATCACCAGTCGGTACCCGCTGTCGCGTATGCCCTCGAGTTCAACAACGTCCTGGGCGAGCAGCACCAAGTCATCGATGATGCCACCGTGTGAACTCGCGACCTCGTCGGCGCTGGTGATGTGTTCGCGCGGAATGATCAGCACGTGCACGGGGGCCTGGGGCGCAATGTCGTAGAACGCGTACGCCCGCTCGCTCTGGGCAACGGGCTTGGACGGAATCTCGCCGGCGATAATTTTGCAAAACAGACAATCAACCATTTATTGACTCAACCGTACTGACTGGCCTGCGCGTCCAGGGTG
>JBEKQN010000026.1:0-18692 GCA_049519675.1 Acidimicrobiales bacterium | reverse complement strand
GCGCGATTGTCGAATCGGAGAGTAACCAATTCTTTGTACATTCGGCGGTGTCGGCACAGTTCCCGACGGATCAAACAACAACGTTGCACCGTCGCGTTGCGTGCGCGACATTTGCAACACGACATCATTCTTCGTCGACGTCACTACGCAAGAACGCGTTGTAACCAGGAGATTTGGAATGATAAGTGATGAAGTTTTTCCGCTGCGGCTCGGACCTAACACCAACGTTGAACGTTGCGATCCACTCGTCGCGTCACCACTGCGACCGCGTCCTAAGTAGACGCCATCATCACTCATCACCAAAAACAAATGTCGTAAAAAAAATTGAATGAGATAAAAAACTTCGAAATGCTTGACATTGGTGTCGAAAGCGAGTGAACTTTTGTTTGTCCTTCTGCGGAGGAGGCCAACGTTTTGCAAACGTGTTGTGATCAACACGACTGCAAGACGCTCCTGCGCGTTTGGACCGTGCACTGCGTTTGGTCGCCGTACAGCCGGGAAGCTGGGCGGTACACGGGCGAGTTCACGTTATCGAGGCGGTACCAGATTCGAGATCATCATGTTGGTGTCATCGAGGTCCCAAATTGATTCAACGTTGAGTCCCAAGGAGGGAAAGTGGCAATAGCCGCGAAGAAAAAGGCTCCGGCCAAGAAGGCAGTAGCCAAGAAGCGTCCTGCCGCCAAGAAGGCTCCGGCCAAGAAGGCAGCCGCCAAGAAGGCTCCGGCCAAGAAGGCAGCCGCGAAGAAGGCTCCAGCCAAGAAGGCAGCCGCGAAGAAGCGTCCTGCTGCGAAGAAGGCCGCCGCCAAGCGTCCTGCTGCGAAGAAGGCTGCCGCCAAGCGTCCTGCAGCGAAGAAGGTTGCCCGCAAGGCTCCTGCTCGCAAGGCCGTAAAGCGCGTCGCAAAGCGCAAGTAGTTTCAATTCCCTTCGGGGAATGGCATTTGAGGGGACCTTTGGGTCCCCTCAAATGCTGTCCGGGCTCGATTCGAGATCGTCCGGTTCATCCACGTCAAAGCGCCAGGGGCTGTCAGTAGCTAGCTCACAGGTGATGCCTAGTCGTTGCGCCTCGCGCTGATGAAGCGCGGCGGAATCTTGGCCGTAGGAAAAGTGAAAGTCCAGGGCCGTGGGCAGTGACAACACATTGGTGCCCGTGCCGTGATGATCAGTCACGATGGTGACGCCTGGTCCTGGTTGAAAACTCCCGAGGCCGTGGGGTGAACGTAGGTCCGCGTGGACAATGATTGCCTGGTCGTACTCAGCGACTGACGCATACGCCTCGCTCACCGCACCATTGAGTGAACGCGCGACGGCACGAAATACCCCCGCACCAGACCGGGTCGCAAATTCGGCCACGTCGTCGTCATCACAGACCACCAGCGTCTCGTAGGGTTTCACGGCCCTCAGTACCGCGCCAGCGAGCTGTCGGGTAAGGGTCTCGACGTCGTGTTCGGAGAGCACTTCGCGCAGTCGACTCTTGGCGTCCGAAAAGTTCTTGAGGGGCACTAGCACCACCCTGCGCAGTGGAAGTGCTGGCGACATCCAGTCACCTTATTCGCGGGACCACGACGGTACCCTTGGACAGTGAAGCCGACGATGGAATTCGAGGCCGAGATGTTGGTCCGGGGGCCGGTCGTGGGCATCGATGAGGTCGGCCGCGGCGCCCTGGCTGGGCCACTCATGGTGGGGGCTGTCGTCGTGGACTGCATTCGGGCTGCCCCGCGCGGTCTCGCAGATTCGAAGGCCCTCACGACTATCCAACGCGAACGATTGGTGCCATTCATTGAAGAGTGGGCCCGCGATGTGGCTGTCGGTGTGGCAACGGCTGAGGAGATTGACGCCTGGGGGCTGCGCATGGCGCTGGCCGTCGCGACTGACCGAGCACTCAGTGCGCTTTCCGTTTGTCCGAGCGGCGCGCTGATTGATGGACCGCTTAACTTGCTGCGACCGCCGTCAATATTGTCCTTCGGTGATGAAGCCCCGACGCTCGCATGGAGTGCGCTACCCGTACTCACAATCGTGAAAGGCGATCAGCGCGCCGCCACGATCAGCGCCGCGGCCATCCTTGCCAAGGTGCGCCGTGACGCCCTCATGCGCGAACTGCACGGCGAGGCGCCGATTTATGGGTGGCGAGCCAATAAGGGCTACGGTTCGCTCGAGCATCGTCGGGCTCTGGCCGAACACGGGCCAACACGCTGGCATCGCCAATCCTGGTCATTACCCGAGATCGGTGCTGAGATTGCCCGATGAGCGGGTGATAACAGTGCGAAAATGCCCGTCCTCTCGCCCTGAAACGAATTGTGGCGCTCCCGGCACGCTGCCAGCTAGCGAGTGGTGATAAACATGGCAGTTGCTTGATTGCGTCCGCGCGAAAGTTCGGTGCGCGGGTGGTGGGGCTGGGTTTTGGCTCTTCAACGATTTGGTCCAAGAGGGTAGGATTTACTGACTATGGCCGCGCTGCTCTCCGTGAACAATCTGAAGGTCCAGTTCGCCACTCGCAAAGTATTCGCCACCGCAGTTGACGACTTTTCCTTGACAATTGAGCCGGGAGAGTGCGTAGGTCTCGTCGGCGAATCAGGGTGTGGCAAGACAACCACGGGCCTCGCGGTAATGCGACTGCTTCCCAACAACGGCAAGATTACGGCTGGCAATATTGTCCTTGACGGCGTCGACCTCGCGACGCTGCCCGAAGATGAGATGCAAAAACAGCGCGGCAACGCGATGGCGCTGATCCCCCAGGACCCCATGAGTTCGCTCAATCCCACGATGAGGATCGGCAGGCAGATCGGCGAAGGACTGCGGATCCATCGCGGGGTGAGCGAAGACGACGCTCGCAAACGCGCGCTCGAAGTGCTCGAAATGGTTGAGATGCCCCGACCTGGTGAGCGCCTTGACCAGTACCCCTTTGAACTTTCCGGGGGATTGCGTCAACGGGTGATTATCGCCATGGGGCTCGTGTGTAATCCCAAGCTGCTCATCGCCGACGAGCCCACCACGGCGCTCGACGTGACGATCCAGGCCCAGATCCTGGACATCATTGACTCGTTGCGCAAAGAACTCAATATGGGTGTGCTGCTCATCACGCACGACCTCGGCGTCATTGCCGGGCGCGCCGACAAGGTGGTCGTGATGTACGCCGGCAAGAAGGCCGAGCAGGCCAAGACCACTGACCTCTTCCACTCCATGCATCACCCGTACACCCAATCGCTGCTGGCTTCCATGCCCAATCTGGAGAACACGACGAAGCACGAGCTGGCGTCGATTTCGGGCACGCCGCCGGACCTGACCAAGGAGATCGTGGGCTGCCGCTTCGCGCCTCGCTGCAGTTACACCCAGGATGACTGTCGGGCCCAGGAACCACCGCTCACCGTGGCGGGCGGTCGCGAGTACGCGTGCTATCACCCCACGTCGGCTCCATTAGAGATTGTCGTGAGAGAGGCGTACGTTGCCGCGGAAAAGGCACCGCGCAAGGAGATCATTCGTGCCGAGGGCCTCGTCAAGGAGTACGCCATCAAGGGCGGACTGATTCGACACAAGGTCGGTGTGATCCACGCGGTGTCGGGGGCGAGCTTCAGTATCAACGAAGGCGAGACCTTCGGGCTCGTCGGTGAGTCCGGCTGCGGCAAGACCACCATCGGCAGAATGTTGGTGGGCCTAGAGTCGCTCACCGCGGGCGAGGTGTACTTCGACAACAAGCTGGTGTCGTCCAAGTCGTACAAGCCCTCCAAGGATGACCGTCGCGAGCGTCAGATGATGTTCCAGGACCCGTACTCGTCGCTCGACCCGCGCATGAAGGTCGGCCAGATCTTGGGCGAACCACTGATGGTCCAAAGTGAGGGTACCAAGGCCCAGCAGCGCGATCGCGTACGCGAGTTGCTCGTCTCGGTTGGCCTCGAACCGCTGGCGGCCGACCGTTACCCGCACGAATTTTCCGGCGGCCAGCGCCAACGGATTGGTTTCGCCCGCGCGCTCGCACTGAACCCGCGCATGATCGTCGCCGACGAACCCGTCTCGGCGCTCGACGTGTCGATCCAGGCCCAGATTCTCAATCTGATGAAGGGTCTGCAAAAAGAGCACAATCTCTCCTACGTGTTTGTCAGCCACGACCTGGCGGTGGTGTATTACATGGCCGACTCCATTGGCGTGATGTACCTGGGAAAGATTGTCGAGATCGGCGACGCCGAATCGGTCTTTCGATCTCCCGCCCACCCCTACACGCAAGGCCTGCTGGACGCGGTGCCCGTGCCCGACCCGACCGAAGCCCGCAACCGTAAGGGCCGTCAGGTGACCGGTGAACTGCCCTCGGCCGTTAATCCGCCGTCCGGATGCCGCTTCCGCACCCGCTGTCCCAAGGCCCAAGAGATCTGCTCGGTTGAAGAACCCCAGTTCCAGAGTTTTGGCACCACCCATCAGGCCGCCTGCCACTTCCCCTTGCAGACGCCAGTTACCCTGAGCGCTCCGCCAATTTCCTCAAATCACTGACATCCGCGCTGGCGTCATGGGCGGCTCGCGTCACCGAATCCTTAGCGTTCGAGCAGGCGTACTTCGAAGGCGTCGCGCATCGCGTCACCGATGTAGTTGATGGCCACAATGACCAGGATGAAGACAATGGCCAGCGGATAGATCTGCCACCAGTAGCCGTTGGCGATATTGGCGGTACCGTTTTGCAGCATCGTGCCCCAGTCCGTTTGCGGGGTCTGAATGCCCAGCCCCAGGAAACCGAGCGCGCTGAGGGCCAGGATGGCGTCAGCGACGGCGAAGGTGCCGGTCGTCACGATGTTGCTGATGGAGTTGGGAAAAACGTGACGGCGGATGATATGCCATTTGCTCGCACCCATAGCCGTGGCCGCCTGGGCGTACTCCAACTGCCGTATTAGTAGGGCGTCACCTCGGATAATGCGTGCGTTGCCCCACCAACCGGTGACGCCGATGATGATGATGAGGAACGCCGTTGAGCGCGAATAGATGGTAATCAAGGTGATCAGCAAGAACAGGTAGGGAATGGACAGGAATGCGTCCAGGATGCGCATCATCACGCCGTCCACGACGCCGCCGAAGAAACCGGCCACCATTCCGTACAACGTGCCCACGAAGATCGTAATCATGCCCGCCAAGATGCCTAGCGTCAGCGAGTACTCGCCGCCGTAGAAGATGCGGCCCAGTTCGTCAAAGCCAGATCCGTCCGTGCCGAGCCAGTGCGACCACGAGGGTGGAGCGTTCCACGGCGCGCTGAGGGCCAGCGCTTGGTTCGTCTGGTTGGTCGGATGAAACCGTGGGACAACAAAGCAGGCGACGGTAATGAGCACGAGATAAGCAACCGAGGCAATGGCCAACTTGTTGTGCGTGAAAATTTTAAGGCGCTGCTTCCACATCGGAACGATGAATTCGTTCTTGTTGAAGGGAGCATCCAAACCGACTTCGTCAACCGCCAGGGTCGCAACGGCCGGCTCGGGCAATAACGTCACCTCGAAGAACCTTCAATTCGAATGCGCGGGTTAACGACGCCGAGCATGATGTCGGCGAGCAGATTGCCCATCAACGTCAGGATTGATACCAACAGCGTGATACCCAAGACCGTGGGAATGTCAATGTTGGTCGCCGCGTTGACCGTTTGAATTCCCAGTCCGCTGTAGTTAAAGACACTTTCGACGATGAGCGCTCCGCCGAGCAGACCGGGCAGATACAGACCCAGGATCGTCACGATGGGCCCCATCGCATTGCGGAACGCGTGGCGCATCAAGACGCGTCGGCTGCTGCAACCTTTGGCCTTGGCGGTGCGCACGTAGTCCTGGACGAGGACTTCAAGCACGGTGCCACGCATGTAGCGACTCAGAGCGGCCACTCCCGCGAGGGTCAAACACGCGACGGGAAGGATAAAGCCCACGGGATCGGTGAACATCGCCCACGGCGAGACGCCGTTGGGAGGTGACGCGGGCAGATGGGGCCACTTAAAGGCGAACGCTTGCAGCGAGAGCATGCAGAGCAGGAACAGCGGCATGCCGTAGAGGACAAACGCCGTGCCGGTCGCCGCGTAGTCGGCGGTTGAGTTTCGCCGCGAGGCCTGGAAGATGCCGAGCGGGATGGCGATGACGATAGTGAGGAACAGCGACGACGCCGCGAGCCATATCGTGCGGGGCACGTAAAGCGAAATGATCCCCCACACGGACAAATTCTGCTTATACGAGTGACCGAGATTGAAGTGGCCGAATACCTGGACGAAGTAGTTCCAGAATCTCACGACGAAGGGATGGTTCATTCCGTTCTGCACGGCCCATATGTGCACTGCTGACGGTGTTGCGTGCGTACCTAATACGGCGAACGCCGGCGCGACGATGCCGCCGGGCTGGAAGTAGGGAAGGGTGAACGTGACCAGCATCACGATCATTAGGACAAAGAATGCCTGTACAAGCCGACGAAGCACGTACGTAAACATGGGCAAAGTGTATCAGCGCAAAGTTGTCTATTAATGGTCGCTCGGTGTTCACAATCGGGGCATGTTCGACATGTCTTTAGGGGCGTTGGACAATGAAAGAGACCCCCCTTTCGGGGGGTCTCTTTCATTGAAAACCTTCTTCAATGCGGGTTACTTGAGGTACATGTACTCCGGCATGAAGTTCTGCAACGGGTTCTGCGCGAGTCCGGGAACGCCATTGACCTTGATAGCGGCCAGCGTCTTGAGGAACTCACCAGTCGGGTCAGCCTGTGGCTGGAACAACACCGGCAGTTGCGTCGCAGCTTCCTTGGCGAACGTGGCCAGTTTCGCCGTACCGAACGTGGTGGCCTTGATGTCCGCGGTCATGGTCGCGTTGGTGTACGCACCAACGTTGAATCCACCACCTGGAGCGAACAGCGTCTCACCCGATGGGTAGTAGTCAGGAGCGTAGCTCCATCCACCGCCCCATGAGCAGATCTCGAACTTCGTGCCAGCCTCGCACTCACTGATCACGTCGTTGAACGTGGCTTCGGAGTGCGTGAAGCTGAAGCCCTCGGCAGCCCAGTCAGCCAACTCGGTGTTGAACGTGTCGTCCAACGACGGCGTGCCACTGGCCCACACAATCGAGAAGCTGAGCGTGGTGCCCTTAGTGATACCGGCCCCACATTGGTTCGCACCGGTCCCGGGTGACGCGCACTCCATGACCTTGCTGGAGTTGAGCTTCCAACCGTGGCTGGTGAGCAATTTTGTACCGGCGCTGACGTTGAAGGGGTAGGGGTTTGGCACTGGCTCGAGAGCCGCGGTTAGTCCACTGACCGATTCCGGCGTGTAGGGCGGCAGCGGACTGTCGATGGGCGCACCGTAACCCTTGTCAACCTTCTGGATGATGCCCAACTGGTCCACACCGTCTTGCAGGGCCTGACGGATGTAGAGCTGCGCAACGAGTGCGTGCCTCGGGTCCTTGGGGCTGAAGTTGAACGGTGCGTAGTTAAAGGCCCACGTGGTGCCCGTTACCAGGTTGTACTTGCTAGAAATCGCCGACCAGTTCGCGCCGACCTTGCCGGGCCCTGGCGCGTTACTCGTCAGTTCGGTGGGGTCAACGGTACCGAGCGTGATGTGACCCGAGCGAAGCGCGGTCTCCTCGGCGTTCTCGGTCGTGAATGCGTCTTCCTTCACGAAGTCAATGCCCTTTTGTGCCTTCACTGGACCTGAGTAGGTCGAGTTCGGAACAAAGGTGGCGTTGCCCAAATCGTCCATGGCGGTCAACTTCCATGGGCCGTCTGCACCGCTGGTCCAGAGCGCGTCAGGGAAGTTCGTCTGGGTTGACGACTGCTTGTCGAGGTACTTCTCAACGGCCTTGCAGGCAGTGTCGGTTGCTGCGGCACCGTAGGCACCGGTTGCGCAGGTCGAGGTCTTGCCTGGAGCGGTGATGTCCCACGTGTTAGGCATCGGGGTCAGTTCCGCGAGGTAGTTGTACAAGATCCAGCCTGGGTTCACCGAGCTGGTGAACTTGATGGTCACGGTATTGCCCGTTCCACTGGCGCTCGCGACCTGGTCGGGAATGCCGTATCCCTTGTTGTACCCACAGTAGCTAGTGGGGTCGGCCTTGTACATGTTCAGGTAGAACATGACTGACTGAGCGTCGACGGTCTGGCCGTCAGCGAACTTCCAGCCTTTCATCGTGATGGTGATTGTCTTGTTGTTGTTGCTAAAGACAGGTGCTTTAGCCGGTGACAGGCTGTAGTCCACGGCACTAGAGCCCGGCGTGCCGAACCAGTACACGGGACGGTACGTCATTTCCTGGAACTGGCTCAAGGTAGCCACCGAGAAGAACTGGCAGCCCAGATACGGGAAGATATAGTTCGGGGCCGCGCCCGGAGCCTCCGCAAACGTGATCGTGTTCGAGTCTGTACTTACGGCACTGCTCGCGCCGCTCGTGGTCGGAGCAATCAGGCCCAACGACAACGCACCGGCAGCGGCGCCGATCGTGACTAGGAACCGAAGCTTGTGTTTGAATTGCATATTATTATTGCCTCCCCGTACCACCGAAATGGTCACGTCCAATTTGCCCACCCGTATCGGATGATTGTTGGCAACTGTATCGGGCGGTGTAGGTCGGCACAAGTTCATGAAGGCCGGATAATTGTGACAATGACGTAATGAACTCCTTTCTATTGCTTGAAAATTACTAAAACCCTTGATTTGGTGGCTTTTAGTTGGTTAGGACCCTTACGACTTGTGCGGCAATGGAGGGGGCGTCGGGATTTTCAAAGTTGAAGCCACTTTCCTTCAATTTCACGGGCGTAACACGCTGGCTCGCGAGCACTGCTTCAGTTGTTAATTGCGCGCCCAGCGCGACTTTGAGCACCACCGCCGGAATTCTGGCCATCGCGGGTCGATGCATAGCACGGGCCAAGTCGTGGGCAAACTCCTTGTTCGTCAGCGGCGTGGGGCATACCAAGTTGACTGCGCCAGAGAGTTGGTGGTCGATGACCCACAGGATGGCCCGCACTTCGTCTCGAAGTGAGATCGGGCTGAGCCAGTGGGCGCCCGTGGAGTGCGCACCGCCAAGACCGAGCCGAAAGAGCGGCAGTTGCCGTTTTAGCGTGCCACCATGAGCGCTCATCACGATGCCAGTTCGCAACGTCGCGACGAGCGAACCCTTCGCGCGCAGGGAGTTGGCGGCCTCCTCCCACTGAGCGCAGAGTTGCGCGAGAAAGTCGTGACCGAGAGTCGAAGATTCATCGAGTATTTCGTCGCCGCGTGAGCCGTAGACACCAATGGCCGAACCGCTCGCCAGCATCGGAGTGCCTGACGGAAGCGCGCGCAGCGTACTCACGAGTAACTGCGTGGCGTCGAGTCGCGAACGTTCAATTTCACGTTTGCGTGTTGCGCTCCATCGACGGTCGCCAATGCCGGCGCCCGCGAGGTTGATCACGGCGTCAAATCCACCGACGCGGGCGAGATCGACGTCGTCGACCAACTGACGCGAGGGATCCCAGCGGATAACGGATCCTTGCCGCGGCTCACTTTGCGGGCGCACAAATCGAACGACGTCGTCACCGCGTTCTTCCAGCGCCGCGACGAGGACCGAGCCAATGAAGCCGGACGATCCCGTTACGCCAACGCGCACCGCTGCTCCCAGCGATCGCGGATGAGTACCGCTAGTTGATCGGGGTTAGAGAGATGGGCACCGTGTCCGGCGCCGCGAATTTCCCGTAACGAAATGACGGGACTCACATGCCCAAGCTTTTGACCCAGCGCACGGTAGTAGTCGACCAACATGCCGTCGCCGTGCACGAATACGGTTGGGGTGCTGAGGTCCGCCAGATTAAACGGTGGTTCGGGTGTGAGTGTTGTGAGATCACTCACGAGCGCAGGGCCGTCGAGGCGGCGCGACTCGCGCTCGGCTTCGCTCAGCCGTTCCCACGCGCCCGGAGAGACCAATCGCTTGAAGAAGATCTCGCTCTCCATCGCGGCGTCGGAAGAAAGAGGCGGCCGCGAACTCTTTCGCGCCAGTATCCACGGCAGCGGTACCTCATACGCAATAACGAGCTGCGTGAGGGTCGGATTGGCAAGTGCTGCACCGAGGGCCACGACCCCGCCGTAACTGTGACCGAAGTACATCACCGGACCACGAGCGGCCTCGGTGCCCGCGACCGCGAGCAGGTCGTCAATGTGAAGCTCGAGTGACAGCGGGGCGAGGCCTCTGGATCGCTGGTAACCGCGTCGGTCGTAGGCCACGACGTCAAACGTTTCGAGTCGTCGGGCGAGGCGACCGAAAGAGGCGCCGCGGTCGAGGCCCCCGTGAATGCAGATCAACGTCGCTTCGGGTTCTTCTACGCGACGCTCGGCGATGGCCAGGCCCCGTACGGGAGAATGATCCGCGTAGTGCAGGGTCCGCGGGACCGTTGGCGTAGAGCTCACGGTCAAAACCTACCGGTTTCTTTTGCCCTACTTCCCTTCAATATGGGTCATTTGACCCCTAGGCTGGAGAGGTGAGCACACCCGTCGATCCCTCCACGTCGATATCGAATAAGGGGTCTTTTGGGCCCAACGCTTGGCTCGTTGACGATATGTACGACCGATTCCTCGTCGACCCCACTGACGTCTCGGAGAGTTGGCGCGAATACTTCGCCGACTACCAGCGCTCAACGGTGCCGACAGTGACAACTGCCGCGGTCGCCGCAGTCGCCGCGCCGACGCCACCAACCACAGAAATTGACAGTGATGCGACGCCGCTGCGCGGAGCGGCCGCACGCATTGTCACCAACATGAACGCCAGCTTGAGCGTGCCCACGGCGACCAGCGTGCGCAGCGTCGCGGCGCGACTGCTTGAGGTCAATCGTTCCGCGCTCAATGAGACATTAAGCCGCACCAGCGGCGCCAAAGTGTCGTTCACCCACTTCATTGCCTACGCCATTGTTAAGGGACTCATAGCCATTCCCTCGATGAACTCATCGTTTGTTGAGGCCGTGGATAAGAAGGGAACGCCGGGCGTGCGCCGTCACGAACACGTGGGCCTAGGCCTCGCGGTTGACGTCCAGCGCCCCGATGGCACACGCAACCTCCTGGTGCCGGTCATCAGAGACGCGGACACCATGGACTTTCGCGCCTTTCTGTTGGCCTACGAGGACTTGGTGCGAAAAGTGCACGGTGGCTCGTTCGGTGCCGACGACTTTGTTGGCGCCACCGTGTCACTCACGAATCCCGGCACGCTCGGCACGGTCCAGTCGGTGCCGCGCCTTATGGCCGGCCAGGGTGCCATCTTCGGCGTCGGCGCGCTCGGATGGCCCTCCGGCTTCGAAGCGGCCGATCCGCGGGCGCTCGCCGAACTGGGCGTCGGCAAGGTAATGACGCTCACGTCTACCTACGATCACCGCATCATTCAGGGCGCCGAGTCGGGCCTGTTCTTGAAGTACGTGGCGGAGTGCCTTAACGGTGAGCACGAGTTCTATGACGAGGTCTTCGCGTCCTTGGGCGTGGCCTACGAGCCAGCCCGCTGGGCCAAGGACCACAACCCGGTACTGGGCGAAGACGACAACGAGCGCATCCTGAAGCAGATTCGCGTCCAAGAGCTCATCAATATGTACCGTGTGCGCGGCCACCTCAACGCGAACCTTGACCCGCTGCACAGCGAGCCTCCCGTGTTGCATTCGGAACTCGATCTCGCGACCTACGGATTAACAATGTGGGACCTGCAGCGTCGCTTCGTGGTGAGCGGACTGGCGGGGCGCAGCGAAGCCACGCTCGAAGAGATCCTTTCAATCCTGCGCGACGCGTACTGTCGCACCATTGGCATCGAGTACGGCCACATCATGGATCCGGTACAGAAGCGCTGGATCCAAGAACGCGTAGAAGGCGTCAACCTCTCGACGTCGCTCGATGAGCAACGCCGGATCTTAGAGGGCCTCAGCGAGGCCGAAGTCTTCGAACGCTTCTTGCACTCTCGCTACGTTGGCCAGAAACGATTCGGCCTTGAGGGCGCTGAATCGACCATCGTCGCGCTGCGCACCGTGCTCGACATCGCGGCCGACCAGGGAACGAAAGAGGCGGTGATCGGCATGGCGCACCGGGGACGCCTGAACGTGCTCGCCAACGTCGTGGGTAAGTCCTACAGCGACATCTTCTCCGAATTTGAAGGCAACCTGGACCCCGAAAGCGTCCAAGGAAGTGGCGACGTCAAATATCACAAGGGTGCGCGCGGCGTCTACAAGAATCCTCGCGGCGCCACCATCGACGTCTCTATGGCGTCGAACCCCTCGCACCTTGAAGCGGTGAGCCCCGTGGTCGAAGGCATCGTGCGTGCCAAACAGGATGTCGTGTTGCGGCCCACCGACGGCACCCGCAGCACGCTGATGGCCGAGCACTTCCCCTACCTCGCCGTCCTGATTCATGGCGATGCCGCATTCTCCGGTCAAGGCGTCGTCGCCGAAACACTCAACCTTTCTCAGCTCTCGGGCTACTACGTGGGCGGCGCACTGCACATCGTGATCAACAACCAGGTGGGCTTTACCACCGCGCCCGAGTCGGCCCGTTCCAGCTTTTATCCCACGGACGTCGCCAAGATGATCCAGGCGCCGATCTTCCACGTCAATGGCGATGACCCCGAGGCCTGCGCGCGAGCCGCGCGTCTGGCCTACGACTACCGCGAGACGTTCCACCGCGACGTCGTGCTCGACATAGTCTGCTATCGCCGACACGGGCACAACGAGGGTGACGACCCGAGCTACACCCAGCCCCAGATGTACAAGATCATCGACCAGATGCGTTCGGTGCGCAAGATCTACACCGAGACCCTCGTACGTCGCGGCGACATCTCCATAGAAGAAGCCGAGACGGCACTCGATGACTTCAACACTCGGCTGCAAAACGTACTCGTCGAAGTGCGAACGGTGCCGGTGCCCAAATTGAGCGGCGTGCCGGTACTGGAGGTGCCCGTCGACGCCGCGTCGCCCGAGACGGGCGTGAAGAAAGCGATACTGCTCGAGATCGCCAAGGCCACGATGACCGCGCCCGACGGTTTCACGGTGCACCCAAAGTTGGAGCGCCAATTCGCCGCGCGCGCGACCATGCTCGAATCGGGTGAGGTCGACTGGGCGCTCGGCGAAGCGCTGGCCTTCGGTTCCCTCGTTAAGTCCGGATCGAACGTGCGACTGATGGGTCAGGACTCGCGGCGCGGCACATTTTCTCAGCGTCATGCGGCGCTCATTGACTTCGAAAACGGCGAACAGTTCATTCCACTGTGCAACCTCAAGGACGCCGAGGGATTCTTCACGGTTCGTGACTCGTTCTTGAGTGAGTACGCCGCGCTCGGTTTCGAATACGGCTACTCGGTGGAGGCCACCAACACGCTCGTCGCCTGGGAGGCACAGTTTGGCGACTTCGTGAATGGCGGCGAGGTAATTATCGACAACTTCTTGGTCGCCGCCGAGGATAAGTGGGGTCAGAGTTCCAGTTTGGTGCTGCTGCTGCCCCACGGCTACGAGGGCCAGGGGCCCGAGCACTCGAGCGGGCGAATCGAGCGCTTCCTCTCATTGTGCGCGCGCAACAACATGCGAGTGGCGCAGCCAACATCGGCCAGCCAGTACTTCCACCTGCTGCGCAGTCAGGTACTGCGCGAGCACGTCACACCACTGATTGTCTTCACCCCTAAGTCGCTGCTGCGCGCGACGCAGACCCGTTCCGTCCTCGGAGAATTCGAGAAGGGTTCCTTCCAAAAGGTTCTCGACGACAACGTGACAAACACGTCACTCGTGACGCGGCTGGTCCTGGCAACCGGAAAAGTCGCATTGGAGGCGATTGCGCGTCGCAATGAGATTGAGGCCACCTCCGTCGCGGTGGTGCGCGTCGAACAGATCTACCCCTGGCCGGTGTTGGATCTCGTGGACGTAGTGGCGAAATACGCGAACGTTCAAGAGTTGGTCTGGCTGCAAGAAGAGCCCAAGAACATGGGGGCGTGGCCTTACGTGCATCACGAACTGCACAGACATCATCGAGACCTCAAAGTTAGTCACGTCGCCCGAGCAGAATCGGCGAGTCCCGCGACGGGCAGCGCCCTGGTGCATAGCGCCGAGCAGGCCGACCTACTGCGTCGGGCCGTCGGATGAGCCCGACGCGACCACCACGCCTGCGTGTGGTGGTCGATGGATCTAATTTTGCGACGGAGGGTCGCACGACGCCGAGCCTGGTCCAACTCGATGAGGCGGTGCGATCGTTCCTCGAGGAGAATCCCATCGCCGAGATCATTGTGGTTGCCGACGCCAGCTTTGAACACCGGGTGGCGCCGGGTGAGCGGGCGCGGTTCAAGGACGCGGAATTGGCCGGAGAGATCGTCACGCCGCCCGCGGGCGCCGTTGGTCGCGGTGACGCATTCATCTTGAAGATCGCCGACCGTATCAGTGGCGTCGTGCTGAGCAACGACTCGTTCCAGGAGTTCCATGATGAGTATCCGTGGCTCTTTGACATCGGTCGGCTCATTGGGGGCAAACCGGTGCCGGGTGTGGGCTGGATATTCACGCCGCGTCAACCAGTGCGGGGCGTCAAGAGCGGCCGAGCGGTCAAGAAACTCTCGGTGGCCCTACCCAATGGCGCGCAACCGACGATTGGTACGACGTTGACGCCAGTGAAGTCCGTGAAGTCGCCGGCGAGAAAAGCCCCGACGAAGAGCGTCAAACCTCCGACGAAGCCCGCCAAGAAAATTGTCAAGAGCGTGGTCGAGACGCCCGTCAAGAAGAGTGTCGCCAAGCCGCCGACGCCTTCAAAAAAGGCGCCGGCGAAGAAGGCCGCGAAGAAGGCGGCCAAGAAGGCGGCGAAGACTCCCGTCAAGGCAAGCGCGTTACCGGAATCGGTCAGCGCGCCCGCGCAAATGGTCGCCAGCCCGCCAGCGGTGGCGCTGCGACGTGGACGCCAAGCCGTCAATCCCGAAAAGGAGTTCGCGCTCTTTCGCGCGTCGCACCGTCTGGGTTCTCGCGTCGAGGGCGAAGTCACGACGTTCACCTCGCACGGCGCGGTCATCAAGGTGATGCTCAAGAACGGAGAACACGTGGAGTGTTACGCGCCGACCACGTTGCTCGGCACACCGCCGCCCGCGCGAGCCCGCGACGTACTAAAACGCGGCGACCACAAAACGTTTCGATTGGTGACCGTAGACAGCGAACGGCGCATTGCGGAGCTCGCCCTGCCGTGAGCGGACTCTCCATGAATCCGTCAGACTGGTTGCCGCATCGACCACCTTTTCTTTTGCTCGACACGATTCTGAACATCGAGCCCGGCGTGAGGGCACAAGCTCAGTGGACACTCACAGGTGACGAGTGGTTCTTTCCCGGACACTTTCCCGGTCGGCCCACGACGCCGGGCGTGTTGCTCTTAGAGTCCATTGCCCAGTGCGGTGCCGTGGTGATTTTGAGCGAGCCGAAGTACACCGGTCGCCTTCCTCTCTTTGGGGGCGTGGAACACGCGCGTTTCCGCCGCCAGGTGTTGCCCGGCGACACCGTGACACTTGAATGTGAGATCACTCGACTCTCGGCTCGCGGCGGCAAAGGTCACGGTCGAGCCACCGTCGGCGATCAACTGGCAGTCGAGAGTGATCTGTTGTTCATCCTGGCGGACGAAGCGTGAAGGTAGCCACGTGGAACGTCAATTCGTTGACGGCCCGCTGGCTACGAGTTGAAGAGTGGTTGGTGGCTAACGCGCCCGACATTCTCCTCATCCAAGAGACGAAACAGAACGACGCGAAGTTCCCATTCGCGTCGCTGAACGAACTTGGCTACCAGGCCGCCCACCACGGCCAGGGCCAGTGGAACGGTGTCGCGATCCTCTCCAAGGTCGGCATCGAGGATGTCGTGCGCGGCTTTGGCGACGACGACCCCGAGGCGCGCTTCATAGGCGCCACGTGCGGAAGTGTTCGGGTGTACTCCTGTTACGTGCCCAACGGGCGAGCGCTTGACGATCCCCACTACGTCTACAAACTGAAATGGCTCGCCCAATTGCGTGACCTTGTCGAGCGCCGAGACCGATCGACGCATATCGTGGTCGGCGGAGACTTCAACGTCGCGCCGCGTGATATTGACTGCTATGACCCGAGCGTGTTCGAAGGCGCGACGCACGTCAGCGAGCCCGAGCGCGAGGCCCTGCGGGCAATCGAGGCGACCGGACTGGTCGATCTCACGCGGTCCGTGCACCCCGACGAACAGATCTTCACGTGGTGGGACTATCGCAATGGCTCGTTCCACCGAAATTGGGGCTTGCGGATCGACCTACTTTTCGTTGACCCTGAGTTACTAGCGGTCACGACGGCCACCTATGTCGACCGTGAGGCCCGCAAGGGCGAGAAACCGTCGGACCACGTGCCGGTGGTGGCGGACTTCGCGCTCTAGGTGAGGCCCTTGGGCAAGACGGCCTCGATGAACATGGGGCCGGGCGTCGCGTAGGAACGTTCTAGGGCAGTCACCAGTTCATCGGCGTTCGCGACCCGCGTGCTGGGCACGCCCTGGGCCGACGCCAGCGCGCACAGGTCGATCGTGGGGTTGTCGAGTTCCAACATGCGTTGGCTCGTGAGTCCGTCAGTGACCGCGCCCACGCGCTGACGTTCGAGGTTGAGGATGGCGTAACTGCGATTGGACAGTCCCACCACGGTGACGTCCAGGCTTTCGCGCGCCATGGTCCAGAGCGCTTGCAGGGTGTACATCATTGAACCGTCGGCTTCGAGCGCCAGCACGCGTTGTCCACTGCCCACTGCCGCGCCCACGGCGCTGGGCAGTCCGAAGCCAATCGACCCACCGGTCAGGGTCATCAGTCGGTGGGGTAGGGAAAACTGCGACGCTCCATAGAGATGCATTCCCCCCGTGTTGGACTCGTCGGAAATGATCAGTCCCTCGGGAATGGTCGCGGCCACGGCGGCGGCCAAACTTTGGGTCGTGAGTTCTCCGTGCGGCACACCTGGCCCCTCGCCGTTCGGTGAGACAATGACCGGCGCTTCGAGGCCCTCCACTAATGCTCGTAGCGTCGCCGACGTGTCACAGCCCAGCGGCGCCAGTTCAATGACTTCACACCCGTCGCTCGTCAATTGACTCTTCACGTCCGGGTAGGCAAAGAAACCAACTGGTTGGGTGCTGCCAATGAGGATGAGTGCTTCGAGGTCCTGCAGTTGGGCGATGGCGAACTCGCTCAGGTATATGAGGCGCTCGGGACTGACGACGCCGGTACCGCGGTCCATGATCGCGGGGAAGGTCTCCATGATGAGCCGCGCACCGGTGGCGTGGGCCACACGTTGGGCTAAGGCGAGCCGCTCGGCAGTGACGGCGTCGCCACCCACGAACAGTGCCGCCTTCTTCGTTCGCAGCACATTGAGTGACTGCCCAATCAAATGTTCGTCCGGTTCGCTCAGGCTCGCTCTCGTTGCCAGTGGCCAGTCATTAGGTGTGGCGGCGAGTTCGCCCCACGAGACGTTGGCCGGCAGCACCAACGTGGCGACACGTCCCGGCGGACCATACGCGGCGCTGAGCGCGTCGGCGGCGTCGCGCGCCACCTCGTCGGGGCTTTGCGTGCTCCGCTGCCAACCCTTGAGCGAACTCGCGATGGCGGCAATGTCGCTTTGCAGCGGCGCGTCATACTGCGCGTGGTACGTCGCGTGATCACCAACGATGTTGACCAGCGGCACTCTCGCGCGGCGAGCGTTATGCAAGTTGGCCCAGCCGTTGGCGAGGCCGGGCCCGAGGTGCAGCAGCGTCGCGGCCGGTCGCCCGGTGACTCGCGCGTAGCCGTCGGCGGCCCCGGTCGCAACTCCCTCGAACAGGCACAGGATTCCGCGCATCTCGGGCACATCGTCGAGCCCGGCCACGAAGTGCATCTCGGACGTGCCGGGGTTGGCGAAGCACGTCGTCACGTTGTTGCGGGTCAACGTCTTGAGCAGCGCGTGAGCGCCGTTCACGGCAACGGCCGGTCGTCGAGCAGCCGGTAGGGATTCAGCAGCTGATCGGGATCGAAGACCGCCTTTATCTTCCGCTGGAGTTCGAGCAGCACCGGATCAGTGAGCGCGAGGTACGGCCCCTGCTTGTCGAGCCCAATTCCGTGTTCGCCGGAGATTTGACCGCCTAGACCCAGGCCGAACTCGAACAGTTCGTAGACCAATGCGGCGCGTCGATCCTCGTCGTCCTGGAATATCGAAAGGTGCACGTTGCCGTCGCCGACGTGTCCGCAGCCGAATATGAGTGCACCGTGACGTTCGGCCATGCGCTGGACTTCTTCGAGAAACACCGGTACCGTCGAACGCGGCACAACGACGTCGATGATCTCGTTGGCGCCGGCCGCCTTAGAGACCCAGAAGAGATTCTCGCGCGCTTTGATGAGACGAGGCGCCGCGTGGTCGGGCAAGACAAAGAGGTCTAACGCGCCACCCGATTCGACGAGCGCCGCGAGTTCGCCGAGGTCGCCCTCGAGCTGCTCCGCGGTTCGGGTCTCCAAGACAATCAGTAGGTACGCCGCCGTCTTGGCGGCGACCTCGGCGTTGATGCCAAGTTCGAAAGAAGCGGCCTGGGTCATGCCAATCATCGTGGGCGCATCGGCGTACTCCAGGATGGAAGGCTCCAAACCGGACGCAACGATGGAGGGCACGATGCGCGTCACGTCCTTGAGCGAACTGAAGGGCACGAGGATGGTGGCCGAATGGGCCATCGTCGGCGAGAGCCGAAGTGTGATTTCGGTAACGAGGGCCAACGTGCCTTCGCTGCCGACCACTAGTTGGGTGAGGTCGTAGCCCGACGAC
>JBEKQN010000025.1:0-18829 GCA_049519675.1 Acidimicrobiales bacterium | reverse complement strand
CGTCGGTGACGATCGATGCCGCGTTCTCGGGGCTGACCGACCCGCCGTAGAGCACCCGGCGTCCCGCCATGCCCATGGCGCCCACGACCGAGCGGATGTGTCGGGTCATGGCTCGGATTTGCTCACCCTCGGCCGTGCGACCGGTGCCGATCGCCCAGATCGGTTCGTAGGCGAGCGCCACCTGCTCGAAGTATTTTTCGTCAAGGCCGCCCAGCGCGCTGTGCAACTGGGCCGAGACAAAGTCGTTCTGCTCATCGTGGTCGCGAACGTCGCTGCTTTCGCCCACGCAGAGCACGACGTTGAGCCCGCTCGCCACCACCGCGCGTAGTGTGCTCGCCACCACGTCGTCATCCATGTGATACATCGTTCGCCGTTCGGAGTGGCCCACCAACACCCACGTCACGCCTAGTCGCGTGAGCATCGACGTGCTGACCTCGCCGGTGAAGGCACCATTGTCGTTCGCGCTGACGTGCTGGGCGCCGACTTGGACCGCGATGCGCTCGGAGTCAACGATGCTGGTCACGCTGCGCAGGTCAACGAATGGTGGCACCACCACGATGTCGGTGTGCTCGGCCGGGCGGTTCTTAAGGATGACGCCAATCTGCTGGCCCAGGTGCACGGCCTCGACGAAGTCGAGGTTCATCTTCCAGTTGCCAATGACCAGCAGTCGGTTCGTCGTCATCTAGTGGAACGGACTCTCACGCAGCGCCTTCAGGCCCGGTAGGTCGCCCAACTCCACGAATTCGAGCGACGCCCCTCCCCCGGTCGACACGAAGCTGAACGAGCCCTCGAGACCGTAGGCCTTGAGGGCCGCGACGGAGTCCCCGCCACCGACGACCGAGACCGCACTCGAGGAAGCCACGGCACGGGCCACGGCCTCGGTACCCACGCCGAAGCGGCGGTCTTCAAAGACACCCATCGGGCCATTCCACAGAATCGTTGCGGCCGGCGCGATGGCCTCGACGAACGCCTGTACGGACTTCGGTCCGATGTCGAGTCCCTCAAAGCCATCCGGGATATTGGCGTCGAACTCCACGACCGGGTCGTCACCGCCCTCGGTGCCGAAACGCGCGCCGACCGCGAGCCCGCGCGAATCGCTCGGCATGAGCACGTTGCCGCGTGACAGGATATCGGCGCATTCGGAGACGAAGGAACTGTTAAAGAGTGACGATCCAATGCTGCGGCCCTGGCTGGACGCGAACGTGTAGGCCATGCCGCCGCCAACAAGGACCGTGTCGGCTTTCTGCGCGAGCACCTTGACGATGCCCAACTTCTCGGCGACCTTGGCGCCGCCCACGATCGCCACGAAGGGGCGCAGCGGACTTTCGAGCAGTGAGGCCAGCGTCGAAACTTCACGCTGCAGGTTGGGTCCCGCGGCGCTCGGCACCAGGGTGGGTGGAATCATGATCGACGCGTGCGCGCGGTGCGATGATCCGAACGCCTCGTTGATGTAGTAGTCAAAGCCCTTGATCAGCGAGGCCCCGAACACGGGATCGTTGGCTTCTTCACCGGGACTGAAGCGCAGGTTCTCCAGCAGTTCGACCCCGGGGCAGAGCTCGCCCAAGCGCCGGCGCACCGGCGCAACGCTGTAGCGGTCGTCGACCTTTCCGTGGGGTCGTCCGAAGTGCGTACAGGCAACCACCGTGGCGCCCAGTTCGTGTAACTCTGCAAAGAGCGGCAGGCATGCACGAATGCGAAAGTCGTCGGTAACCTCTTGGCGCCCATCCACCTCGGCGACGGGCGTATTGAAGTCCACCCGCACGAGGACTCGCTTTCCCACGAGGCTGCCCCAGCGATGGTATGACGGCAGCGGTGAGCTCACCTACTTGCCAATGTGGCGGGCGAGGTCGACGAGACGGTTGGAGTAGCCCCATTCGTTGTCGTACCAGCCGAAGATCTTGACGAGACTCTTCTCGTTGTCGATCTTCTGGACCATGGTCATCAGGGAGTCGAAGGTACACGAGGCGGAACTGCCCACGATGTCCGACGAGACAATCGGCTCGTCGGTGTAGACAATGATTCCCTTCATGGGCCCGTCCGCGGCGGCCTTGAAGGCAGCGTTGATCTCGCCGACGGTGACGGAGCGCACGATCGCGGTGAAGTCCGTGATGCTGCCCGTGGGCACCGGCACGCGCAGCCCGGTCCCGTCCAGACGGCCCTTCATGGACGAGAGCACCAGGCTGGTCGCGCGCGCGGCGCCCGTAGAAGCGGGCACGATATTGATCGCGGCCGCGCGGGCCCGGCGCAGGTCATTATGCGTGAGGTCGAGCAGGTTCTGGTCGTTGGTGTAGGCGTGCACGGTGGTCATCATGCCCGCGTCGACCCCGAAGGCGTCGTCCAGCACCTTGACCATGGGCACGAAGCAGTTGGTGGTGCACGAGGCGTTGCTCACGACGTGGTGGGCGGCCGCGTCGTAGGTGTTCTCGTTGACGCCCACCACGAAGGTGGCGTCCGCGTCATTTGACGCGGTCGTGATAATGACCTTCTTGGCGCCGGCGTTCAGATGGGCCGAAGCCGCCTCGCGCGACGTGAAACGGCCGGTCGACTCGATCACCACGTCGACGTTCATGTCCTTCCAGGGCAGGTTGTTGGGATCGCGCTCGGCGAGCACCTTGAAGGTCTCGTCGCCCACGGTGATGCCTCCGTTGCCCAGGGACACGTCGGCCGCAAGGCGACCTTGGGTCGAGTCGTACTTGAGCAAGTGGGCGTTGGTCGCCGGGTCGGTCAGGTCGTTGATGGCGACCACCTGCAGGTCGGGGTGCAACAGGGATGCTCGCAGGAACAGGCGTCCAATTCGCCCAAACCCATTAATTGCAACGCGTGTTGTCACTGCTTCTCCTTCACCATTGTTTACGTAAAGGGTAGTTGGCTCGCGATGGCCTGGGCCAATTTGGCGACGTCGTGGACCAATCCATTCGCTCGCGCCACGTCGGCCACGAGCACATCGCGCGAGCACGCTTGACCAGCGAACGTCGAGTCTCGATCGACGAGCACGAGGTCGGGCACAACGCCGTGGCGCACCAGCGCGTCGACGTGGTCGTCCAGGGTGTACTCGGAGGTCTCGGGAATTTGCGGTTGGAGATTGGCCACGTAGATCTTGATGGCCGAGGTCCCGGCGAGGGCCTGGGTGATGCCCGGGATCACGCAGGCGGCGAGCACGCTGGTAAAGAGCGAGCCCGGTCCGATGAGGACCACGTCGGCGCGTTCAATGGCCTCGACGGCCGCGATAGGTGCGGCGGCGTTGGTGGGCTCGACGCCGATGCGGCGAATCGACGAGGAACGGGCGACTTCGCTCTGGCCCCGCGTTGAGCCTTCTTCGGTCGTGGCGAGCAGCACCACGCCCTCGCAGCTGGCCGGCACGATGGTCCCGGTCACGCCCATGACCTGGGCGACGGCGCGCACCGACTCCTCGAGGTTGCCCGTGGCGTCCAAGAGCCCCACCAACAGCAGGTTGCCTACGGCGTGCCCGTTCAACTCACCCACGGTGAATCGATGCTCGAAGGACCTGGTCAGGGGATTATCGGGGTCGGCCAACGCTCCAAGACACTTGCGCAGGTCGCCCACCGCGGCGACGTCGAGCATCGCTCGAAGCCGACCCGTTGAGCCGCCGTCGTCGGCGACCGAAACGACGCCGGTCACGTCGTCGGTGAGCCGGCGCAAGGCGCGCAGCGAGACAGCGGTGCCGTGTCCCCCGCCGACGGCCACGACTTTCATCGAGCGATGTCGCGGTGGAAAACTTCGTGCTGGAGATTGAGGCGCCGGCGAATCTCCTCGGCAATCGCCACCGAGCGGTGGCGTCCCCCGGTGCAACCAATCGCGATCGAGAGGTAGGCCTTGCCCTCTTTCACGAACGCCGGAATCTGCCATTCGAGCATGGGCACCACGTCGTTCAAGAAATGCTGCGCGGCCTCCTGCTCTAACACGTAGGCCGAGACCGGCTCGTCGAGACCGGTCAGCGGACGCAGTTCGTCGATCCAGTGCGGGTTCGGCAGGAAGCGGCAGTCAAAGACCAGGTCGACGTCACGCGGAATACCGTTGGAGTAGCCGAAGGAGACGAGCGACACACGCAACGAGTCCGACCCGTTCTCCTCGTTGAAGATCTCGACCATGCGCGAGCGAAGCTGATTGGTGTTGATCGAGCCCGTGTCGATCACCACATCGGCGGCGTCGCGCAGCGACTGCAACTGGGCGCGCTCGCCGGCGATCGACTCCGCCAACGTCGCCGCGGGGAACGGATGGCGGCGCCGGTTGCCTTCGAAGCGGCGGATCAGGACATCGTCGGGAGCTTCCAAGAAGAGAATCTTGGCGTGCTCGTGCTGTTCCTTGAGTTCCCTGACCACCCCTAACAAGAAGTCAGGCTCCACTCGGCCCGAGCGACCCACGATGAAGGCCACGCCCGCGTATACCAGTGGTCCGGCCGTCGCCAGTTCGCCGACGCGCGCAATTAGTTCGGGCGGCATGTTGTCAATGACGAACCAGCCCAGGTCATCGAGCGCTGCCGACGCCGTGGTGCGGCCCGCGCCCGACATGCCCGTGACCAGAAGGACCTCACTCTTCATCTGGGCTCCCCTTCGTGGGCCGCGGTTGACTCGGTCCCTGTAAGTGATCGTAGAGCCTGACGGCGACGTCGCTCGGCAACCAGGCCAGCGCGTCGAGTTCGTCCAGTGTCGCTTGACGCAACGAGTCGAGGGAACCGAACTGCACGAGCAGCTTGTCGCGACGAGCGGGACCCAGTCCTTCGATTCCTTGCAATGTGGTCGCCACCATTGACTTACCGCGCTTGGAACGATGGAACGTGATCGCGAATCGGTGGGCCTCGTCGCGCAGTCGCTGGACCATGTAGAGGCTCTCCGAACCTCGCTCGAGCACGATGGGTTCGCTCGACCCCGGACGGTAGAGCAGTTCCTCACGTTTGGCAAGCGCCACGAACTCCACGTCGTCACGCAGTCCGACGGCCGCCGCGGCCTTCTGGGCGGCGTGTAATTGGGGCAGTCCCCCGTCAATGATGATGAGGTCGGGATGGCGAAACTTTGACGTCGACTGCTCGTCACCCCAGTGCGAGAGTCGTCGACGCACGACCTCTTCCATCGCGCCAACATCGTCGTTGCCTAAGATCTCCTTCACGTTGAAATGCCGGTAGTCGCTCTTCTTGGGCAGACCGTCTTCAAAGACCACCATGGAACCCACGTAGTTGGTGCCCTGGAGGTGGCTCATGTCGAAGCACTCAATACGGTAGGGCGGCTGGCGAAGGTGCAGGGCGGCGCCAATCTCCTGTAACGCGCGAGAACGCACGTTATGGTCGCTCTGGCGACGCAGGGAATCACGATTGATCACCGACAGCGCGTCGCTCTTCGCGTGCTCTAGGACCCGGCGTCGTCGGCCGCGTTGGGGCGCGACGACGTCGACCGATTTCTCACGCAAGTTGGTGAGGTAGTCACGCATGAGGTCCGTGGCCGACTCGTCATCGGCGACCACGACCACGGGCGGGACGTCGTCGGCCGTGGCGAAGAGGTCGGGCAACACCGCCTCGAGGATCTCCGCGTCGCTTTCGTCCATGGAACGGTCGATGAGGTGGATGGTCCGCCCGATGATGCGACCAAAGCGCACGCGGAAACGCACGACGGCGGCGCGGCCGCCATCGGTCTCGACCGCCAGCACGTCGAGGTTGGAGTGATCGTCCAGCACCACGCTTTGGGCGCTCGCGGAAGCCCGCTCCAGCGCGGCCAAGGCGTCGCGGGCTTTGGCGGCCGCCTCGTAGTGCTTGTTCTCGGAGGCGTTCGCCATCTGTGTTTCGAGGAGTCGGCGCAGCTGACGGACATCGCCCTCGAAGAATCGCGCCCAGGACTGCACCAACTCCTGATAGCCCTCCGGCGTCACCGCTTTCACGCACGGCCCCGAACACTTGCCGATGTCGAAGAGCAAACAGGGCCGACCCAGTCGTTCGTGGTAGTTGAACTTGTGACGGGTGCAGGATCGTAGGGGAAACGCCATCAGCAGCTCTTCGATCGTCGAGCGCAGGTCGCGCACGTTGACGAAGGGACCGAAATAGCGCACGCCCTTCACGTGACGACCTCGGGTGATGTAGGGCACCGGGAAGTCCGTGCGGGTGTCGATCGCCACGTACGGGAAGCTCTTGTCGTCCTTGAGCATCATGTTGTAACGCGGCTGATTGTCCTTGATCAGCTCGTTCTCCAAGATCAGCGCGTCGACTTCGCTCGGCGTAACGATCCACTCGACCGACGTCGCCTCCTCCATGAGTGCCTGGGTCTTCGCCGTGAGCGCGTCGCGGCGTTGGAAGTAATTCGACAGTCGACTAGCTAACGAGAGTGCCTTGCCGACGTAAATGATGGTGCCGCGTTCGTTGCGAAAGAGATAGCACCCGCTCTGACGCGGTATCCCCGAGGGCTTGGCGAGCACTAGTCGCCCCGGTGACCGACGGCCAAAACCTCTCGCAAGACCCTCCCTGTCGGGGTATCAAGTTCGGCGATGTGTTCGGGTGTGCCCTCACCCACGACGAGTCCGCCCCGTCGCCCGCCCTCGGGACCGAGATCGATCACCCAGTCGGCGGTCTTAATGACGTCGAGGTTGTGTTCTATCACCAGTACCGTATTGCCCTGGTCGACCAGACGGTGCAACACGTGCAAGAGACGGTCCACGTCTTCGAAGTGCAGACCGGTGGTTGGCTCGTCCAGCACGTAGAGCGTGTGACCGGTCGGTCGCCTCGCGAGCTCCGTCGCCAATTTCACCCGCTGGGCCTCGCCGCCGGACAGGGTCGGCGCCGGTTGTCCCAGACGCACGTAACCCAGACCCACGTCGGCCAGGCTCTGAATGTGTCGCAGTATCGCGGGCTGGCGCTCAAAGAACGTCAGCGCCTCGGTGATCGACATGTTGAGCACGTCGCTGATGGACTTGCCGCGATACAGGATCTCCAAGGTCTCGCGGTTGTAGCGGGCCCCCTCACACGTCTCGCAATTGACGTACACGTCGGGCAGGAAATGCATCTCGATCTTGATGGTGCCGTCACCGGCACAGGCCTCGCATCGCCCGCCCTTCACGTTGAAGGAGAATCGTCCCTGCAGGTACCCGCGGACCTTCGACTCCTGGGTTTCGGAAAAGAGTTTGCGGATCTTGTCGAAGACACCCGAGTAGGTGGCCGGGTTGGAACGCGGCGTACGGCCAATGGGCTGCTGGTCGACGGCCACGACCTTGTCGATGTACTGGACGCCGGTGATGGTGTCGTGCTCGGCGACGGTGCGCTTGGCCCGGTTGATCTGGCGCTCGAGCGAACTGAGCAGGATGTAGTTGATCAGCGTCGACTTGCCCGAACCCGAAACCCCCGTCACCGCCACGAAGTCGCCGAGCGGCACGCTCACCGTGATGTTCTGCAGGTTGTTGGCCCGCGCACCCTTGACGGTCAACTTCTTGCCGTCGCCGACTCGTCGCTCGGCGGGCACCGCGATGAAGCGTTCGCCCGACAGGTACTTACCGGTGATTGAATCCTTGTTCTCCAACAGTTCCTTGTAGGTGCCCGCGTGCACGACTTCGCCGCCAAATTCGCCCGCGCCCGGTCCGATGTCGACAATGAAGTCGGCCAGACGGATGGTCTCCTCGTCGTGCTCGACCACGATCACCGAGTTTCCGAGGTCGCGCAGCCGTTCGAGGGTCGAGATGAGTCGCCGGTTGTCACGCTGGTGCAGGCCAATCGACGGCTCGTCGAGCACGTAGAGCACGCCCACCAAGTAACTACCAATCTGACTCGCCAAACGAATGCGCTGGGCCTCACCGCCCGACAGCGAGGCCGACGCCCGACTGAGCGTCAAGTAGTCCAGACCCACGTTCATCAAGAAATTGAGTCGCTCGCTAATCTCCTTGACCACCTGGTGGGCAATCGTCTCTTCGCGCTTGGTCAACTTCAGTTTCTTGAAGAAGTCCATCGTTTCGTCGATCGTCATCGCGCTCACCTGGGCGATGTTGTGTTGATGAATGCGCACCGCGAGCACTTCGGGACGCAGGCGTTGCCCGCCACAGGCGTTGCACTCCACCTCGCGCATGTACTGCTCGGCCTGTTCGCGCGACCAGTCGCCGTCGGCTTCGTTGCGCTTGCGCTCCAGCCACTCGACGATGCCGTTGTAGGTGGTGTCGTAGGTGCGGACCTTGCCGTAGCGGTTGCGATACTTGACGGGCACGGTCTTTCGCTCGACCCCGAAGAGGATCAGCTTGCGGTCCTTGGCCCGCAGCTTCTTCCAGGGCGTGGACACGTCGAACTCGCCGAGCGTCGCGATGCCGGCAATGAGCCGCTCGAAGTACTTAAATCGTTGCCCGGCCCACGGCGCCAACGCACCGTCTTCGAGTGAGAGGTCGGGGTCGGGCACGACCAGATCGGGGTCAACCTCAAAGCGGGTGCCCAGTCCGGTACAGACCGGGCAGGCGCCGTAGGGCGAGTTGAACGAGAAGTCGCGCGGCGCGAGTTCCGTGAAACTGATCCCGCAGTCGGTGCAGGCCAGTTTCTCTGAGAACTGCTCCAATTCGTCGGTGTCGGTGAAGAGAAACGAGACCACGCCCTTGGTGAGCTTGAGCGCCGACTCGACCGATTCGGTGAGGCGCTGACGACTCGACGCCTTGACCGTGAGGCGGTCGAGTACCACGTCGATGGTGTGCTGCTCGTAACGCGCGAGGGCGAGAGAGTCACGGTCAGCCAATTCGAGCACGGTGCCGTCGACTCGTACCCGCGAGAAACCCTGTCCCGCCAATTCGTTGAGCAACGTGCTGTACTCGCCCTTGCGACCCTCGACCACCGTCGCCAGCACCATGAACTTCTCGCCCGCTTCGCGGGTGAGCACCTGGTCCACGATCTGCTGGGAGGTTTGACGGGTGACTGCCTTGCCGCAGTTGGGACAGTGCGGCACGCCAATGCGCGCAAAGAGCAGGCGCATGTAGTCGTGAATCTCGGTGATGGTGCCCACCGTCGAACGGGGATTGCGCGAGGAGCTTTTCTGGTCAATCGAGATGGCCGGCGAAAGGCCCTCGATGAAGTCGACGTCTGGCTTTTCCATCTGGCCGAGGAACTGTCGGGCGTAGGACGACAGGCTCTCGACGTAGCGGCGCTGACCTTCCGCATAAATGGTGTCAAAAGCCAGCGACGACTTGCCCGAACCCGAAAGACCGGTGAAGACCACCAATTGGTCGCGGGGTATCTCGACGGAAAGGTTTTTAAGGTTGTGAACGCGTGCGCCCTGTACTCGAATCG
Source organism: Acidimicrobiales bacterium (assembly GCA_049519675.1). GTDB lineage: Bacteria > Actinomycetota > Acidimicrobiia > Acidimicrobiales > RAAP-2 > RAAP-2. The sequence goes on along the minus strand of JBEKQN010000025.1, from coordinate 9,582 downwards.
TTTGGGCCATTGATTCAATTTACCGGTGACTGGTCCAAAGTCAGACCCTCGAGATCGGCTTCGAGACCCTGACGATGGAGCGTTTGCAGGTAATCACGCAGCACAGCGGCCTCTTCGAAGAGCAGGTCGCGGGCGGCCGCGAGCATCGCTTTCTCGACCCGGGCAATTTCCAGATTGAGGTCGTCGGGCAGTCGGTCTTCCAGGGACGAAATGCCGTGCACCTTGTTGGCTGGCTCGATCGCGGTCTCACTGCGCAGGCGCCCCAGGATGTCGGCCACGTTCTTCATGACCGTTTGGGGCGTGATGCCGTGCTCCTCGTTGTAGGCCAGCTGCATCATTCGACGTCGTTCCGTGAGCGATATTGCTTCGCGCATTGAATCGGTCATGCGGTCGGCGTAGAGGATGGCTTCGCCGTTGGAGTTGCGCGCGGCCCGGCCAATCGTCTGGATGAGGGCACTGCGCGAGCGCAGGAACCCCTCCTTGTCGGCGTCAAGGATCGCGACCAACGACACCTCGGGTAGGTCCAGGCCCTCACGCAGCAAGTTGATGCCCACCAGGATGTCGAACTCACCCAGGCGCAACGAGCGAAGTATCTCAATGCGCTGGATCGTGTCGATGTCACTGTGCAGGTACTGCACGCGGTACCCGGCCTTGGCGAGGAAGGTCGTCAGGTCTTCGGCCATTCGCTTAGTGAGCGTGGTGATGAGCGTTCGCTCGCCCCGCGCCACCACCGCGTCAATGCGACTGCGCAGGTCAACGATCTGATCCTTGGTGGGCTTAACCGTTACGACTGGATCCAAGAGTCCCGTCGGACGGATGACCTGCTCGGCGATCTGGTCGCTGACCTCGATCTCGTACGGTCCCGGCGTTGCCGAGACAAAGACCATCTGGGGCACCAACTCCATGAATTCGTCAAAATTGAGCGGCCGATTGTCCATCGCACTGGGCAGTCGGAAGCCGTGCTCCACCAACGTCTCCTTGCGCGAGCGGTCCCCGGCATACTGACCACGCAGTTGCGGCACTGCTACGTGCGACTCGTCGATGACCATAAGAAAGTCCTCGGGAAAATAATCCAGCAACGTGAAGGGCCGCTCGCCTCGACTGCGACCGTCGAGGTGCGCCGAGTAGTTCTCGATGCCCGCACACACGCCCGTCTGTTCGAGCATCTCCAAGTCGTGCTCGGTACGCGAACGCAAACGCTGGGCTTCTAGGAGTTTCCCCTCGGCGGCGAACTTCGCCAGTTGCTCCTGCAGTTCGTCTTCGATTCCCCGACAGGCGCGCTGCAGGGTGGCGGCACTCGCGGCGTAGTGCGAGGCGGCGAAGAGTGTCACTTCGTTGACCTTGCCGCGACTCTCCTGAGTGACGGGGTTGAAGAAGGAGATCTCTTCGACCTCGTCGGCGAAGAACGAGACCCGTATGGCCTCATTGGAATAGGCCGGCTGCACTTCGAGGGTGTCACCCTTCATGCGGAAGCTGCCGCGGTCCACGACGAGCTCGTTACGGCTGTATTGCATCTCGACCAGGCGACGCAGCAGCGCGCGCTGTTCGAAGGTCTTGCCGACTTCGAGTTGCAGCATTCGCTCGCGGTACTCAATTGGCGAGCCGAGGCCGTAGATGCACGACACCGACGCGACCACGATTGTGTCGCGGTGGGTCAGCAATGACGAGGTCGCGGCGTGGCGCAGTCGATCGATCTCTTCGTTGATCGAACTGTCCTTCTCGATGAACGTGTCGGTGCGCGGAATGTACGCCTCCGGCTGGTAGTAGTCGTAGTACGAGACGAAGAACTCCACTCGGTTCTGGGGCAACATCTCTTTTAGCTCCGAGGCCAACTGGGCGGCGAGTGATTTGTTCGGCTCCAAGATGAGCGTCGGACGCTGAATCCGCTCGGCCAGCCACGCGATGGTCGCGGTCTTGCCGCTACCAGTGATCCCCTCCAGGGTCTGGAACCGCAGCCCGTCCTGCACGCCGGCGGCCAGGGTCTCGATGGCCCGCGGCTGATCGCCCGAGGGACTGAAGAGCGACTCGACGAGGAACTTATCCACGACCGAGCCCGCTGTCACGCAGCGCCGTGTCGAGCTGTTGGTACAACTCGTCAAGCGTGCCTTCATTCCACATAACCCGGTCGACGATTGCCGTGCGGTGGGCGTTCGTCATCTGACTCTCTAAGCGCGCCGTGGCGTCGGCCAGCGTGAAACCTCGATGCTCAATCAGTCGCGCGATCGCGGTCTCGGGTTGGACCAGCACGGCCCAGACTTCGTCGAGGCCTAGCAGTTCACGGTGCTCGGGGCGAAAGAGCGGTAGCGCGATGAACGCGGCCGGTCCCGTTGTGGTGTTGAGCTGGCGAAGTATTTCAACGCCAATATGTCCGTGCGTAATCAGGTTGAGTCGCCGCAGCGCGGTGCGATCGTGAAAGACCACGTCAGCGAGAAAAGCTCGATCGATAGTTCCGTCCACACTGAGCACGGCATCGCCGAAGGCGTCGCGTAGCGCGAGGTACGCGGGTAGGCCGGGCTCGGTCACGTCGCGCGCGATTTTGTCCGCGTCGATGACCGGCCAGCCGAGCGACACGAGGCGTTCGGACGTGGCACTTTTCCCGGCACCAATGCCGCCCGCGATGACAATTCTTTTCACCTGACCACGGTAGCCACCGCCTGTGACGTCGCCTCCGTAAAAGCCAGATGACAGTTGAAAATAGCCGGGGTTGAGTAAGGTCCTAACAGGCCACAGAAGGGAAATAGTGCTGCGATACGTCCTACGGCGTCTAATCCAATTAGTCGGGATTGTCTTCGTCATCTCGGTCGGCACTTTCTACCTTGTACACCTTTTACCCGGCAACCCCGCCGTGGTCATTTTGGGCAACGCCTACAATCCCACTAACAAGGCCTTGCTCTACAAACAGCTAGGGCTCAACAAGCCAATCATCGATCAGTACTTCATCTGGATTGGTCACGTGCTGCACGGCAATTTGGGCACCTCGTTCATCTCGCGCGTCTCGGTGGATTCAACGATCCGGGCGGCCCTACCTATCGACATCGAACTCATCGTCGTGAGCCAGATCCTGGCGCTGGCCATCGCCATTCCACTGGCGATGCGCTCGGCGCGCAAACCCGATGGCCCGGTTGACCGTCTGCTCAGCGCCGGCAGCTTCACCTTGTTATCAATCCCCCCGTTCATCGTCGTTGTGTTCCTCGTGCTGCTGGTTTCAATTAAATGGGGGTTGGCCAATACCGGGCCGTCGGCGTACGTCTCGTTCGGCACCGACTGGATCGCCAACCTTGAAAGCCTCTCCCTGGCCGCCATCACGATCGCGATTGGCAGCTTCACGCTCTACTTTCGTGTGCTGCGCAGCGATCTGGTCGCCACCATGCAAGAAGAGTTCATCACGATGGCGCGCTCGAAGGGTCTTAGTCGACGTCGCATCATGTGGCGTCACGCCTTTCGTCCGTCGTCGGTCACCCTGCTCGGCAGCGCCAGCGTCAACATTGGTGGCCTGCTGGCCGCGCTCTTTGTGGTCCAGTATTTTCTGGCCATCCCCGGACTCGGCTACGAGTTGATTTCGGCGATCAACACCAGCGACTACCTGCTGGTTCAGGGCATCGTCTTGGTCGTGTCCGTCGGCGTAGTGCTCGTCAACTTTATTTTTGACTTCATCATCAACATTGTTGATCCAAGGATTAGCCGTGAGTGAAAATTATGGCGAGATAGTCATCGCCGAGTACGGCCACCCCCAGGTGGAAAAACCGGAAGGGCGCGAACCACTCGGCGTCCTGTTCTGGATCTGCGTGGGCTGGATCGGGCTCAACCTCATTGGCGCCATCTTCGCCAACGTCCTGCCGCTGGAGAATCCGCTCTACGAGAACTTCACCGCGATTAATGCCGCGCCGTCGCTGCACCACCTCTTTGGCACCGACGAAATCGGACGTGACATCTTCTCGCGCGTGGTCTACGGATCGCGAATCTCGATCAGCGCCGGCGTCGGGTCCATGGTCATCGGCTTTGGCATCGGCGCGCCGCTGGGCATGTTGACGGCCTACCGCCGGGGCCACTTCGACACGATCATCACGACCGTCATGTACACCCTGCTCGCCTTTCCCGCCATCGTCGCGACCATCGCCGTGCTCTCCTTCTGGGTGCCGCGTGACCTGTTCAAGATCATCGTGGTGATTGGCATTGCCTCGATACCCATCATCTACCGCATCATTCGCGCCGCCACGCTGTCGGTCGCGTCGCGTGACTTCATCATCGCTGCCAAGGTGCAGGGCGCCTCGGACCGGCGCATCCTCTTTAAGGAACTCCTGCCGAACGTGGCGCCCATCCTCGTCTCCTTCTTGATCATCGGCATCGCGACGGTGGTGACCCTTGAGGGCGCGCTCGCCTTCCTCGGGCTCTCGGTCAATCCGCCGACGCCCTCGTGGGGCAACATGATCAACGAGGCCCGCAGCGTCATGGCCCAGAACCCGTGGCTCGTCATCTTCCCGTCGCTGGCGCTCTGTCTATTCCTGTTGTGCCTCAACTTCATCGGCGACCGGCTACGCACGCACTTCGACGTGGCCGAGGTGAAAATATGAGCGACTCCGCATCCAAGCTATTGGTCGTTAACGACCTCACCACGACCTTCGCCACGCTGGGCGGACCGCTCACCGCAGTGGGCAACGTGTCGTTCGACCTCAGCAAGAACGAGACCCTGGGCATCGTCGGCGAGTCAGGATCGGGCAAGACCGTTCTGTCGCGCACCATCATGGGGCTCCAGCCGCGCCGCAACGTGACCGTCTCGGGTTCGGTGTTGCTCAACGGTCAAGAGATTGTTGGCGCCAGCGAGAAGGCGAAGCGCAAGCTCTGGGGCACCGAGGTCGCCATGGTGTTCCAAGACCCGATGACCTCGCTCAATCCGGTGATGCGAGTGGGCAAGCAGATTGACGAGACGCTACGCGTGCGGCTGGGTATGAGCCGAGCCGACGCCAGGGCCCGCGCGATTGAACTGCTCGAGCTCGTGGGGATCCCCTCACCGGAGCGGCGCTACGACGCCTTCCCTGGCGCGCTCTCGGGCGGCATGCGCCAGCGCGTGGTGATCGCGACGGCCCTGGCGTGCTCGCCCAAGTTGCTCTTGGCCGACGAACCCACGACGGGTCTGGACGTGACCATCCAGGCGCAGATCCTCAACCTGCTCGACGAACTGAAGGAACGGCTGCACATGTCGGTCATCCTGGTGACCCACGACCTCGGCGTGGTCGCGACACGCACGTCGAAGATCGTGGTCATGTACGCCGGGCGCATCGTGGAAATGGGGTCGACTCGCGAGGTCTTCACCAATCACCGCATGCCCTACACGAGAGCCCTGCTCGACAGTTCGCCCAAGATCACCAATCCCTCGCACACCCGGCTCACGACGATTCCCGGGCGCCCGCCGAACTTGCTAAACCTCACGAACGGCTGCAGTTTCGCGCCGCGCTGCGCGTATGCGACCGACCGCTGTCGCAAGGAACGCCCGGAACTCACGCCGGCCGGTGAGCCGGGCCACCTCTTTGCCTGCTGGAATCCGCTGATGAGCAACCGAGAGGTGGGCGTCTCGTGATCGAGCGCCAACCACTGCTGAGCGTGCGTGAGTTGACGGTCACCTTCGGCCACGGACAGCACTGCGTCAGCGCCGTCGCCGGCGTCAGCTTTGACGTCTTTGAGGGCGAAACGTTGGGACTCGTCGGCGAATCCGGCTGCGGCAAGTCGACCACCGGCAAGGCGCTCATGCGCATCATCGAGCCGAGCGGCGGCACGATCTCGCTGGAGGGCACCGAGGTGACGACCCTGAAGGGCGGCGCGCTGCGCAAAGCGCGCACACGCATGCAGATGATCTTCCAGGACCCCATCAGTTCGCTCAATCCCCGCCGACGGGTCAAGGACATCGTCGCCGAACCAATCGACTGCTGGAAGACCGTCACTGGCACCGAGCGCGACGTGATCATCAGTGACCTGCTCAACAAGGTCGGCATCGACCCCGCGGTCTACGGCAACCGGTACGCGCGACAGTTCTCCGGGGGCCAGTGCCAGAGGATCTCCATCGCCCGCTCGCTCGCCATGCGACCGAAATTGCTGATCTGCGACGAGATGGTCTCGGCCCTGGACGTCTCGATCCAGGCCCAGATCCTCAACCTGCTCGAGGACCTCAAGGCCGAATACGGTTTGACCCTGTTGTTCATTGCCCACGACCTGGCCGTCGTGAAGAACGTGAGCGACCGGGTTGCGGTCATGTATTTGGGCAAGATCTGCGAGCTCGGTCCGGCCGACACGCTCTACGACCTGCCAGCCCACCCCTACACGAAATTCCTGTTGGGCGCGGCCCTCGAGGCGGACCCCGACTCGCCGGTCCACGGCGCCGTGCTCCAGGGAGAGCCGCCCAGTCCCATCAACCCGCCGAGCGGCTGCCGGTTTCGCACGCGCTGTCCCCACGCCACCCAGAAGTGCGCGGACGAAGAGCCGCTGCCCCAGGAGGTCGCGCCGGGTCACCAGGTCTCGTGTCACTACCCGCTCACGATTGGGCGCAAGTAACCCCGTTCTGAAAGTTACGGATTCGAATTCTGTCGCCGTGATGAACGCGGCGCGGCGCTTACGCCTCGGTCTCGTCCGCAGCGTCGGTGGCCACCTCAACGGCGTCAACAACTTCATCGTCGGTGCTGTCGACATCAACCACATCGTCGACCGTCTCGCCCGCGACCTCTGCGTCAGTGTCAGCGGCCGACTCGGGCGACTTGGCGACCGTCTCGGTGGCGTACTCAGCCCAGGCGGCCTGGGCTTCGGTCTCGGGCGTGAACTCGCCGTACTCGATGCCACCGATGTAGTTGCCTTCGGTGTCGTAGGCGTGTGACCCGAAGGCTTCACGGTACTCTTCGCTGACCTCGCCACCCTCGGCGGCCTGCTTGACCGACAGGCTGATACGGCGGCGCGCGGTGTCGAGTTCAATGATCTTGACCCAGAGCTCCTCGCCCGCGGTGACCACCTGGTCGGGCGTGTCGACGTGGTGCGCGGCGAGCTCGGAGATGTGCACGAGGCCCTCAATGCCCTCGCCCACTTGGACGAACGCGCCAAAGGGCACGAGCTTGGTGACACGACCGTAGACCAGCTGGTCAACGGCGTGGCTCTCGGCAAAGACTTGCCAGGGGTCCGACTGCGTGGCCTTGAGCGACAGCGAGATGCGCTCCTTGGAGAAGTCCACGTCGAGGACCTCGACATCCACCTCGTCACCGACGGCGACGACCTGGCTCGGGTGATCAATGTGCTTCCAGCTGAGCTCGGACACGTGGATGAGCCCGTCCATGCCGCCCAGGTCCACGAAGGCACCAAAGTTGACGACCGAGGAGATGACGCCGTGACGGCGCTCGCCCGGCTTCAGGTTGTTGAGGAAGTCGCCGCGCTGTTCCTTCTGGGTCTCTTCGAGCCAGGCGCGGCGCGAGAGCACCACGTTATTGCGGTTGCGGTCGAGCTCAATGATCTTGGCCTCGACGGTTTTGCCAATGTACGGCTGGAGTTCGCGCACGCGGCGCAGCTCCACCAGCGAGGCCGGCAGGAAGCCGCGCAGACCAATGTCGACGATGAGTCCGCCCTTGACCACTTCGATGACGACGCCCTTGACCACTTCGTCACGGTTCTTCAATTCTTCAATCGTGCTCCAGGCCTTCTCGTACTGGGCGCGCTTCTTGGAGAGTACGAGGCGACCTTCCTTGTCCTCTTTTTGCAGCACCAGGCACTCGACGCGCTCGCCCAGCGAGACAATCTCCGACGGGTCAACGTCGTTGCGAATGGAGAGTTCACGCGCGGGAATGACACCCTCGGATTTAAAACCAATGTCCAGCAGCACTTCGTCGCGGTCGATCTTGACGACAATGCCCATCACCAGGTCGCCGTCTTCGAATTCGAGCACGCTGTCGCCCACGAGGGTGGCGAGGTCGGTGCCGACCATGTTGTCTTCGGTGATGACGCGAGGAACATAATTGCCCTCGTCGTCGAAGGTACCCATTTGTTGGGTGGAGAGGAGGCTAAGGCCTTCCGACATACGTACATCCGTGACGACCACACCGGGGTCCGCTAGTCAATAGGGAGTGGGTTTCCGGTGTAAACCCAGTAGAGAACCCTACCACCGCGCAAATCAGCCCTTCGCGGCCGCCCAGTTCTCACCCCAGTGCAGCGAGATTTCGAGCGGCACGCTGAGGTTGGCCGCGTTGACGAGCGCGTCGAGAATGATGCCCTCGACCTGGGCGTGTTCTGCGGGCGGTGCCTCGACGAGCACCTCGTCGTGGACCTGGAGGATGAGCCGCGCGGCGAGTCCTTCACTCGTCAGACGTCGGTCAAGGCGCACGAGGGCGGACTTGAAGATGTCGGCGGCCAGTCCCTGGATGCCCGAGTTCATCGCCTGGCGCTCGGCCGCCAAGCGCTGGGGACCCACGGCGGTCGCGAGGTCGGGGAAAGGACGGATCCGGCCGAACTCGGTGCGTGAGTAGCCCTTCGCCCGGATCTCCTTAATGGAAGCGTCCATATACGCGCGTAGTGAAGGGAATCCGGCGAAGTACTTGTCCATGATCTCCTTGGCCGAACTGACCGGCACGCCGAGGCGCTGACTCAACCCGAAGGCCTCCATGCCGTAGGCCAGACCGTATGAGACGGCCTTGGCCTGCTCGCGCTGCTCGTGGCTGACGTCACCGACCGGAATGCCAAAGACCGACGCGGCAATGGTGCGGTGCACGTCCTCGTTGGACGCGAAGGCGGCCAACAGTCCGCTGTCCTGGGAGAGGTGGGCCAAAATGCGCAGCTCAATCTGGTTGTAGTCCGCGACGGCCAGTTCCCACCCCTCGGTGGGCACGAAGGCGTAGCGCAGACGGCGGCCCTCTTTGGAACGCACGGGGATGTTGTGCAGGTTCGGGTTGTCCGAGGACAGTCGCCCGGTGCGCGCGACGGTCTGGTGGAACGTCGCGTGGATCCGACCGTCGCTCTGGACCGCGTCGATCAACGGCGCGCCGTAGGTACCGCGCAGCTTCTCCACTTCGCGGAATCGCAGGATCAGCGGAATGATCGGGTGGGCGTCCTGGATCGCCTCGAGGGTCTGCGCGTCGGTCGAGTACCCGGACTTGGTCTTCTTGCCTTTGGGCAGGCCAAGTTCGTCGAAGAGCACGGTCTGGAGTTGCTGGGGTGAGTTGACCTTGAATTCGTGACCGGCGACCCTTTGGATCTCTTCGATGAGCGTCGCGACCTCCTGGGTGAATTCGGCCGCGATCGTGCGCAGCAGCTCTACGTCCACGCAGATACCCCTCGCTTCCATGCGACCCAGCACCGCCACCAAGGGCAGCTCGACCTCTTCGTAGACAAACTGCAACTCCCAGCGCACGATCTCGCCGCGCAGGTGCGTCCGCAGGCGTGCCGCCACCTGGACGTCACGCACCAAGGAGTCGTCGTCCGAGGATCCGTCAAAGAGAGAGGGCGCAACCGTGGTGATGGTCTCGCCCAAGAATCGGTGCGCCACGTCAATGAGGTCATAACTGCCGCTGGTGGCGTCAACGAGGAAGGCCATGATCGACGTGTCGTCGGCCGGTTCGGCCA
>JBEKQN010000024.1:0-19923 GCA_049519675.1 Acidimicrobiales bacterium | reverse complement strand
CCCAGGACTTCGTCCAGAGTGCCAACGGCGGTAACGGCGTCACCTTTAGTTATGGCGGCTCGGGACACCTCGCGGGTGAGGTTGACGGCGGTAGTGACTACGCGTCGAACGGCGCGGGAAACTCACCCGCCGGTTTCGCGCTATTTGCTTCAGCTGATGAGGCCAACGTCGACAACACGATTCCCGAGGGTGCCACAGCGGCTGAGAACAAGGGCGCCGTGGAGAAGGAAAGTGGCGGTCAGTGCATTGATCCGCACTCGTCAACCTATTCGGCGGCCAACGGCGGCAACAACAACGGCACGTCGTGCCCGGGCATTGGTTCTACCCGGGCGCAGTACACATCGGGGCGTCTCGTGATCTTCTCGTGCCGTAGCGGCGGCACCACACTCGCTCCGGCGCAGGGTGCCCCGACGTGCGCCGAGCCCGTCAACGGCTATTTCACCAAGAGTGGCACGTTAGAAGCGCCGTCGAGCATGGCTCAGGTGTGGAGTGACCTGCTAGCCCATACCAACAAGGTCCACGGGGGAACGGACAATCAGAATGTCGGTGGGTACCTCGCCATTGCCGATCCCAAGAACGGCTGGAACTTTGCCGACACGGGTTGCGGACCTTCAGACGTCGCTCCTAATGCGCCCTACGGGCTCGCAGGAATGGAATCGCTCTACGTCGCGGCAGTCGAGTACTACCACGCCCATCCCCGGCACCCGTTCGGTGCGAGCGCTGCGGACCAAGCGTGCACGGAGATCGACAAGATGACCGACAAGGGTGCGAGCCTCGACAACTACAGCACCACGAGCGCGTCGTCGGGCGGTCAAGACGGCAACGGCAACTACTCTGATCCCACGTTGCCCATCATCTTCGGCGACAACGTGACCTACGCGCAGGATTCCGTCGTGGCGGGAGCTTCGCAGATCGCGCTGCTACCCAAGTCATTCGTGATCTCCCCCGCCGGCAACGACACCAACTTCTGGGCCGAGATCCCCGAGTGCGGGGCAGCGAATGCGACCGGCGCATCCGTGTCGAACGGTTGGAACACCCGCATTTCAAATTCTGAGTCCTGTACCGACAAGAACTACGTCGCCGGCATGACCGACAACCTCAAGTCAAGAATCAGTTCGCGTAACTTCGGTAAGAACGGGGCCAACAGCCCCAGGACCTTGATTGGCCAGCACGGTTTTTATCAGCCGATCAGACAGTGGGTCGTGGTTGAAAACGACGACGCCGGTCAAAGCGCCTCGACCGACCTCACGAGCGCCGACGGCACTGCGGCCCAGGCGTTCATCAAGTATCTGCTCTCGGCAAAGGGACAGGCCGTGTTAGCGTCCTTCGGCTATGACCCGATCAGCTAGCTAAAGCGCGAACGTCGCATGGAGCGAGAGCACGGTGTGGTGCGACAACTCGGTAACGAACACCGGGCCGCCGCGATTGCGGTCACCGTGCTGGTTGGCCTTGGACTCGGATACGGGGCCGCCCATCTCCTGGCTGGCTCAATCGCGTACTGGGGAGTGGTCTCGGGACCGTTTTTTCTCACGCTTCGAGTGGCCATCCCCGCGACGCTGATTGCCGGAGTCGCGGGCATTGCCTCGGGCTACGCATTGGCAAAGGGTCGTTTCCCGGGTCGCGACGTGCTCGAAACGATCGGCAGCCTGCCCATCATCCTGCCGCCCACGGTGATCGGTTTCTACTTGTTAGAGGCGCTTTCGCCGGGCACCCAGGTTGGGGGCTTTCTCACCCGCGTCGATGGCCACGAACTCGTCTACAACGTCGCGGGCTGCATCATCGCCGCGACGATCGCGGCGTTCCCGTTCTGCATGCGTGCGGCACGCAGCGCCATCGAAGGGGTCGACCCGATGATCGAACAGGCGGCGCGGGCCATTGGCCTACCCAATTGGCGCGTGGCCTTGCTGGTGACCCTCCCGCTCGCCCGGCGCGGCATCGCCGCCGGGCTCACCATTGGTTGCGCCCGCGCGCTCGGTGAGTACGGGGCCACCCTGATGGTGGGCGGCGACATCAACGGCAAGACGCGCACCCTGTCGCTCGCGATCCTCGACTCGTTCACGACACCGGAGCGCAACGCGATGCTGCTCATCCTGGTGTTGATGGCGGTCGCGGCGATGACCGGCGTGGGGCTGCTGGGACGGAGCCGGACATGACGGCGCTCGACGTCGACGTTACTCGCACGATTGGCGAATTCGACTTGGACGTGGCCTTCAGCGTCGAGTCGGGGATCTCGGTGCTCTTCGGCCCGTCAGGCGCAGGCAAGTCCTTGACCTTGGCGCTCATCGCGGGTCTTCTCCGACCCGACACGGGGAAAATCGCGATCAACGGGCGCATCGTTTCTGACCGTGCCAGCAATGTCCACGTCTCCACCCAGGAGCGACGGATCGGAATGGTCTTCCAGGACGGTCTGCTGTTGCCGCACCGATCCGTGCTCGACAACGTCGCGCTCGCCGTACGCCAGGCCAGCGGACGCCAGGCCCGTCGCGCGGTCGCTCACTCGTGGCTCGAACGGGTGGGAGCCGAGGATTTCGCCGACCGGCGACCGGGTTCACTGTCGGGCGGCCAGCGCCAGCGCGTAGCCCTGGCCCGTGGCCTCGCTGGCGACCCCGCATTGGTACTGCTCGATGAACCGCTCTCCGCGCTCGATTCGGCCGTGCGCCGCGAACTGAGGAACCTCATCCGAGAAGTGATCATCTCCTCGGGAGTGCCAGCAGTGCTGGTGACGCACGACGCCGAGGAGGCCGAGCAGCTCGGGGATGTCGTCATTGCCTACAGCGACGGTCGGGTGACCGCCATGCGCGACGTCGAGCAACCCGATGACGTTGGACCTCAACCCGAGTCGCGCGATGGGAACCGGTCACAATGACCGCGCTCATTCCGCACTCGTGGCTCAACAGCGTCGGCATACCGCCCTGGGTGTGGAATCCGCTTTCGATTTCTCTGCACGCCGCGGGTGAGGCAACGATCATCGTCGCCATCGGTGGCATCGCGCTCGGGTACATCCTCGCCCAGGGTCACTTCCCAGGACGCGGCGTCATCGAGACTATATTCAGCATGCCAATGGCGCTACCGCCCACGGTCGTTGGCTACTACCTGTTAACGCGATTGGGTGGGCCGGGACCGATCCGCACGGCCGAAGTCCATCTCTTCGGCCATCCGCTGACCTTCACGTTCACGGGGATCGTTATCGCCCAGGTCGTCGAGTCGTTCCCCTATTGCCTACGATTCTCACGCGCGGCGATTGCCAATGTCGACCCCCGCTTCGAACAGGCCGCACGGGTCATGGGACTGTCACGGTGGCGCATTGCGCTACTCGTGACGCTGCCACTGGCGCGCCGCGGAATCGTGGCTGGCGTCGCGATGGCGTTCGGCCGCGCGCTGGGCGACTTTGGGGCGACGATGATTATCTCGGGATCGGTGCCAATGGCGACCACAATGCCGATTGCCCTCTACAACGCGGCCTTCTTCGGATCCCACGATCAAGCAATGGTCCTCGCGCTCGTGCAGTTAGGTGCGGCTTTTGTCATCCTCTACGGCGTTAGCCGTCTCGGCAAGATCCGAGCTTGGTAACGCTGGGCGAGCACCATGAACTCGCTGTGGCCACGAAGTTTCAAAAGAACAACGTGACCTTCACAGGAGGAGCATGACCCGGGCGATCTTGCCTCCAATGACCTGGTAGACGACGACACCAGTCAAATCCGTAGGCATGCCCTCGAAATGGAGACCAGTGATGTGCTCCTCATCGACCACGAACTCCCCGACCGCTGCTCGGTTGGCGATTACCAATTTCAGATCCGGACTGTCCGCGAACAACTTGCCGTATTGCTCACGCATCGCCGCCTTATCCGCAAACATCGCCGAGCCATCGAAAGCGACGACGGAAGCGTCGTCCGCGTAGCACGACAAAAACTGTTCCAAGTCCTTCGTCCGGTACGCATCAATCTGCGCGTCCACAATGTCGGTCGTTTCGGACATCAATCCACCCCCGTTCGCCGCGGCGTGACGCTCGCTGCTCCAAGCGAGACACTAGCGGGCATAGACGATATCGCGCTGGCGTCGACATCGAACGACGCTTCCTATAGTCGACCTTCTCAGACGGTTCACTCGCCAACTTCTCTGTCGCGAACCGAATCGGTCCAGAATTTGTCTCACATACATATCAAGCACTCGCATCACTACAATCTCGAGTACGAGAGGGGGCTCATGGATGGTTGAACAATCTGCTCCATGGCCAAAGCAAGGACCGGCGTCGTACTTCCCTTCTATCGAGAAGAAGTACGGTCGCTCAATTGGACAGTGGCAGGCAATCATCGCCCAGTGTGGTCTGGACAAGCACCTGGCAATCGTTGGCTACCCCAAGTCCGAGTATGCAATGGGCCACGGCCACGCCAACGCGCTTGTCGGCTGGGCGCTCGCGGGCAATACGGCGGCTCCGTGAGTCACCCGGACTCGATGCACGAAGCGATCGATCGCAATTTCAATTTCTCCGTCGCAAGAGGACTGACCTGGGAGGGCCGGATCATTCGGATCCATTTCGAAAGGTGAGTTGCTGTCCGCCTAGATCGGCGTCGTGAGCCCGGAATATCTCGCTGTAGCCGCCGGTGGACCCGAGGGCCTAAGGAGGAATGATTAGCCTTCCATTAGCGATCAACGCCGCATTGCACCGGACGAAATCTGAGGCCAGAACTCGATGATTGTGACCTTATGGCGTCGAACAGAACACCGTCGACGTGTGCACAGCAACGTCCTTCGCAGTTCGCTCACGTTCGGGGCAGCGTGCGCCATCACTATCGTCCTCGCCGTTCCCCTTGACGCTGCGACACCCGTTGCCCACCAATCGACCCCGACGACGCTCTTCGGGGTCGGGGTCGCGCGCTGCACGTTCGTTGATCACTCGCGATCGTTACTCAGCTATTCGACGGTCCCGTTTCGAGTCCGTTCAACCAGTCGAACGCTGGTGACTGAAATCAGGTATCCCACACTCTCAGTTGTCGGGGGACCCGCCGAAGCAGTTGGCGCACCTCCCGTGGCCCGAAGCGGCGGATACCCGATGATCGTCTTCGCCCACGGCTACGACGTGACGCCCGACACGTACGCGCCGCTGTTGGACGCGTGGGTGCGGGCCGGATTCGTCGTCGTGGCGCCCTTCTTTCCTGACGAGAATGCGTCCGCCGTCGCCGCCCAACCCCACGCAAACACGGAAGACGACCTCGCCAACGAGCCGGCGGACCTCGCCTATGTCACCCGATCTGTTCTCTCGGCGTCCGCTGCAGAAACGTCAAACTGCCCCGCCGCAATCGGACTCGTCGAACCCACGGAAATCGCTCTGGCCGGACACTCGGATGGTGCGGTTGCGGCGGGAATGCTGGCCTACGACCACGGCGTCGACCCCCAAGGAATCAACTTCGCCAACTTGCGTTCCGGCATTGACTTTCGGGCGGTGATCATCCTCTCGGGCGCCGAGGAGACGACCCAGTCGTACGCTACCGAGGCCACTCGGCCCGATCTACTGGTCGTGCAAAGCCGTCTCGACCAGTGCAACCCCTTTCGAGACGGCGTGCAACTTTACGACAACATTCACCAGTCCAACAAGTGGTTTCTCCAACTTCAAACAGCGCATCACCTCCCCCCATTTGACGGCGTCGATAAGTCCGCCTTCAGCGTGGCGTCGTCAACCACGCTTCGCTTTCTCCAAATGTCGCTCGAAGATGTTTCGCCTTCCCCCAGTCTCCTCGCCCTGGGGAATCAGCGTCCGGCAATCGCCCGAATGTACAGCGGTGTCAACGGCCCCGCACCGGAGAACGCTCCTAAAGTGAAAGAAAACTGCGGTCCAAATTAGGTCGAAGGGAGCGTGCTCCGAACTGGTCGAACGTCCGTGAGTTCGAGTTCGTCATTGCGTCGCGCTCTCTTCGCGACTGAGGTCGCGAACGGGCCGGGCGCGAATTCAAACCGTCAATCTGGCGCGAGTCCTCTGCGGCCCCAGCCCGATGTTCGCAGCTGATTTGGTTTGACTAAAAACGGTGTGTCGATCGAGGCCACAATCGCCAGAGCGGCACCCCCGGAATGGTGCAGAACCTACTTTGCTGGCGAGGCGCCGCGTCGCTCTATCTCCTTGCCGACGAGAGCCGGTATTGGGCGACAGCCGCACATCTGGGCATGCTCGAGGTGCCAGCGAACGCGTTCGTCGAGACTCGCTCCTTTTCCCAGCCGGTGCTTTTCGTGCCACTGGCGATTCAACGGTCTCTCAACCACTAGTTCTGCCCCGGCGTCAACACTTCAACCCATTTAGACGACCCCATGTGTCCTTGCGTCCCTCGGATCATCGACCAGCCACGCTTCGACCCCACGAGTAACTACTCCGGTACGTGGCAAACGGCTTCAACATTGTTGCCGTCGGGATCGCGAACAAAGGCGCCGTAGTAATTGGGATGGTATTCGGGCCACAGGCGAGGCTCATGAAGCACCGGCGCACCCAGAGCGGTCGCGGCGGTAAAGAATTGACGCACCGCCGCACGACTCGGTGCAGCGAAAGCGATGTGGCATTCTCGAAAGCCTTCACCAGTCTCGCGAGGCCCAATCCAGAACTCCGGTTTCGCTTCGATACCGAATCCGGTGACCTGACCGAAGTCCATCACGCGACGACCTCCGAGTGGGGCGAGAACGGCGTCGTAAAAGGCAGCACTTTGCCCTGTATCGGCACACATGATGGACAAGTGATCAAGCACCAGTTCATACTCGCTGCGCACACGGATTCTCGGTAGGGTCAAACGTCACGGATTCCGAGCGGCCCCGCGACGGGCAAGCGTCATACTGGAATGTCGCTCCAGTGGCCCCCGGTGTCGCTCGTGCGAAAGAGCGACGAGCCCACCTGATTGGCCCGTCGCTGCACGATTGCGAAGCCGGTTGAGCGACTAATGAATAGAACCTGGGAGGCGGATCGGTCGAGAACCATGTGCCAGCTTCGCCCCCAGTTCGTACTGCGCACCAACCGTACGCCCGAATTCGTGGCCTGTTGGAGGAGAACTGTTCCCGGCACGGGCGTGGCCGGCAGTCCCGGCACCGTTGAGTAGCTCCCGTGATAGGAATCTGACAGTTGTCGTAGAGGCTTGAACGTCGACCCGGCGTTGTAGGAGATGAAGAGCCACGCCGCCCCGTTGTTCCATCCACGCGGCACCGAAGACGCCGGTGGGTATACGAATCCCGCGCTTTGGCACTCGGCGAGCAGCACGTTGTTCGTCACGACGGCAATTGGGCTAAAGCTCGATCCAAAGGTTTCAATGGAAGGTCTGGTCCACGCGCTCCATGAGCCGTCCTTTACCAGTCGTGCGCTCGCAGTGAATCCGCGGTCGTTCCCCGCCAAAAACCATCCGTTGGATCCCGCGAAACTGAAGGCACCTTCTAACTGCGTACCTCCCGCGGGCATCTCCATCGGGGCATTGGACTTACTCGTCCATTGGTCCACGTTGGAATGAGTAGCGAGGATATACGCGCGACCGTTTTCGTCTGATCCCCCGAAGAGGTACGTCCACGCTTCGTGCGTCGCCATCTGGACCACGCCGCCGGTAATCGAGAGCGGTCCGAGGCGAACTTGATGCCACGTCGTGCCACCGTCGTGGGTTGACCACAGGCGATTCACCCAGTTCGGATTGGACGTGTCCGGCGTCACGGGCGCAGGCACCGTGCCGTAGATCCAGCCGTTTTGTGCGTCGGCGAAGTGGACGGTGAGCGTCGCGTACGAGTTGGCGTAGGTGCCCCACGAGACGAGTTGCAGATCTTTGTTGAGTTGGCTCGGAGTAGGCACCACACTCCACGACGAGGCGGCGTCATCTGTGCTTCGCAATGCGGCGCAGGTGTTCGCGACACAGTCATACAGCGAGAGCACGTACCCAAGTTGAGATGACGGGAACGACAGAGAGATTGGGTCCAAATGAGCAGAGGACGCCTCCGCCACGTTCGGCGTGAGGTTCAGCGACAACACAAAGAAAATACCTACCAATAGCGGCTGTACCCTCGATCCCTGTTTCACCAGAACTCCCTCGACGTGCTTTGTCTATCACCCAGTCGAGTCTCATGACATATCAAGCGCTAGCGCGCGTTGGGATATCTCAACGGCTCAGCGACACTACCGCTCTTTAGATATCCTCTCGATTACCACGACTCGGAGGTGCCATGGACAAGGACTTAGTCGACCAAGTTATCGATGTCGCGCAACGGGTGGTGGCCAGCGGGGCAATCTCCGCCAACGGACACGGGAACGTGAGCCTGCGGGTGCCGGGAGCCCAGGAGATGTACTTCACCGCGGGTCCATCGCTACGGAACCATTCGCCATCCGCCGTCGTACGAGTGGGGCTGGACGGAGTGCTTCTCGAGGGCGACCTGCCACCCATCCAAGGTGCCGTCGTGACCATGCACACGGCGATGTACGCGGACCACCCTGACGTGGGCTGCGTCCTGCACACGCATTCGCCATACGCGACCGCCTTCGCCGTGGCCCACCGTCCGATCGGCTGTTGGGTTGAAGCCCTGGCCATGTTCGGTTTGCCGACCGGAGTGCCGGTAGCCAATTACGGTCCGCGGGGTTCGGACCAAGCGGTGGCCAACATCCGGGCCGCGATCACCCCGGGAGTTCCCGCGGTGTTGTTGGCGAACCACGGGGTGTTGGTATTCCACCGGACGCCGGAGTTGGCCATCCAGATTGGCGGCATCGTGGAAGAGGCCGCCCAGGCGGGGCTCAACGCTGAAGGTCTTGGCGGCCCCGTCGAGATCCCACAGGAACTTCGAGAGGCCGCCCTCCAGCGCGCCATGCTCTTTGAGCACCACGGAACGGTCCACGCCTAGTCCCAATCTCAAGATCCGGGCTTGGCCCCACTACGGGTTCGCGACAATGAGCAGACCGGTCGAGACGGGCCGCTCGGTCCCGTGAGAGGGGCGATTAAGGACGTGCCCATTGGCGTAGAGAGTTGTGGAATTACCCCCGTCGAGGTCGAGGGCGGTGACGACGTTGAGGTACTGGAGCAGGCTGACTAATTGGTGCGCCGTGGCGCCCGACACGCCATCCTTGCCGTCGACGGTCATGATGACGGTCCCGCCCGACGCCGTCCAGCCAATCACGGTGCGTGCGTACGGCTTGACCATGTAGGTATCCGCGGGAACTATTGGCGTCACCACGCCGTGATTGAGGAGAATCGGGTGGCCCCCGATGCTGTCGCACCCGGCGGTGGAGGTTGTCGTCAACGTTACGGTGTCGCCGACCTGCAGCGTTGCGAGCGACGAGCCCGCAGGCGCGGAGATAAAGACTTGCCCGGCTCTGACCTTCACCGGCTCTACCGTCTGCGCCACGAAATCGAGCTCAGCCGTTGTATTGATTGTGGTGGGGCTAGTAGTGCCATCAACTTGAGCGAACTCGTACGTGACCCGCCCCGCCGCGGACGGGATTTGCAGGGCGTACGGTGGGGTAAAGAGCAGGGTCCCGGCCAAGGGGAGATGGACCTGCGCGTACGAGATCGGTAGTTCTTGGTTGATCGCGGTGATCGGAACGCTGGTGCCGTTGACGTCGACAGCGCTACTCCATTCGAGGCCATTGCTCACTGACTGCCCATCGAGATCGGCCTGCTGATGCGCGATCTGTGGGGTATGCAGGAGGACACAGTTTTGGATGATCCCGCCCACCTCGTCGCCCGGGTCGGGCGCACCCGGATGCGACAGATCAAAGAAGTCACCGTTGACCGCCGCCACGCAGCCCGCCGTGATCCGGCACATGGTGCTGGGCGTCTGCGTACCGCCGTCGATGGTGCCCTTGGCGAGGCCAATCTTTAGCGTGTACTGAGACCCACTGAAGGCGAGGACGTGGATTGCCGTGCGCACGCCATATTGTCGACCGTTGATTGCATATATGTGGAGACCATCCACACTTGTCGTCGCTGAGGCAGCCGATGCGTCTCGTGCGGCAACGATCATCGATAGCGGTGCCGCGCTCGACGAAATGACACCGATCAGTACGACAACAACAGTGACGCAAACAGCGTTGCGAAAACCGCGGCCAGAATCATTCCTTCGCGGACGGCTCATTGCTGG
Organism: Acidimicrobiales bacterium; assembly: GCA_049519675.1. Lineage (GTDB taxonomy): Bacteria > Actinomycetota > Acidimicrobiia > Acidimicrobiales > RAAP-2 > RAAP-2. Next base: position 9,849 of record JBEKQN010000024.1, on the reverse strand, counting down.
CAAGCACCCACGGGAGAGCGGGGCTTTCGGACGAAAGATCATATTTTCACGATAGGACAGGGCCGGTACGTCGTCTCTACCGTCCTTTCCAATAACGTGTCTGCTCGAGCGATACGTCAAAGGGTCCCGAGGCACGCCAGCCGAACCTTCAGGACTGGCGAACAAAATCGCCCGGGTCTCCGATCTGCGCGTTGCAAGGAGGGAAAATTGCGTACGTTGAGATTCACGAGCGTGAATTCTGACGGTCTTCGAAGGGCAATAATTGCTACACAATGCCGGTCGAAAATGGAACCTGAGATCATGCCATCACTGCCATCCGTACTCATCCCCACCTACACGCGTTCGGTTGTCGTTGTACCACCTCCCGGAAAGGGTGACGGGTACTGGGCCGGTGCGCCCAGCGCTGCAGTGGCAAAGGATGGAGCTATCTACCTGGCCTATCGAGTGAGGCGGCCAGTTGGTGAAGGCAGAGGCTTTGCCAATGTGGTGGCCCAATCGATGGATGGCGAGCACTTTACGACAGTTGCAACACTCACCAGCAGTGAATTCGACGCTGAGTCCTTGGAACGACCCTATTTGGTGCCGCTTCGTGATGGGACGTGGAGACTGTATGTGAGTGCCGCAACGCCCGGGACGAAGCACTGGCGAATTGATGCAGTGGACGCGTCAACGCCGGCAGATTTTGTCGCGAGCAATCGAAGAACTGTTTTTCCGGGGGACCTTGATTATGGTGTCAAGGATCCCGTAATACAGTTCTGGGACGGCATGTGGCACGCATGGATCTGCTTTCATCCCCTGGAACGTGACGATGATGCGGATCGTATGGACACGCGCTACGCCACGAGTCGTGACGGGTTGACCTGGAGTTTTCCCACGATTGCCCTCCAAGGGACACCGGGAGGTTGGGATGCACGAGGTGCCCGGGTTACAGCAGTTCTACGAGATACAAAGCAGTTTGTTGCCTACTACGACGGTCGTGCGGATCGTGAATCAAATACGGAAGAGGTGACTGGAATAGCTCATGGCACGGAACCGGGGCTGCTGCTCGCGCAAGGGGTTTCCCCGATCGCCCGCTCTCCCATTGGAGGAGGGGCCTTCCGCTACGTGACGATAATTGATCTTCCAGACAATGGGAGAAGGATGTACTACGAGACGTCCTGCAGTGATGGTTCCCACGAATTGAGGACAGAATTATTTCCATCACCATCTCCAACTCTCTCGCGTTGCTGACCTCGCTGCGAACTGTTTTGCTCTTGCCGCCTCTCCCTACCGCGGTGTTCGTGGTGGCGGCCGGGACTGCGCGAGTTCTTGACACAGAGCGCGAGAAAACGACTGCTGAGTTGATGTCCAAATTCGTTGGGTTCAAGTGTGGCAAATTTTCCGGTATGAGTGCCTCCGAAAAAGGACTTTGCAACGGAGGCGTCGACGGCGTCGTCAATCAGATGAGGGAGACGGATTCGTCGGAACTTTCACGAGAAGGGAATGAGCTCCGGTCTACGCTGGGATGACGATTCGATCGATCGAGTGAATTCGATGTCACCACGTGGGAAAAAAGCAACACCAAGAGAAGACGGGGCGCCCTCATCCGAGCTGCGAGCAATGCTCATGAACGGCCTATCTCTCGCGCCGGCGGGAGCGAACGTGGTGATGCAGCTCTCGCGACTTCCTGTTGGTTACGGCGTCGCGGAGAGTCGCGTCGAATCTGGTGCGTTAATGAAGCATCCGATCAAGCGCACCCGCACGACGCTGGGCTATATCCTCGTTGCGTTACTCGGCGACGACGAGCAGCGCGCGCGCGTTGGACGTGAGGTAAACCGTCAACACCGACAGGTTCACTCGCTAATCGACGACGCCGTTTCCTACAACGCGTTCGACACCGATCTCCAGCTGTGGGTGGCTGCGTGCATGTATCACGGTGCGCTCGACGCCCTCACGTTCGCAAACGGGCCACAAACGTCGTCAACGCTCGACGAACTCTACGGTCACTGCGAAAGATTCGCGACGACGCTGCAGGTCTCCCCGGCGCAGTGGCCCGAAAGTCGCGAGGCCTTCGAGGTGTACTGGCGAGAGTCTTTGGGTCTCATTGCGATGGACGACGTAACTCGAACGTACCTACGTAACCTGATATCACTGGCGTTTCTTCCGAGAGTATTGCGAATAGTCCTTGGACCCCTGCACGAGTTAGTCACAGCCGGTTTCTTGCCCGAGGAGTTTCGCCGTGAACTCGGGCTCACGTGGAGTGACTCACGCCAGCGTCGATTTAAAACTCTTCTCCGAGTCGCGTCGGTGACGCATCGAACATTGCCCCGTCGCGCTCGTGAGTTTCCACTCAACGTTGTGTGGTGGGATACGCAGCGGCGACTTCGCCTCAATCGTCCATTTGTTTAGGCTGGGACGAATCGAATCTTCGACGGTTATTAGGTCCATCACAGATGAGGCTGAAACGGCCGGAGGTGCGTTCGACGGCGACACGGCGACACGGCGACCGGTGGGATGTCGATGGCGCACGGCGCCGCTGGCGCGCTAGCGTTCCAGTGAACGTAATCCATAACGCCAGGAGGTGAGACCTATGAACGCAGTATCGACAATGGGCGCTCCCCGCGGTTCACAATCGCGCGACTGACGTAGTCGCCACCGGGAGCGCCCGACAGGCAATTCGCGAAAGGCGACTCCCATTAACACAACATCTTCTTCACCTCTGCACCCGAATTCGACGACGGCCTCCGACCCGTCGAGGTCCGACCAGGACCGACCGCAGGTCGACGCCACGAGGCGGTTACACGCTGCGGGTGAGCGAGCGTTAGTCCTCGGTGGTGGCGGATCGGCGGGCAACGCGTGGCTGATCGGCGTCATCGCCGGCCTCTTCGATGCCGGGTTGGATGTGACCGAGGCGGATCTAATCATCGGCACATCGGCCGGATCGACGGCGGCGGCCCAGATAACCGGTGCGAGCCCGACCCAACTGCTTGCCCACATCCTTTCCGCTCCTCCCCAGCAACGGACTGGTGGGGTCGAATCCGGTCGTAGACGCGCTGCGTCGGGGCCGTCGGCCGACCACATGGAGAGATCGAGCGCAGTCATCGCCGCCGCTGAGAATCCGGCCGATATGCGCCGCAGAATGGGTGCGGCGGCGCTCGAAATGGATCCGGCGTCGGACGGCACCGGGCGAGCGAGGTGGCGCACCACCGTCGCCACCCGGCTGCCCAACCAGCACTGGCCGGAACGATCCGTGCTCATCACGGCGGTCGATGCTCATACCGGCGAACCGGTCGTGTTCGACCGCCATAGCGGCGTTGACCTGGTGGACGCCGTCGCCGCCAGCACCTCCAATGGCTTCGGCATCCCTCCCTACAGGATCGGCGACAACCGGTACATTGACGGCGGTTACCGACGCAACGAGAATGCCGATCTGGCATCCGGGTACGGACGGGTGCTCGTGCTCTCACCACTTAGCGGCAGAACACGGCACCCGTTGGACTGGGGCATGCAACTCGCAGCGCAGGTCGACGAACTTCGCGCAGGCGGCAGCAGAGTCGAAGCCATCTTGCCTGATAGCGACTCGCTCAACGCGTTCGGCACCAATCTGATGGATGCGTCGACGCGACCGGCCGCCGCTCAAGCCGGTTACGAGCAAGGCAGAGTCCTCGCCGAGCAGCTCAGCGAATTCTGGCGCTGACGCCCACGAATTCGGTCGACTCGGTAGTCGTGACGACGCTTGCTCGTGCCTCAGGTGGCCAATGGGCGCGACGTGCCTGACGAAGCGTTCGCCTGCCCTGACCTGACCACGATCACGCACCTGGACGAGCTCGGGCTTGAGTTGCGTATAGAAGAGTTCCTCGCGTTTCAACTCAGACGCCGGTCTTATTGGGTGTGTCCTATTTGACGCGACTGCCAGAGCAGCATCGACCGAAACGCTGCCCTTTGTGTCCTACGCCAGTCAGCTGAGCGACCACTCAGCGGGCGGGAACCGGCTCCCGCGACGCCTGCCACTCCCGCCCGATCAGCCCGTACACCCAGGAGTCTGAGACCTCGCCATTCACGATGCAGTCTTCGCGCAGCGTCCCTTCACGCACGAATCCAAGCTTCTCCAGGACGCGGGCAGATGCCGCGTTGCGCGTATCGGTCTCGGCCTGGACTCGATTCACGTCCAGCGTGTCGAACGCCCACTGCAGCAAGGCCCGCGCGGCCTCGGTCGCATAGCCGTGGCCCCACGCGGCATCGTCGAAGCAGTAACCCATCGACACGCTGCGGAAGTCCGGGTTCCACCGGGTCAGGCTGCACCAGCCAATGAACGCCCCGTCGGAGACACGGTCCACGGCCAGCCGCGTCCCGGTGCCTGCCTCGGCCATCTCTCGACAAGCCATTATGAACCGTTCGGCGCGCAGGCGTTCGCTCCAGGGCGGCGCATCCCAATAGCGCAGCACGTAGGCGTTGGCGTGCAGCGCGAAGAGGACGTCCGCGTCCGAATCGTTGAAGGGACGCAGCCGCAAGCGAGCGGTGTGCAACGTAGGGGGCGACAAGGACATGCGTGTCATGGTACCGAGTCACGGATGCCGCGCACTCGCAACCGGGGCTCTCCCAGCGGGCGAACGGCCGGACGTGGGCGCCCATCGGTAGACCTGGTAACGCGTCTGGCCGGCACGCAGTCGTCAGCGGGGACGCAGCCGGGCCACGAGTAGTCTCGTGCTATCTCAACGGAGGGGAGTTCTTATGGCGAAGTTGTTGGGTGCAAGCACCTGGGAAGCGGAGTTGTACGAACACCTCACGACGCACGAAGCGGCCGAAGGGGCAATGCTCGCGGAGTACCGCGAGGTCGCAGCGGCCTCGTCATCGAAGGCGTTTCAATACTTGAGCAATCTCATCATTGAAGACGAAATCCGCCATCACCGGATTTTCCGGGACTTGGCGGCGGCGCTCAAGAACGATGTCGAGATCGATCCCGAAGAGTCCGCCGTACCCAACATCGGCTCCTGGGGACACGATGCCGACACGGTCTTGCGACTGACCGAGACGCTGCTCGGAAACGAACGTGACGACGCCAAGGAACTTCGTCGACTGTCCCATGAACTGAATGTGCTCAAGCAGGAGTCCCTTTGGCAATTATTGGTCAAGCTAATGGAGATGGATACCGCCAAGCACATCGAGATTCTGAAGTTCGTCAAGCGCAATGCCAGGAAAGCGCTGAAGCAGGATTCGTGAGGCGAGAGCGAACAGCGTCGCTTTCCTAACCCGGCCGGAGAATTGATGAGGACACGGCAAATGTCTCGTCGGGCCCGCGCATGAGGTCGCGTACTGGGAATACGTGGTAACCAACCTGAGTCACCGAATCGAGACTCATGAGGCCACGAACACCCGCACCGTCGCTCTGCAAGGACGAAACGGCGACAGCAACGCGTCACTTTTATTAGTCGGTTAGAAGAGTTGACAACGTTTGAACTCGGACGCGGGTGTTAGACCCTCATGAACTCGATTGCAATCGGCTGACGCGAAGCGCCAAGGTGGTCGGTGGGTGTCAATTCTTCGAAAAGTGAGCGGAAGCGGTCGCTATAAAGTCCCACCGTGGTCAACATCTAGGTGACGAATCGAACTCCCGGGGCTCAACGGTCGTAGGCCGCTTGAAGGGCGGCGATGTCGAGCTTGTCCATCGTCATCATCGCGTCGAGGGCCTGTTGGGCGCGGGTCCGATCGGTCGAGTCAAGCAGTGAACTGAGCAAAGTGGGGACAATCTGCCACGACAGGCCGTAACGGTCTTTCAACCACCCGCATCGACCGGTCTCCCCGCCATCCGCAGTCAAGCGTTGCCATAAGTCATCGATCTCATCTTGCGTCTCGACGCTGACGAACAACGAGATCGACTCATTGAAGCCGGCGTGAAATGGGCCCCCGTTGAGCAGAAACAGTTGTTGGCCGCACAACTCGATGGTCGCGGTGGAGATTGATGCTTCGAATCCTTCGATGAGCGCCTCGGGACTCGTGGTATCAGGGAAGATCGACGTGTAGAACGCGATCGGTTCGGCTAGATCTGTGTCGAACCACAGAAACGGGGTGATGGACGGCATTGTGGGCCTCCTTTTAAGTCGTCGTGTCGGTCCGAACGGCCGACACAATTGAGTCGAAGTTGACTCTACCTTTTCGAAAGTTGGTGACGAGACATCATGAGTGGCGGACGTGAGCGTTCATCTCGATTCCACTTAGACATACGTTTTGAACCATCGTGAACTCACTTACGACCGCCATCACGCGCAGCGCCATGGCGGTCAATGAGCGTCAATTGTTCAAGAGAATGAACAGAAATGAACGGTTCAAGGTTCCACTGTGGTCAACACCAACATCCCGAATCGAGCTTTGGAATTTCAAAGTTTTCAATTGCTGAAATCAAGCACTGACATCTTTCGGACTCATCCGAAGGAAGGTGAGAGTCCAGCAAAAGACTGAGAAAATCTGGTGGACCGTTCAGGACTTGAAACTGTGGCCCTTTGATTGTCTAAAACGTCAGAAATCTCTCCGCTGATTCTTCCCCCACGGAGTCGAAGCGTGGCCCGATGAGGATATTGGCCTCATGTTGTGTCGGAACAGTGAAATGTCGTCCAAGCGCAACTTAAGTTGTTTATACGTCGATGTTCATCGCTCATGCCACCGTGACGAAAGGGTAAGACTCAACCAAGGGAAGAGTTCACTATGACCAGCCTCGGAACCGTGGCCTCGACTGTGAAGGAACGGCTGGCGATCGTGGGTCGAACGATGTATGAGGAACGCTCACAATTCTGGTGGCAGATCTCGACCGCCGCCGCTGTCTTCTTGTACCTGGCTTCGTTGGCTTTCATTCACCGACCACCGGATGGTTACTCGAGCATCTGGGACGGTTGGGTCGGCAACATCGCTTGCACGATGCCGATATTTCCCTTGTTGCTACGTGGTCGCCATTCAACGAAACTTCGCACCGCGTGGCTAGCGTTAGCCGGCGGCGTCGCCTTCAACGACATTGGAAATTTCGTGTACCTGGTCCATGACCAAAACATGCACCCCGTCCCATCGCCGGCCCCGAGTGACGTGGCTTACCTCTTGTCCTACGTGGGCTTCGCCATCGGCGTCACGTTGATAACCCAGCGATCATTTGGCGCGCGCATTGTCAGCGCACGCCTTGACGGAGCAATCGCCGGGCTCGCCGCCGGGGCGGTTGCGGCGATGCTGTGGTTTGATTCGGTCCTACAGGTAAGTGGCAATTCGCTACAGGTCGTAGTGGGCATGTCGTACCCCCTGATGGATCTGGCGCTGCTGATGCTATTGGTGGCGGGGCTTGCCCCGATGCGGTTACGTCCCGACGTGATGACACTGGCGCTTACGTTGGGGATTGTCTGGTTCCTGGTGGGAGACGTCATCGACCTAAATCAGGTAGCGGGGAACACCTACGTGCCAGATACTTTGCTCGATGGGACCTGGCTACTCGGGATATGGCTCATGGCGGTATCGGCGTGGCCGAGTCCCGATCGACGCGTGGCGCCGAGAACCGAAAAAGCGGTGGCACCGCAGGGAATCCTCGTGATTCCAATGGTCTGCGGGTTGCTGTCGCTCGCGGTCCTCGTGCGATCCTTGGTCCATCACACGTCTCACGTTTCTTCAATGTTGGCGCTTGGCGCGTTACTGCTCGTGCTCGTGCGTATGGTGCTGACCCTGCGCCAGGTTCGCCAAGGCGCTTTGAACTTCCGTGACGCGCGAACCGACGAGCTCACTGGCCTCGGCAACCGGCGCAGCTTCTTCGAGGATGGACTAGCGAAGCTGGCCTCACTGAACGAACCCCAGAAACTTGTCGTTCTCGTCATCGACTTGGACGGATTCAAGGAGGTCAACGATTCTCTGGGCCATACGTGCGGTGACGAATTGCTCGACGTCGTCGGTGCGCGGTTCCAGAGCAGACTGACGAACCGCGGATCAATCGCCCGGATCGGCGGCGACGAGTTCGCAACGTCGTGCGTGGTCACTTCAATCGAAGAGGGCGTGACCATCGCTGGCGAGCTGAACGCAACCCTTGACAAACCGATATCGCTCGACGGGGTGACCGTGCGCATTGGCGCCAGCATCGGCGTCGCCATCGCTCCCCTCCACGGATCGTCTCCCGCAGACCTGTTACGTAGCGCCGACGTCGCAATGTACAACGCGAAAGTGAGTCGCACCGCGGTGTGCACCTATTTGGCCGAAAATGATCCCAACAGTCGCGAGCGCCTCGCGATGATTGACGAGTTACGAGCTGCCATCGCATCGCGCGAACTTACCCTGCACTACCAGCCCCAGCTCGATCTGCGCACCTCGGAAGTTCACGGCGTTGAGGCACTCGTGCGCTGGCGGCATCCCACTCGAGGACTGCTTTACCCCGATGAGATCGTCTCCCTGGCCGAGCGCGTCGGGCTCATCCTTCCCCTCACTCGCGCTGTGCTCGAGCAAGCAATTGGCGAAGCGAGCAGGCTCGATCGTGGTGGGCACCAACTCCATATGAGCGTCAACATCACGCGCTACGACCTCCTCGACGATCAACTCCCCAATTACGTAGATCAACTTTTGGAGGAAAACAACTTTCCTTCGAGACGGCTTACGCTTGAAATCACCGAGTCCAGCGTTGGCGAGGATCCAGAAAACGCCAAGCGATGCATCGAGGAGTTGCGGAACCGGGGTATCAGGATCTCCATCGATGACTTCGGTGTCGGCTACTCATCGATGTCGCAACTTCTCGACTTGCCCATCGATGAACTCAAAATCGACAAGTCGTTCATCTTCGCTTTGGGAAGCGATCGACGTGCACGCGCCATCGTGAGCTCCGCCATCGAGCTCGCCCGGGCCCTTGACCTCACGCTCGTCGCCGAAGGCATCGAAACGTCCGCGAGCCTCAAGATGCTTGAAGAGATTGGCGCCGACATTGGTCAGGGATATTTCATCGCCCAACCCCTCACTTCGCTCCAGCTCGACAAATTCCTCGCCACTTCGCACCGCGAAGGCGACCTGACTTCGGCGTTCGCGGCGAGGACCAAACTTGGTGTTTGAACGTTGAAGAGTCCACCGCCTCGTACGGTGAACTTCCGCAGGGGGGCTGAAATCGTCTATCTGCCCTCGAATGGCCGATGACCACGATCTCCGATCGCACGCTCAAATCGTGGGGAGTGTTTGAACTCGGGCGATGGTAACTTGTAGCCACCGGAGGCGCGGCGCCGCTCGTGACCAGGAAAAGAGGCCGGCCATGGAAGACCAGGAACCGACCGTAAAGATGTCAAATGACGCGGTCGGGGCAACGGCTACGCCCTCCGATGCAGGCGCCGAAGACCCCATTTTTGCTTACGCGCACGGCGCGGGAGAAGACCAAAACCACCGTCGCCGAAAGGGGCGCCGATTGGTGACGATTAGCGCCGGGCTCGTCTTGGTGTTGGTAGTTTCGCTCGTCGCCACTGGTGTCAGTGGACCGGGGTCCAAGGACGCCGACGCTCAAGTGGAGTTGGGAGCACGGACAACGCTCGCTGCGGGCTCCGCCACTCTGACAATCAGCGGGTCGCTGACGGCCAATGGCCAGTCCATCCCGATCACCGGCTCGGGATTCGCAAACCTCTCGACGGGCCTCGAATCCGTGATGATGTCATTCAACGCCAATGGAACGGCCTTGAATGAGACCGAACTTACAGACGGAGCCAACGCGTACATGCAGATCTCAGTCAACGGACAGAATGAGGTTGCCCAGTTGGTACCGGGCAAGGACTGGGTTGACTTGCCGACCGCCGCCAGCTCGACGTCGAAACTTGGGTCGAGTGCGCCGAACATTCTCAGTCAGTTACAAGTGTTAACTCAACAAGGCAACACCGTCGTATCGCT
>JBEKQN010000023.1:0-21498 GCA_049519675.1 Acidimicrobiales bacterium | reverse complement strand
GAGCGTGCCCACCGCATCGCGCAGCGCGTTCTCCGCCTTAAGGTCGACCATGGCACTGCTTGAACTTACGTCCCGAACCGCACCAACACGGTTCGTTGCGGCCAATCTTCTCGCCCTCTTTCCTGAGTGGCTTGGTCGCGGTCGCCGGTCCAGCACCGTGGGCCACGAGAGCGGCCCCGCCAGGTGCTACCTGATCGACATTCGTCAATGCGCCCTCGAGTCCCTCGTCGGCCTGCGCGTCCTCGGTCGGCGCCTCGGCCGCTTCGACGTGCGTGATGTAGCGAACAAAGTCCTTGTCCACCTCTCCGAGCAGGTGTTCGAACATCTGGTAGCCCTCTTTTTGCCACGCTGACAGCGGGTCTTGCTGGGCAACCTGACGCCAGTGGATGCCATCGCGTAAGTAGTCCATGTCCGACAGGTGCTCTCGCCAACGCTGGTCGAGGATCTGGAGCATGACGTCGCGCTCGATCTCCTTGGCCATGTCCAGACCGCCGGGATAGTGCTCGCACTTCTCTTCGTAGAGCGAGACCGCGTCGTCGACCACCAACGCCACGATGTCTTCACGGTCCTCGTAGGCGTCGAGGGCCTCGGCATTAAGACGGGTCGGGTAGTACGTCTGCAGATCCATCATCAGCGCGTTGATGTCCCAGTCCTCGGCGAACTGTGCTTCAAGCCGTTCGTCGACCACCTCGGCGAGGCGCTCTTCGATCATCTCGATTGTGGCGTCGTGAATGTCCTCGCCGTCGATGACCTGCTGGCGACGTCCGTACATGACCTTGCGCTGTTCGTTCATCACCTCGTCGTACTTCAGCACGTCCTTACGAATCTCCGCGTTGCGACCCTCGACGGTGTTCTGGGCGCGCTCGATGGCCTTGGAGACCATCTTGGCCTCAATCGCTTCGTCGTCGGGCATGGTGCGGTCCATCACCCACGACACGGCCCCGGTCGCAAAGAGGCGCAGCAGGTCGTCTTCGAGCGAGAGGTAGAAACGACTCTCACCGGGGTCGCCCTGGCGGCCCGAGCGACCGCGCAGCTGATTGTCGATGCGCCGCGAATCGTGGCGCTCCGTGCCCAGGACGTAGAGACCGCCCGCGGCGCGCACTTCATCACCCTCGGCCTCACACAACGGCCGGAACTGATTGACGGCCGCGTGGAACGCGGCGTCGAACTCTTCGGTACCCGGTGTGAAGCCCTTGGCCGTCGCCTCGCGTGTCGCGAGTCCTTCGAAGTTGCCGCCGAGCACGACGTCAACGCCTCGACCGGCCATGTTGGTCGCGACCGTCACCGCGTACTTGCGTCCGGCCTGGGCGACAATGTCGGCCTCGCGGAAGTGCTGCTTGGCGTTGAGCACTTCGTGGGCAATGCCGGCCTTCTCGAGCGCTCGCGAGAGCAACTCTGACTTCTCGACCGACGCGGTGCCCAGCAGCACCGGCTGGCCCCGGTCGCTGCGCTCGCGTACGTCTTCAACAATCGAGGCGAACTTCGCCTCTTCGGTCTTAAAGATGAGGTCGGGCTGGTCGATTCGGATGTTCTCGCGGTTAGACGGTATTGGCACCACCGAGAGGCCGTAGGTGTTGCCGAACTCACTGGCTTCGGTCTCGGCCGTACCGGTCATGCCGGCCAGCTTCTCGTAGAGCCGGAAGTAGTTCTGCAGGGTGACCGTTGCCCACGTGTGGTTCTCTTCTTGAATGCGCACGCGTTCTTTGGCTTCGACGGCCTGGTGCAGACCATCTGACCAACGCCGACCGTCAAGGGTGCGACCGGTGAATTCGTCGACGATCTTCACGTCGCCGGCATCGACCAAGTACTCCTTGTCGCGGTGGAAGAGTTCCTTCGCGCGCAGGGCCTGACCCAACTGGTGCACGTAATTCGTCGCGACGGCGTCGTAGAGGTTGCTCACCCCGAGCAGCTTCTCCACCTTTTCGATGCCGGCCTCGGTAGGGATCACTGTTTCCTTCTCCTCGTCGACCTCGTAGTCAACGTCGCGCACCAGCGTGCGGGCAATGGACGCGAACTGGTAGTAGAGCTTGGTCACGTCCGACGCGGGGCCCGAGATGATCAACGGCGTCCTCGCTTCGTCGATCAGAATCGAGTCGACCTCGTCGACGATGGCGAAGGGGTGGCCACGCTGGACCATGTGTTCACGGCGTCGGGCCATGTTGTCACGCAGATAGTCAAAGCCGAACTCGGTGTTGGTGCCGTAGGTGACGTCGCTGTTGTACGCCTCGCGCTTCTCTTCGAACTCCGCGAGATCCGGTCCCACCCGTCCCACGCTGAGGCCGAGGAAGCGGTGCAACTGGCCCATCCAGTTCGCGTCACGCGTGGCGAGGTAGTCATTGACCGTCACCACGTGCACGCCGTTGCCCGCGAGGGCGTTGAGGTACACCGGCAGCGTCGAGACCAGGGTCTTTCCCTCACCGGTCTTCATTTCCGCGATCCACCCGAAGTGCAGCGCCATGCCACCCATGAGTTGCACGTCATAGTGACGCTGACCGAGTACTCGGGTCGCGGCCTCGCGCACCACGGCGAACGCGGGAATCAGGATGTCATCGAGCGACTCGCCGTCGGCCAGGCGCTTGCGAAAAATGTCGGTCTGTTCGCGCAGTTCCTCATCGCTCATCGCGGCCATCTCGTCGGACAGCTCATTTATTGGTGCCACGAGTTCGGCGAGTTGACGAACTCGCTTGCCCTCACCGACCTTCAAAATCTTGTTAAATACACTCATATCGTGACTCAGCCTAACGGTCGAAAACGGTCTTGCTCTAGGGCTGTGAGTGTCTGACCTGGTCTTTGACCCCACACCTGCCTGCAGCGGTGTCCGTGCGCACTACCGGCAGCTTGGGGCTCTCCGGCAATGAAACCGCACACTTCACCGGCTCTTGGAATGATCACTCTGATCACTCCAAGGCAGGACTTACTTCTAAACCGCGCCATGCTCAGCATCAATAAGACGCCTTACGTGGGTCGTTTTGCCCGCGACTGGCATCGACTTTCAACCACAGAACCACTCACAGCCCTAGGGGGTCATTCTAGACCTCTTCGATCGGCGCCTTCGGTCGCACCGTGAGGGCCATAAACAGTCGAAGGCCCAGCACGAGCGTCGCAACGGGCACCAAAAGTCGGCGCAGACCCTTCGCGGTCTGCATCTCAAATCGCAGCGCGCTCTTGTGGTGGGCAATGATCATCACGCGCGAAGCGCGCTGGCGCGAGAGGCCCTCAATATGCGTCACCACCGCGTCCTGCACGCCCGCAACCGTGTAGCCGTGTTCGCGCACCTGCCAGCACAACGCCATGTCTTCGGCGAACATGAAATAGCGTTCGTCAAATCCGCCAATCTCTTCAAAGACGTCCCGGCGAATGAGGAAGCAGGCTCCCGACACCCAGTCGACGCTGCCGTCGGAGCGCGGTGACCGGTAGATGCGGGTGGCGGGATTCTGCGGCCAGGGGGACTCGAGCAGCGCGTGCGCGCCGGCTAACCAGAGGTTCGGGAACACCCGGTGAGAGGGATAGATCGAACCGTCAGGTCGCTGGATCTGGGGACCCACGACGGCCACGTCACGATGCGTCTCCAGGTACGCCACCATTGCCGCGACCGCACCATCGTGGATCACGAGATCGGGATTGGCCACCAGCAGATACACGGCCGGCCCCGTCGCCGCGGCTCCGCGATTGACGCCCCGGCCGTAGCCGAGGTTTTGACCCGGTTCGACGAGCACCACGTCACGCGTGCCGAGTGCCGGCGGCGTCGAGCCGGCGAGACCGTTTTCTACGACCACGATATTGGTCACGTGATTGGCGTGCAGCGAGTCAATGCATCCGGTCAGGGCGGCGCCGGCGTGATAGTCCACTACGACGCAGGCCACGCTCGAGGTGACGTCACTCACGAGAGCAGCTCACTGTTCGCCGTTCGCCCCGCCAGCAGCCGGGTGATGCCGTCTCGCCACTGCGGCAGGGCCCGCCAGCCGCCGTCACTCCACTTCTGGGTGCTGAGGTCGCTTCGGCGCGGCCGCGTCGCCAGCGGTGCCGGATCGAGGTCACGCGTCGCAATCGCAGTCACGAACTCGTCGCCGCGTCCGAGCGAAGTACCAACAAACCTGGCGATATCGCACCACGTGGTGGCGCCGGTATTGGCCACGTGCCACATGCCGCCCGGACGGACACGAATGAACGTGACGAGGGCACGGGCCAGATCGCTCGCCATCGTTGCCGTGCCCATCTGGTCGTCGACGAAGCGCACTGATTCACCCAACGTCGCTCGCTGGGCAATGACGTGAATCACGTTCTTTCCGCGCACGCCCATGACCCACGAGGTGCGAACGACGGTGTCGGCTTCGCTGCAGGCCAACTCCCCCGCCCGCTTGGAGGCGCCATAGACGTTGAGTGGATTCGTGATGTCATCTTCCACGTACCCCTCGCCCTTCTCGCCGTCGAAGACGTAATCGGTCGAGATGGTGATCAGGTGCGCCCCGACGTCCTGGGCGGCGAGTGACAGCGATTCGGTCGCCAACGCGTTGACGTTAAAGCACACCTCGCGCTCCTTCTCCGCGCGATCGACTTGCGTGTAGGCCGCCAGGTTCACAATGACGTCGGGCCGGCTGGCCGACACGGCGCGTGACAGCGCGTCGCGATCGGTGATGTCCAGGTCGTGGCGGGTAAGTCCCAACACCGCGAACTCATCACTCTCGACGCGGCGCCCGTCGGGAAGAAAGCCTTCGTCGCCCCCCGACGGCGTGGCTCCACTCAGGGTATCGAGCAGGTCTACGCCCACCTGGCCGGCGCTGCCCGTGACGAGGACGCGAGTGGGCTTCACGTCGTCGCGCCGAGTTCGGGTCGCACGTGCACCACGTCGCCGGTGGAAAAGAACATCTCGACACCGTCCACGTTGACAATCAGATGTCCGCAGGCGTCGATACCGAGCACTTCGCCTTCGAGCACGTCGTCGGTGCGCTCAACGCGCACCCGCTGGCCCAACGTGACGAGTGCGCTTTCGTACTCTTGGTGCACGGTCGCGCGGCCGTCTTGCGTGTGGAGTTGGGCGTAACGCCACTCAAGGTCTTCTAAGAGAATGTCGAGCAGCCCGCGCGGGCTCAGGGTGATGCCCGTCTCCTTCAAGACGTCGGTGGAGGGAACATCGGCGGGGCTCGCGGTCAGATTGATGCCAATGCCCACGACGATCACGGTCCCGTCATCGGACGTCACCACTTCGGCGAGCAGGCCGGCGAGCTTTTGCTCACCGACCAAGAGATCGTTCGGCCATTTGATGGTGGGCCGCAGCCCGCACAAGCGCACCAGCGCCGCGCGCGCCGACAGGGCAACCGCACCCACGACCAGCGCCAATTGATCGGTGTCGAGTTCGGGGCGCAGGAGCAACGAGCACAACAGCGCCGAACGAGCCGGCGCCACCCACTGTCGATCGAGCCGCCCGCGACCGGCCGTTTGGTAGTCCGCAAAAATCACGTGGCCCTCACTGGCGCCAGACTTCGCCTGATCCACCAGCCACCTATTGGTCGAGTCAACCTCCGCCACGTGCTCGACGCGCCAAATCATTTGGTTCACCCCTAAACATTAGAGTTTCAACGACGAGTGGTAGAAAATGACAGGCCCGCAACGGAGGTTTCAGTGTTACAGAAAGTCCTGATCGCCAATCGAGGCGAGATCGCGGTGCGCATCATGCGTACCTGTCGCGAGATGGGGATTTCGACCGTGGCCGTGTACTCCGAACTCGACCGCAATGCGTTGCACGTGCGACTGGCCGACGAGGCGTACGCGCTCGGCGGCCAGAGCGCCGCGGAGAGCTATCTCAACACCGAGGCCATCCTTGACGTGATCAACCGCAGCGGCGCGGACGCGGTGCACCCCGGCTACGGGTTCTTCTCCGAGAACGTAGATTTCGCGCGCGCGATCACGTCTCGCGGCGTCACGTTCATTGGACCGCCGCTCGAAGCGATCGAAATAATGGGCGACAAGATCTCTTCACGCCTCGCGGCCGAGAAGGCCGGTGTCGCTGGCGTGCCCGGTCGAAGCCAAACCCTGAAGGACGCCAAGGAAGTGGTGGCGTTCGGCAAGGACGTTGGATGGCCCGTCGCCATCAAGGCCGCGTACGGCGGGGGCGGGCGCGGCATGAAAGTTGTTCTGGGTCCCGACGACTCCAAGGCAGCACTCGAGAGCGCGCAGCGTGAGGCTCAGAGTTACTTCGGCCGCGCCGAGTGTTACCTCGAGCGCTACTTAAGCGCACCGCGCCACATTGAAATGCAAGTCCTCGCCGACAGCCACGGTCATACCCTCTGGCTCGGCGAACGCGACTGCTCAGCGCAGCGCCGACACCAGAAGCTCATTGAAGAGTCACCGGCGCCGAACTTCCCTGACGAGGTGCGCCAGGCAATGGGTGAAGCGGCCGTGAAAGTCTCGGTCGCGTGCGGGTACGTGAACGCGGGCACGGTGGAGTTCCTCTACCAGGATGGTGAGTTCTACTTCCTAGAAATGAACACCCGCCTGCAGGTCGAGCATCCCGTCACGGAACTAGTGACCGGACTTGACCTCGTGGAGTGGCAACTGCGCATTGCCTCGGGCGAACCGCTCGACTTTACCCAGGACGAAATCGAGCACAAGGGTCACGCGATCGAGGTGCGCATCAACGCCGAAGATCCTTCCGGTGGCAAGTTCAGCCCGTCGCCCGGCACGATCACGCGCTTTGATCAGTCGGCCGGACCGGGAGTGCGTCTCGATGCCGGATACGCCGCAGGCGACACGCTCTCGCAGTACTACGACAATTTGATCGGCAAACTCATTGTCTGGGGCGCGGACCGCGAGAAGGCCCGCCTACGGATGCTGCGCGCCATCGAAGAGACCCGCATCGAGGGTGTGGCGACGACCCTTCCGGCCGACGTCATCATCCTGTCGAGTGACGACTTCGTCCAGGCCCGACACTCGACCAAGTGGGTCGAAGAGTCCCTCGACTTTTCGACGCTCGTGAGCGCCCCGACGCCGGCGGTGTCGGTGGGTACGGGCGAGGTGCGCAAGGACGTGACGGCCGAAGTGAATGGTCGACGGATCACGGTGGCCCTTTGGTTGCCCGACGCGAGTGACGACGGGCTGCCGCGACCGACGAGTACGGCCGCCAAGCCGCGCCGACAGCACCACGCCGGAGTGTTAGGCAGCGGGTCGAACACGGTGAGTGTGCCCATGCAGGGCACCATTGTCAAGGTCAGCGTCGAAGTCGGTCAGCGGGTCGAGGCCGGCGACACCGTCATGATCTTGGAAGCCATGAAAATGGAGAACTCGGTCAACGCCGAGAAGGCCGGAGTCGTCAAAAGCATCAACGTCGTGGCGGGCGATTCGGTCAGCGCCGGTGACGTGGTGGCGGTCATCGAGTGAGCGCACAAGAGGTCGCCTCCGGCGCCATCAATAACGCGCGCGACACGCTGGTTCAGTTGAGCCACTTCGTGCACGCGAATCCAGAATTGGGCTACGAGGAGTTCCTCAGCGCCGAGGCCGTGGCGTTCGCCGCTGAGGCAGCGGGCCTCGAAGTTGAACGCGGCATCGCCGACCGACCCACGGCATTTCGCGCCACCAAGGGCAGCGGCGACCTGCACGTGGTGTTTTGTGCGGAGTACGACGCGCTGCCCGAAGTCGGACACGCGTGCGGCCACAACATCATCGCCGCCTCGTCGCTCGGCGCCGCGATTGGCCTGGCCGCCGTCGCCGATGAACTCAATCTCAAAGTCACGCTGTTCGGCACGCCCTCAGAAGAAGGCGGCGGCGGCAAGATCGACCTCATCAACGCCGGCTACTTCGACGACGTGCACGCGGCGATGATGATTCATCCCTGGCCCAGCGAGCGCTTAGAGGCAATGTGCTTGGCCGTCGAGCAGTTCGAGGTCACCTTTCGCGGCAAGGAGGCCCACGCCTCGGCCGCCCCGTGGGAGGGCGTCAACGCGCTCGACGCCATGACCATCAGCCAGGTCGCGATCGCACTGGCGCGCCAGCAACTGCGACCGGGCGATCAAGTGCACGGCTTCGTCAGTGAAGGCGGTTCGGCCGCCAACATCATTCCGAGCCACGTGACGGGACGGTTCATGGCCCGCTCGCTCACCATGGACACGTTGGTGGCGTTGCGTAAGAAGATTCACGCGTGCTTCGAGGCGGGCGCGCTCGCGACCGGCGCGACGCTCAGCGTCGAGGATCTCGGCAGTGCGTTTTCGCACATGGAGTCCGACTACGACATTCTCGCCCACTACCGCAGCGCCGCCGAGGCCATTGGACGCACGTTCGAACTTGACGACGAGGGTGTGGCCAAGCCCACCTGCTCTACCGACATGGCAAACGTCTCGTTGGTGGTGCCCACCATTCATCCCCTGCTCATGATCGAGACCAACGGCGCGGTCAATCATCAGCCGCAGTTCACCGCCGCTTGCATCACGGAGAGCGCCGATCGCGCCGTTATCGATGGCGCGATTGCCCTGGCGCACGCGGCGATCGGCGTCGCCGAGGACGAGAAACTACGCGCGCGACTGATGGCCCGAACATGATGCTCGAGCACGCGCTCTTGAACGTGAGAGCCGGGCAAGAAGAAGAGTTCGAGCGTTCCATGGTCATCGCACTGCCACTAATTGAGTCGGCACCCGATTGTCACGGCGCCGAAGTTCGACGCCAGGAGGAGAACGGCTCGGTCTACCTCTTGCTCGTTCGCTGGACCAGCGTGGCCGCGCACCAAGTCTTTCGCGAGACGCCGCTCTTTGAAGAGTGGCGCAAATTGACGCACCACTTCTATTCGGAACGACCGTCCGTCACGCACTTCAACGAGCCGGTCGCTCGTTAATTGGCTTGATAGACCCCGAACTCTTCACGCAGTACGTCGGCGACCTCACCGAGCGTGGCCAGCGCCGCTAGCGCCGTCTTCATTGGATAGAGCACGTTGGCCGACCCGCGCGCGGCCGTCGCGAGATCGTCCAGCGCAGCGCGCACGGCGTCGTTGTCGCGCCGGATCTTGAGCGCCGTGACGTTCTTAATCTGGGCCAACTGCTGGGCTTCATCCACGGGAAAGACGTCGGACTTGTTCTCGTCGGTTTCGCTGAACCGGTTCACGCCCACCACGATCTTGTCGCCGCGGTCGACGCTGCGCGCGAACTCGTACGCGGCAGACTCAATCTCGTTCTGCATGTAACTGGACTCAATCGCGGCGACCGCACCGCCCTGGGCATCGATCGCGTCAATGTACACCTGGGCTAATCGTTCCACCTCACTGGTGAGCGACTCGACAAAGTAGGACCCGGCGAGCGGGTCGACGGTGTCGGCGATGCCCGATTCGAAACCGATGACCTGCTGGGTGCGCAGCGCCAATTTTGCCGCTCGTTCGGTCGGCAGTCCGAGCGCTTCGTCGAAACCGTTCGTATGCAGGCTCTGGGTGCCGCCGAGCGTGGCCGCCAGCGCTTGGAGGGTCACGCGCACAATATTGTTCTCCGGCTGTTGGGCCGTCAGCGTTGACCCGCCGGTCTGGGTGTGAAAACGAAGCATCGTGGACTTGGGATCCTTGGCCCCAAATCGCTCGCGCATGATGCGCGCCCAGAGACGCCGAGCCGCCCGGTACTTGGCCACCTCTTCAAAGAGGTTGTTGTGCGCGTTAAAGAAGAAACTCAGGCGCGGCGCGAAGTCGTCGAGCTCGAGTCCCGCGGCCAACGCCGCATCAACATAGGCAATGCCATTGGCGAGGGTAAAGGCAATCTCTTGGACTGCCGTCGATCCGGCCTCGCGGATGTGATAACCCGAGATCGAGATGGTGTTCCAGTTGGGCATCTCCTTGGCGCAGTAGGAGAACGTGTCGACAACCAGTCGCATTGATTGGCGCGGCGGGTAGATGTACGTGCCGCGCGCCACGTACTCCTTCAAGATATCGTTCTGCACCGTGCCGCGCAGCTGTTCACCGCGAACGCCCTGTTCTTCAGCGACCAGATGGTAGAAGAGCAGCAACGTCGACGCGGTCGCGTTGATTGTCATCGAGGTAGTGACCTCTTCGAGTGGCAGGCCCGCGAGCAGGAGCCGCATGTCCTCCAGGGACGAGATCGAGACGCCAACCTTTCCGACTTCGCCCTCGGCTCTGGGGTGATCGGCGTCGTAACCCATCTGCGTGGGCAGGTCGAAGGCACAGGAGAGTCCGGTCTGACCGGCGCCCAGCAGGAACTTGAAACGTTCATTGGTTGCCTGCGCCGTGCCGAATCCGGCGTACTGGCGCATCGTCCAGAGTTTTCCGCGATACATCGAAGCCTGGACGCCGCGCGTGTAGGGGAACTCGCCGGGTCGACCGAGCTCAGTCGCGACGTCAAAGTTTTCTAGGTCACTCGGGTCGTAGACGGGGTGAATTTCAATACCGGAATCGGTGGTTCTTTCGTCGCCCGTCACAATGCAAGGTTACGCGCTGGTCCTGTTCGCTACGGAGCCGTCCAACCGGCATTCAGAATGCCCGCGCGAGAACGGCGAAGGATTACGCGCTCACCGTGGGATGGGGCATGCAGAGCTCGTCGTACTCGGCGATCACTATTTCGCCGGCGTCGTCTCCGCAGGCCTGACAGGTCGGGTCGCGGCGAACCTTGAAGGTCCGAAAGCTTTGATCGAGCGAGTCGTAGGTCAGCAACCGGCCGACAAGCGGATCACCCAACTCGAGCAGCAGTTTGATGGTTTCAATTGCCTGGATGGATCCGATGATGCCGGGCAACACACCGAGTACACCAGCTTCGGCGCAGCTAGGCGCTAGTTCCGCCGGCGGCGGTTCGGGAATCATGCAGCGATAGCACGGTCCCACGTAGGGCTGAAACACGGTGGCCTGGCCCTCGAAACGGAAGATCGATCCGTGAACCACGGGGATCTTCTTTAGCAGTGCCGCGTCGTTGACCAAGTAGCGCGTCGGAAAATTGTCGGTACCGTCAACAATGACGTCATAACCGTCGATGATGTCCAAGATGTTGTCCGCGCCCAGGCGCGTGTCGTAGGTGATGACTTTGACGTCGGGATTCATGGCCGTCAACGTCTGCTTCGCGCTGTCGACTTTGCGCATGCCAATGCGGTCCACGTTGTGCAGGATCTGGCGCTGCAGGTTCGACGAATCAACAACATCCATGTCGATGATGCCGATGGTGCCGACACCGGCGGCCGCGAGATAGAGCCCGGCCGGGGAGCCCAGCCCGCCCGCGCCCAGCAACAAGACCTTGGCGTCGAGCAGTTTCACTTGACCGGCCTCGCCCACTTCGGGCAGCAGCAGGTGACGCTGATAGCGGTTGCGCTGATCAGCGCTCAGCGTGCGTGGCGTCGACCAGACCAGCCCCTCGTCCTTCCACTTGTTAAACCCACCGATGATTGAGACAACGTCCGTGTAGCCGAGGTCCTGGAGCGTCTTGGCGGCGAAGGCGGAGCGCACGCCGCCGGCGCAGTAGACCGCGATCGGGGCGTTCTTATCGGTGAGGCGGCTTTCGATGGAGAACTCGAGGTTTCCCCGTGGTACGTGCACCGCGCCGGGCAGTGCCCCCTGGTCAAACTCCTCGGGCTCGCGCACGTCGAGCAGGTTGTAGTAGCTCAGTCGCGCCGCGACGTCGTGCGGGTCGATCTCGTTGATCTCGGCCTTGGCGGCGTTCAGTAGGTCTCGAGGTGTAGGCACCGACACTCCTTCGTTGAGGAAATCTTACGCGCTTGGTCGGAAGTTGCGTCGCGGCGCCTGCTAGACCCGACCCATGGAACTTCGACAACTGTTGGCCCAGCGTCGTATGAACCGCTCTTTCGACGGCACGCCAGTTGACCTCGACTGGCTCGACGAATGTTGCGCGACCGCCCTGTGGAGCCCGACTGCGGGCAATAGCGCTGGCGTGCGCTTCTACACCGTGGCACCTCAGCACGTCGCCAGTTTCTTCCAAGTCGCAACTGATGAAGTGTGGCGATCAACTGCGCGACGCGCCGACGGCTTGATGCGCGCCGGCGCCGTGGTGCTCGTGACGTGTCGTTACCAGGACTACCTGCGTCGATATAAGGAGCGCGATAAATCCAATTCCGGACTTGACGAGATCGAGGGATGGCCGGTCCCGTACTGGCACACCGACGCCGCGATGGCGACCATGGCCCTGCTCCTGCTCATTGAAGAGAGCGGTTGGCAGGCAACCATGTGGGGCAATTTCGGACGTGGCGAGCGACTTCTTGATTGGGCGCACATTGACGACGAGGAACTTTTCGCCACGGTGCTCGTCGGCAAGAGTGACGGCCACGACGTGCCCTCGGCGTCACTCACACGCGAGGTACCGTCACGCATGTCGCGGGTGCGCCAGGTAGCGCCCTAATCGCCGCTGTCTGAGTGTGACACGGCCGCGACGGCCGAGAGAAACTCCACGATGGTGCGCGCGCTAAAGGCCGTCGCCCCTTTGGTGGTGTAACCGCGGCTCGCGTCGGCGCGGGCCGGGCCAGCGATGTCCAAGTGCACCCACGGGCGTCCGTCAGTGAATCGCTGCAACAGCAACGCCGCCGAAATCGAACCCGCCTGTCCGGTCTTGCCAATGTTCTTCATGTCGGCAACGTCCGAATCAATGTGCGTTTCGTAACTGGCCGTCAGCGGCATGCGCCACAACACTTCGCCGCTGCGCTTGCTCGCGTCGACGAAGTAATCGTTCAGCTCCTCGGTCGTTGCGTACATGGCGCCCACTTCATCTCCCAGCGCGACGACCTGCGCACCGGTCAATGTCGCTACGTCGACGATGGCGTCGGGATTAGCCTCCACGGCGAGTGAAAGACCGTCGGCCAATATCAGACGACCTTCCGCATCGGTGTTGAGCACTTCGATGGTCATGCCGTTACGGATCGTGAGCACGTCGCCGGGCTTGGTCGCTCGGTCACTCGGCAGGTTTTCGGTCATGGGGGCAATAGCGGTGACACGCACGCCGAGGCGCAAGCGACTGGCAATCGAAATCGCGGCCATGACGATGGCCGAACCCGTCATATCGGTCTTCATCGTCATCATGCCGACGCCGGTCTTGAGTGACAGCCCGCCCGAATCGAACGTCACGCCTTTGCCCACGAGCACAATGTGCACTAGATCGTCGCCCTTGGGGTTGTAGGTCGCGTAGACGAGGCGCGTGGGTTGGGCCGAACCGGCACCGACGCCGAGCAGTCCGCCCAGTCGCTCCTCGCGAATCTTCGATTCAGTCCACACGTCGACGTCAACGTACGGGTCGTCCTTTAGATGCTTCACGACTTGCTTGGCGAGTTCTTTGGGCGGCATATTTCCGGGCGGCGTGTCAATCAAACGCTTGGCCCAATTGACCCCATCGGCTATGACGGCGCCGCGCGCCACGCCTTCGACAACTTCGTCATGGGTCTCAATCGAGGGCAGCGGCGAGCCGAGCGGCACGATGTGAAGAACCGACTCCACATCCTCGTTTTTCTTGAAGCGGTACGCCGAGAGCATCGCTCCCTCCACGAGGGCCTGGGCCGCGTCGCCCGGCTCTTCGATGCCGTCAGTCGGCAGAAAGAATGCCGCGTCGGTGTCGCGGGCCACTCGTACCGCCGCGGCGCCGGCGAGCCGGTAGTGCTCCAGCTTGTTGTACGTCGAATCGAGACTGATGAGCGCCACGCTCGAGCCGTCGAAGGCTCGAATCACGACGGCACTGCCCGGCTCTTCTTTCAGACCGTGCTGATCGCACCACTCCTTGGAAAAGGTCCTGGGTAGCGTGTGCTCCGCGAGCGCCAGCGGAACCGACTCGGCGACAAAGGCCGCGCCGCCGTCAAAGGTCACGGGGACACAGATCGTCGGCTGCGAGGCGCCTTCAACTGGCGTAGCTACTCGGGCCGTGCGCGACATTCAGTTCCTCTCTAGTTGCTCGGACGCGCAGTACGGTGATTCGGGCCTTCGGCCCATCGTGCCATTGTCCAAGCCAGATCGCTCAAGCGATTCAAATACATTACGACCAACGAGTCCTCGAGCGCATATGCGACCGCAATGCGCTCGGCGCGGCGGATGACCGTTCTGGCGACGTCGAGTGCCGCCGCGAGTGGATTCTCGCCAGGTACCACGAACTCCTTGGGCATCTCAATCTGCGCCGACAGGGCGTCGATGTTCTCTTCCAGGCGGTCAATCATCACTTGGCTCACGAGTGAGTGGTCCGGCTTCAGCTTGTGGCGATTCTCGGGTGCGGTCGCGATCTCGGACATCAAGACCCAGAGGTCGCGCTCGAGCGTGATGAGAAGTTCACTCAGCGCCGACGACGGTTCGCACAGTGTGCGAGCCCAACCGAGCAGGGCCTGTGATTCATCGACTGCACCATTCAGTTCAATCGGCAACGAGTCCTTGGCCGCACGACCTCCGAAGTACAGTCCGGTCGTGCCGTCGTCGCCGCTACGCGTGTAAATCTTCACACCGTCAGCGTAGTGAACCTCTGGCACGCGGGTAACCTGACTACTCAATGGAGTTGACTATCCGGCCGCCGTTTGCCCGCCCCGATCACAGCGATCCCTATCTCAGCGCGCTCGCGCAACAGGTGCTCATCTACGACGGCGCCACCGGCACCAACTTGCAGTTACAGGACCTCAGCGCGGACGACTTTGGTGGCGCGGCCTTCGAGGGCTGCAATGAAATTCTGACCATCACCAAACCCGACACGATCGAGAAGTTCCATCGCTCATTTTTCGACGTGGGCGTCGACGTCATCGAGACCGATTCGTTCGGTTCCTTCAGCGTCGTCCTCGCCGAGTACGGCATTGCTGACCGGGCCCACGAACTGGCGCTGGCCTCGGCCACCATTGCTCGTCGAGTGGCCGACAGTTACGCGAGTCCCGGATCGCCCCGGTTCGTCGCGGGGTCCATGGGACCGGGCACCAAGTTCCCCACGCTCGGCCAGATCAGTTACGACGACCTGTCCGCCAGCTACGAAGAGATGGCCTACGGGCTGCTCGAGGGTGGCGTTGATCTACTGCTGGTCGAAACCATGTTCGACCTGCTCTCGGGCAAGGCCGCCATCGCCGCCTGTCACCGTGCCATGGTCCGCCACGGTCGCATAGTGCCGATCCAGGCGCAGGTCACCATCGAGATAACGGGACGCATGCTGCCCGGCACCGAAATTGGCGCGGCGATTACGGCGCTCAGCACGTTGGGCATTGACCTCATTGGGCTTAACTGCGCGACGGGGCCAGTCGAAATGTACGAACCGCTGCGTCAGTTGAGCGAGTGCGCGCCCATGCCAATTTCCTGCCTGCCCAACGCCGGACTGCCCAGTGTCGTCGACGGCAAGATGCACTACGACCTCACACCTGACGCGCTCGCCGAGCACCTGTCCAATTTCGTTAGCGAATACGGTCTGCAAGTAATCGGTGGATGTTGTGGCACCACGCCCGAGCACATGGCCCGCGTGATTGAGGCAGTCAGGCCGCTGCACGCGGCGCCGCGTCAGCCAGTGCTCGACCCGGCGGTCGCCTCCATTTACTCCGCGACCAACTACCAGCAAGACCGTTCGGTGCTCCTGGTCGGTGAGCGTACGAACGCCAACGGTTCTAAGAAGTTCCGCGAGGCCATGCTCGAAGGCGACTGGGACACCTGCGTGGGTATTGGACGCGACCAGATCAAAGAGGGCGCCCACATCCTTGACGTCTGCGTGGACTACACCGGCGCCGACGGTGTGAGTGACATGAATGAATTGATGAGCCGCCTGGCGACCCAGTCGTCGGTGCCGATCATGGTCGACACGACCGAAACGAAAGTCGCCCGACAGGCGCTGACCTGGCTCGGGGGTAAGGCCATCCTCAACTCGGTCAACCTTGAAGAAGGTGACGGGCCGGGCACGCGCCTTGACGGCTTCATGTCGCTCGCCGCCGAGTTCGGCGCGGCCGTGGTGGCGACGTGCATCGACGAGGAGGGCCAGGCGCGCACCGCCGAGTGGAAGGTTCGCGCGGCGCGGGCCATCACCGACCTCGCCGTCAACCGATACGGGCTCAGTGCCCAAGACGTCTTCATCGATGCCTTGGCGCTCCCGCTCTCAACGGGCATGGTCGAGTCACGTCGTGACGGCATTGAGACCATAGAAGCCATCCGCCGCATCAAGTCCGAGATGCCGGGCGTGCGCACGATCCTCGGTCTCTCGAACGTCTCGTTCGGTCTCAACCCGGCCGCGCGACAGGTGCTCAACAGCGTGTACCTGCACGAGTGCGCCGAGGCCGGCCTCGACGCGGCCATCGTGCACGCCTCAAAACTGTTGCCGCTCGCGCGCGTCGACGAAGAGGCACGACGGGTCTGCTTGGACCTGATCTACGACCGGCGCAGTGACGACTACGACCCACTCCAGGTGCTGCTCGGACTCTACGAAGGCGTCAAGACCACCAATTCCAGTACCGCGACGCTCGCCGACCTCCCGCTCGACGAACGACTTCGCCGTCGCATCATCGAGGGCGTGCGCGTCGGCCTCGAAGCCGACCTCGACGAAGCCATGGCCAACGGCGTTGGACCGCTTGCGATCGTCAACGACATCCTGTTAGACGGCATGCGCGAAGTGGGCGACCTCTTCGCGAGCGGCGAGATGCAACTGCCCTTCGTGCTCCAGAGTGCCGAGACCATGAAGTCAGCCGTGGCCTACCTCGAACCGCTGATGGAAAAGAGTGATCAGGGAGGCCGAGGGCGCGTCGTGCTCGCTACGGTAAAAGGCGACGTGCACGACATTGGCAAGAATCTCGTCGACATCATCCTGACCAACAACGGCTACGAAGTCATCAACCTCGGCATCAAGGTCGGCGTCAATGAGATGCTCGGCGCCGTCCAGGAGCACCAGGCCGACGCCCTGGGTATGAGCGGACTGTTGGTCAAGTCAACGCTCATCATGCGCGAGAACTTAGAGTTGATGAACGAGCTCGGCATGCAGAACGTGCCGGTGCTATTAGGCGGTGCGGCACTGACGCGCACGTACGTGGAGCGTGACCTACGCACCATCTACAACGGCCGCGTCTTCTACGGCAAGGACGCCTTCGAGGGACTACGCGTCCTCGACCGTCTGGGGGAGATCCGCCGTGGTGGCGAGGACGATCCAAACTTCGGACGAGAGATCTCTGAGAAGAAGGTCTTTCGACGCATTCGCGGGGATGGCGACGAAGAACCCAACGCCATGACCACGCGCAGTCCCGACGTGGATACGGACAATCCGCTGTTCACGCCGCCCTTCTTGGGCAGTCGCGTGGCCAAGGGAATGTCGATCGACGAGATATCCGAGTTTCTCAACCTCACCGCGCTCTTTCGAAACCAGTGGGGTTACCGACCCGAAAATGGCGAGGACGACGCCGCCTTCAAGGAGCGTGTTCGCTCAATACTGCGCGAGCAGCTGGCGATTGCGAAGGAGGACGACTTGTTGGTTCCCCAGGTCGTGTGGGGACACTTCCCCGCCGCCGCCGAGGGCAACGATCTCGTGCTCTTCAGCGACGACACGCGGGCCAATGAGAAGGTTCGCTTTACGTTTCCGCGCCAGCGCCAAGCACCATTCCTCTGCATCGCCGACTTCTTTCGCCCCGTTGAGAGCGACGAGAACGATTACGCGAGTTTCATGCTCGTGACCATGGGATCGCGAGTCTCCGAACGATGCCAGGAGCTCTTCGCTGAGAATCGCTATCACGACTATCTCAAGCTGCACGGACTGGGCGTCGAGATGGCTGAGTCACTGGCCGAACTCTGGCACAAGCGAATTCGCGAGGAGTTGGGATTTGTCGATGAAGACGGCCCAACGCTGACCGGCCTCTTTCGCCAGCAGTATCGCGGCGGACGATATTCGTGGGGCTATCCGGCCTGTCCCGACCTCACGGACAACGCCAAGGTGGCCGACCTGCTGGAGGCGTCGCGCATCGGCGTCGTTGTCTCAGAGGGCTTCCAACTTCACCCCGAGCAGACGACCGACGCCATCATCTGCCATCACCCGATGGCCAAATACTTCGTGGCCTAGGCCGCTGCGGCTATCCAGGCAAACGCGACAGGCGACGACTCAGCGCCGCGACGGCGCCGCCACGGGGGTCGCGTCACTTAATGCTTCGCGCGCGTGGTAGCTCGAACGCGTCAGCGGCGACGACTGCACGTGCGAGAGTCCCAGGCTCATGCCGAAGCGCGCCAACTCGTCGAACTCCGCTGGTTCCCACCATCGAGCGACGGGCAGGTGCTGCTCCGTGGGGCGCAGGTACTGACCAATCGTGACGATCGACACGCCCACGGCGGCGAGATCAACCAACGTTTCGTGTACCTCTGCCACGGTTTCGCCCAGGCCCACCATCAGTCCCGACTTCGTCGTGAGCCCCGCCGCGCGGGCGCGCGCGAGGACCGTGAGGGAGCGAAGGTAGCCTGCACTCGGACGGACCGCGCGCTGGAGTCGCGCGACCGTCTCTATGTTGTGGTTCAACACCTCGGGTCGCACGTCGATCAATAGCTGCAGCGAATCCCCGTCGCCCTTGAGATCGCTCGTCAAGACCTCAACATCAGTCTCTGGAGAGCGATCGCGAATCGCGAGTACGGTCGCCGCAATCGCTCCCGCACCGCCATCGTCCAGATCATCACGCGCCACGCACGTGATCACCGCGTGCTTCAACTTGAGCCGCACGACCGCTTCCGACACGCGATCGGGCTCTGTGGGATCGAGTGCCAGTGGCTTTCGGGTATCGATGAGGCAAAATCCGCACGCCCTCGTGCACCGCTCTCCGTTGACCATGAAGGTGGCCGTGCCCGCCGACCAGCACTCAAAGATGTTCGGGCATCCGGCCTCTTCGCAGACCGTCACCAATCGCAGGTCTTCGGTCAGCGTGCGTAACGACTGGTATTCGCTGCCCATGTGGGCTTGGACGCGCAGCCAAGAAGGCTTACGCGAATGCAGCGCAATACCGGCGTCAGGATCAACGCCCGCCTTGCGCAGACGTCGCAGTAGTGGTCGCTCACCGGTCGCTGAGGCGGCGCTGCGATCGACTCGAGCGACGGTCGCACTGGGTCCCAGGCGACGTTCAAGTTCCTCACCGAGACGCTCTTCGACATCGAGCGACGTCACGTCAAGTCCCAGTGAGTTCATGGACGCGACGGGCTTATCGGGAATGCCGCACGGCACGATGGCGCCAAATCCCGTCAGATCGATGTCGACGTTGAGGGCCACACCGTGCAACGTGCGCCGCGCACCGGTTTCGTTACGTTCGGTCCGCACGCCGACCGCCGCGATCTTCGACGCTCGTCCATTCACGTCAGCCCACACGCCGGGATACCCCGCGAGACGGTCAACCAGACCCAATCTGCCGTCGGGGTCGAAACTGCGCACCGTCGCGATGACCGCGTCTTCAAGACGAGCCACGTGGACCTTGCCCGCCGACGGATCGTCATCGACCGTCACAATCGCCCACGCGACGACTTGACCGGGTGCGTGATACGTGACGTCGCCGCCGCGGTCCGCATCGATCACGACCGCATCCAGAGATTCAGGCGGGACGAGGAAGTGCTCGTCCAGGGTCCGAATGCCACGCGTGTAGGTCGGAGGGTGCTCAAACAGCAACACGTAATCGTCGCTGGCCTGCATCAGGGCTCGCTGAAAGTCATTCGCTTCGGCAAAAGAGACGCGTCCCAGGTGGCGACGGCGCAGCACTTAGTGCTCGCTCTCTAGGTCAAGACCGGCCAGCAACTCGGCCACTCGTTCCAAATAGCCCGCCGCGGCCGTTGGCTCGCAGACGCGGTGGTCGAAGGACAGACCAAGAATCAGACGGCGACCCACTTCGACCGTCGCGGTCCCGTTCTGGGACACGACAACCGGAACCTGACGCACGACGCCGACCGACAGCGTCGCGACTTGGGGCTGGATGAGAATTGGCACACTCCAGAGCGCGTGTTCGCTCGGCGCACCGCTCAGCGTGAAGGTCCCGCCCATTAGATCGTCCGCCGTCAGTCGCCGGGCAACCACTCGCTCGCCAACCTCGCTCACCCGACGGGCCAGCGCACGCAATGTAAGTCCCGCGGCGGCGTGCAC
Source organism: Acidimicrobiales bacterium (assembly GCA_049519675.1). Lineage (GTDB taxonomy): Bacteria > Actinomycetota > Acidimicrobiia > Acidimicrobiales > RAAP-2 > RAAP-2. The sequence continues at coordinate 1,519 of JBEKQN010000023.1, read as the reverse complement.
GACGGGCACCAACATGCCGTCGTTGTCCGCGACGCGAACGAATCCCAAGTTGACGGTGCGGTGCACCACGAGTTCGTCGCCCGCGAAGGTGGCATTCAAGAACTCATACTCACCCAATGCCCGCACTGCCGCGAGCCCCACCAACATTTCGTCGGTAATGTGCACACCGTCGCGTGTCACGCGTCCGAGCGTTTCCAACTCACCAAAAATTTCACCATCGGCTTCAATCGCGACAAAACCGTGCGGCACGCTCTGTGCCGACACTGACATGTGCTCACCCATCCGGCGACGGGCATTCGAGAGCGGCACCACGAGTTCGTCGGTAGGTCCATTGGCGACGGCGCGCTCGGCGTCGCGACGGGTGATGGCGCCGCCGGCGCCTGAACCGCGAATTGAGGATGGTTCGACCTCGCCGTCGGCCAGGATCCGTCGCACGACCGGTGACATCACGACACCGCTTGACACTGATTCGGGTGGTGCGGGTGGAGTGGTCGGTACGGGCGACGGCGACTCGGGCGCCAGCACCGGCGTGTCGTCCACCGCCGCTACCTCAGCGACCGGCGGCTGCGATGCGTTAGGAACGCTGGCGCCGCTTTCTTCAATGACCGCCACCCACCTTGTCAGTCGACACTTCGAAGAGCGGTTCGTCGCGGGCGACAACGTCACCCACCTTCTTGAACCACTGAGTGATGATTCCTTCGGTGACCGACTCACCCAGTGACGGCAGGGTGACGTCTACCATAGTTTGTTAATATCCCTAGAGTGAAATCTCCTGCCATTTACGCCCGAATTTCCCAGGACCGCGAGGGGAACGAGAATGGCGTTCGCCGCCAAATCGATGAATGTATGCGGTGGGCAGAGGCCCACAAGGTTACGGTTGCCGAGACCTACATTGACAATGACATCTCTGCCACTTCTGGCAAGCGTCGACCGGAATATGAACGAATGATTGCGGATATCAGAGAGTGTAGGCGTGACGGCGTAATTACTTGGCACCTCGACCGTCTTCACCGCAATCCCATCGAGCTAGAGCAATTCATCATTTTGATCGAATCAACCGGTGCAGATGTGCGAACCGTAACGGGAGGCGATTACGACCTCTCAACGTCCGATGGTCGCGCTATGGCGCGGGTAGTGGGCGCCTTTGCGCGCAAAGAGTCCGAAGACAAGAGTCGGCGGATCAAGAGTCAAAAGCGCCAACGCGCCCGCGATGGAAAGAGAGTCTCAGGAGGCAGACGGGCCTACGGATTCACTGACGACCACAAGCAGACTCGACCCGAAGAGGCTGGCATCATTCTTGAGGTGGCCAGACGAGCGCTGGCCGGGGAGTCGCTCCATTCAATCTGTATTGACCTCAACGGACGCAACGTCCCGAGCGCTTCAGGAGGACATTGGACCCGAATAGTCCTACGCCGCATTATCACTTCCGGCGCTGTGAGCGGTCAGGTTGAACATCTCGGTGAGATTGTCTCAACTGGAGATTGGCCCGCCATCATTTCACCTGCCCAGACGACTCAGT
>JBEKQN010000022.1:0-20932 GCA_049519675.1 Acidimicrobiales bacterium | reverse complement strand
GCACCGTCATCGGCCTGCACCTCGTACGGGTTGATGGTGTCCTTCGGAATGATGAAAATGGTCTGACCAGTAGGTGCCGTTACCCCTTTGCTTGCCGCACTGGCAACACCCAAACTCCCCAACGCGAAGACCGACGTGGTCATCATTGTTGCCCCCACGATCATCGCGATTTTCTTTCTATTCAGTTTCATCTCTCGATGCCCCCCTAGATGTTGGACTATGTAATTTTTTTATCCGCAGACCACTTTGGTCCTCGGCTGTGAGCATGCTACGGCATCCAATGTCAACAAGTTGAGGCACTTCATTACAAAATCGTGACTAATGGTGCGACAACGTTGTCTGCAAAATGGCGTCGGGCTGGGAACGTCGTTTATCAGTGGCACAAGTCGCAAAAACTGAGTGGTAATAAAGGACTGATTCATCTCGCGAAATTTTTTCCGCGACAACGTTGGCTCAGACTTTTCGAGACCACCAAATGAACAAGATCATCAAAACGCGTTTCATTCAACACAAATGGGGCTACTTTCGATTGCCGTTTCGCCCGCTGAACTTTCGTCGGCGCAGCGACATCGTCTCCCGATTTTTGCGATCCAGTGTGCGAGAATTCCTCTCAACGTGATTGCACAGTTCGCAACAACGACATGACGACAGGGGGCTCGGTGTCACGATTGATGAGGATGCGAGACCTGTCACTCTGTTGTTGTTATGACTCGACAAAAAATTGAAAGTTGCCCTTTTTCTCACGTGCATCAATGACGGTCTCTATCCCGGCACTGGCAAGGCCGTCGTGAACGTTCTCGAGTCGCTCGGCCACGAAGTGAAGTTTCCTACGCAACAGACGTGCTGTGGTCAGATGCATCTCAATTCGGGTTACCGTCGTGAGGGACTTCATCTGGCACGACAATTCCGAAGTGTCTTCGACGCCTACGACGTGATCGTCTCTCCGTCAGCCTCATGTGTAGGTACCGTGCGCGAAACTTACGTCGGCGCGGCGCGAACGATTGGTGACTCAGTGTTGGCAACAGATCTCCAAGAGATTTCAGGTCGTGTCTTTGAATTCTCCGAATTTCTTACCGACGTTTTGAAAGTGACCGACGTCGGCGCTAGTTTTCCCCATCGCGTGGCATACCATCCCACGTGCCATTCGCTGCGCGTTCTGGGAATTAGAGATGGACCGCGCGCACTGCTGCGTTGCGTCCGTAACCTCGAATATGTTGATCTTGCGAGTGCCGACCAATGCTGCGGTTTTGGCGGCACGTTTGCGCTGAAGAATGCGCCGACGTCGGTTGCCATCGGTGACGACAAGGTCACTAACGCGCACGCATCAAACGCGGAGGTCCTCTGCGCGCTGGATAATTCTTGTCTCACTCACATCGGGGGCATTGCGTCGCGACGGACCCCATCGCTGCGCGTCATGCACCTCGCCGAAATCTTGGCCATGCACGAGTGAGAACGACGTGACCAAGACTTTCAGTTCAGCGCTCTCGTTCGAGAAGCTTGCGGAAGCAGAGCTCGGTGACACCCAACTTCGGTCTAACCTTGCTCGGGCCACGACCACCATCCGCGAGAAACGGCTACGCGTGGTGGGCGAATTGAGCGACTGGGAGGAACTTCGCACTGCGGGTGCCGCCATCAAGGACTTTGTCCTCGACCATCTCGACGAGCTCGCACTCCAGCTGGAAGAAAACGTCACTCGGCGCGGCGGCATCGTGCATTGGGCCCGCACGGGCGATGAGGCCAATAGCATCATCGTTGATCTTGTCAAGTCCACGTCGGCATCTTCGGTGGTCAAAGTGAAGTCGATGGTGACTCAGGAAATTGGACTCAACGCGGAGTTAGAGCGACACGGCATTGCCGCGTACGAAACCGATTTGGCCGAACTGATTGTCCAGCTGGGTGACGACCTACCCTCGCACATACTTGTTCCAGCAATCCACAAGAACCGGTCCGAGATCCGCGATATTTTTCTCAGGGAGATGGGGCGCACCGGCCTCGCGGCCCCATCCTCGTTGAGCGATGACCCACACGATCTAGCGAGCGCTGCGAGAGCCCACCTCAGAGATCGGTTTTTAAGGGCGACCGTTGGCATCTCAGGTGCGAATTTCCTAATCGCCGACTCGGGCGGGCTCGTCGTCGTTGAATCCGAAGGAAATGGCCGCATGTGTCTCACGTTGCCCGAAACGCTCATTTCGGTGGTTGGTGTCGAAAAGATTCTTCCCGACTGGCGGAGCCTCGGCGTCTTTATGCAACTGTTACCACGCTCATCGACAGGTGAGCGAATGAATCCTTACACTTCGATATTCACCGGAGTCACACCCGGTGACGGCCCGCAGCGGTTTCACCTCGTGTTACTCGACAATGGCCGCACGTCCGCGTTGGCGGACCCCGACGGCCGAGAGGTACTGCGGTGTATTCGCTGCTCTGCATGTCTCAACGTTTGTCCCGTGTATGAGCGCACCGGGGGCCATGCCTACGGAAACACGTATCCAGGTCCAATCGGTGCTGTGCTCGTGCCCCAACTGCGAAAGGGTAATCGATCAGTGCTCGAGAATTCACTGCCCTTCGCCTCAACGCTGTGTGGGGCGTGCTTCGAAGCCTGCCCAGTCAAGATTGACATCCCGAAAATCCTCGTCAAGCTCCGGTCCGATGTCGTGGATGAGAGTCGCGTGGCCCGCCCTCGCAATCCCGAACTCGTGGCCATGAAGGCGATTGGAACCGTGTTTTCCTCGCCCCGACAATTTCAGCGCCTCGTCAGTCTCGGTAGTTTCGCGTCACGAGTTACCCGTCGTACGAAGATTCGACGACTTCCGCCACCGCTTAATCGATGGACCAAGGGACGTGACGTTACTGTTCCACCGCCAGAGACGTTTCGCGCCTGGTACCTGAGGACTCATCCTGATGCGAACGATGCATCGATGGAGCGTCAAATAACCGCACGCCAATTGCGTGCCGAAGAAGTGCGTGAATCAAGAGACTTGGTCGCGGACGTGAACACCGCCCGAGAATCGATGTTGTCCGCCATGGCAATCGGGCATCACGACACGGCAATGACGGACCAGCGCGATGTAACAAACACATATAGACACGCCGGCACGCGAACCTCCGACGATCGAATAAATCAATTGGTGGAGCGGCTCATCGACTACCGTGCCGGCGTCGTAGTGTCAAGCATTGAGGAAGTCGGAAGTCATATTCAGCGACTCCTTAAAGAACGTGGAAGCCTACGCGTGGTGGTGCCAGCGGACCTTCCGAGTTCTTGGATTTCTGACCTTGTGATCGTGCCGACCTTGGATGATCCACCACTCTCTACCATCGATCTGGACAAAATCGATGCAACCGTCTCTGGATGCGTCGTCGCAATATCCGAGACCGGCACGCTCGTGCTTGACGCGGGTTTACGTCAGGGCCGCAGGGCGTTGTCGTTGGTACCGGATCACCTGATTGTCGTCATCGACGAGAGACAGATCGTGGAACTTGTACCCGAGGGCGTCGCGCTCCTCGACGCTGTGTCACCGCAAACATGGATTTCCGGACCGTCAGCAACTTCTGACATCGAACTCGAAAGAATTGAGGGTGTTCACGGTCCCCGAGTTCTTGATGTGGTTATCGTGCTGGCTCAAGTGGGAGACAGTATTCGTTCTAACGTTTAGAGCCCGCTCGAATGTGCTTTCAAATGAATGAAGCGTCGCACTTCGGTTAAGAAAAGAATGCGGTCGGATACTGTGATGTGGAAGCGCCCATAAATGAGGACGCAGTACTGAATTATTCACATGGCGCGCGCGAGGATGGTTAACCATGATCTTTTACCTTCGACTTGCTCGCTGAAGTCAATTTGAAATCCTGCATGTTCAAGTTGTCCCAATAGCCGTTGTTCACTGCGATACACGAACCACCGCTGTTCGTCTTGGGCGTAGGGCACTTTTTCAAATCTGTTGCCATCGCCACGTGCAGTAATCAGGGCGAGCGTGCCATGATCTCGCAAGACGCGGCGGAATTCGCGCAGCACTCTCGGCGTGTCTTGCTCGCCAACGTGCAACAGAGAAGCGACGTTCCAAATGGCGTCCAGTTGTCCTATGACGAGTGGCAATGCACGCAGGTCGCCCTGGATCAGTCGACCAGGTAATCGCTCGGAAGCCACCGACAACATGCCCGCTGAGAGATCAAGTCCGACGACGTTAAATCCTTGAGCGGCAAAACGGGCTCCGTCGAATGCCGGCCCGCAGCCCAGGTCTGCAATGACTCCCGCTGACGGGACCTTACTGATGAAGGATCTCTCGAACGACGAGAACAGCTCCTCGCTGGGTTGTCGCGGCTGGCTCTGGTGCAGTGCGTACTGTTCCGCAATTCGGTCGTAGGTGGCGCGATTGAGCATTGTGTGAACTTCATTCACGGATGGCTCGTCGCTGCTTGGCATTCGCCCATGATGGCACTGCTCGCACGCAACGAACACGAATTTTGCGAGTGGGCGTCTTGACAACGGCCGAAACCATGACGCTTCGCAGGTCGACTGATTGACTACGGTCATGATGTGCACAAGACTTTGCGAATGCCCGCAAAGCTTATTGTCCTTAACGGTGCGAGTAGTTCGGGAAAGTCTTCCATTGCTCTGGCCCTGCAAGACCTGTGGCCGCGACCATTGCTTGTGACTGGACTCGACACGTACATTGGCGGGTGGCCCTCAAAATTCACCAAGTTCATCGGTGAGGACGGAACCTCTACAGAACAGACAGTTGGGTTGCGAGTCGTCCCGGGCAACGGTCCGGCGCCCTCGTGGATCTTTGAATCAGGCGAGCAGTTCAACCAATTGATGCGACTCGTTCATCGCGCCTGGGCTTCGTACGGCAAAGGCGGCATTGACCAAGTCGTCGATCACGCGATTTTTGAAGAGTCGATGCGTCTCGATGCGCTGGCGACGCTCACCAATGCGTTCTGGGTGGGCGTGATGTGCGACATGGACGAACTTGTTCGGCGTGAAACGCAACGAGGGGACCGACCGACTGGCTTTGCGTCCGGTACGTCAGCGGTGGTACATGAGGGAATGTCGTACGACCTCGTCGTCGATTCAACGTCGACGTCCAGTGAGCGGCTCGCCCAGCAGATAATCGATGCTGTCAACGCGTCTGGAAAATGAAGTGAGCAGTGCAGTGCCAGTAGGGATCCGCGCGGTGACCGTCGACGCCCATGGAGTGTTGCTGCTGCCAGATCCCGTCGCCATCCGTAGCGTGCTGAACACCTTTAACTGTGAACCCGATGACACGACGTGCGCGATCGCCCACTACCGGATGGTCCGATTGCTCGACCTCATGCACGATCCCGATTGGGCCACGATGAATCGTTCGTACGCCCAGGCGCTGGGCGTGTCCTCGTCTGACCAAGACGCTGCGGGCGAGATCTTGGCGAGCAAGGTCTACTTGGGCACGTCGTGGGTTCCGGCTCCTGGCGCTGCAGACGCCCTGGCCCGACTCGTGGCGTCCGGTTACGGCGTCGCCGTGGTGAGCAATACCGAGCACGGAGAGATCGTCGACGTTCTCGCACGCACAAATCTCTGCAGTGTGGAAGGTGGGGGCACGAAGGTCGCGGCCGTGATTGACTCCAACGTCGTTGGGATTGCCAAACCAGATCCTCGCCCTTTTGAAATGGCGTTCGCGGCACTCAATGAAAGTGCAGCAACGTGCATCCACGTTGGCGATTCTTTGCACAGTGACGTCGTTGGAGCGCGCGGTGTTGGCATGCACGTCGTTCATGTCGACCCGATCGCGCTGTGCACGGAAAATGACCATCGTCACACGTCCTCGTTCGCGGCGTTCGTCTCAGAATTACTGGCGTAGTCAAGGGTTTCGTAGTGTGAAGGACATGGAGCCACGTTCGTACTCAGACGGCGTCGTTACGATCCGCCGTTTGCAGACCAGTGATCTGGAGATGGACCTCGGGGCGAAGGACGACGAGCAGATCACGTGGCTGTGGCTACCGGGCGAGCGCGAACACTGGGATGCCATGACCAGCGATCAACAACGGGCCCACGCCATCCGTCACCTTCAATCTGTGCATGACGGGTTTGGCGAGGGCCCAAAGTGGTGCTTCGCCGTTGACACAGTGGAGGCGAGCTATGTGGCCTACGTTGACTTTGATCTCGCCAACAATCATGTGCCCCTCGGGGAAGCCAATATCGCGTACTCCTCGCATCCCGCGTACCGTGGGCGAGGTTACGTCAGTCGCTCCGTTCGCTTGCTCTTTCAATTCCTGGAAGAGAACACAAATGCTGAACGAGCGCATATCCTCGTTGATGTTCGCAATGCCCCGTCACACCGCGTCGCACTTTCAGTTGGTGGCGTCGCGGTTGAAGACTTGCCAAATGACCGGGGCGGCGTCATGACTCGTTACATCGTTGAGTTGAAGAAGACCACGCCATAGACCCAAGATCACTAGGGACCGAAACCACCGTTCGAGTGCAATAGTTGGCCATTGATCCAACCACCTTGCGGCGAACACAGGATCGATACGAGGTTCGCCGCGTCGTCGGGCGTGCCAATCCTGTGCAGCGGAGTCTCGGCTAAGACACGCGCGCGATTCTCTGGGGACATCCACCCGGTGTCCGTGGGGCCGGGATTGATGACGTTGGCGGTGACCCCGAGATGCGCGAACTCGTGGCCCGCGGCCAAGGTGATGCGATCGAGCGCACCTTTGCTGGCGCCGTAGGGGAGATTGTTGACGGTGTGGTCGCTCGTTATCGCGATGATCCGTCCGACGCCCGGTGCCACTCGGTAGCGCAGTCCAAACTCTCGAATGAGTAACCACGTGGCGCGAGTATTGACGGCGAAATGGCGATCGAAACTTTCGATGGACGTGTCAAGAATCCCCGAGTCCACCGACTCCGCGTGGCACATCACGAGCGCCGAAATTGGTCCCAACTCCTTTTCGACTTGGTCGTACATCGCCGGGACTGACTCGGGCTGTTCGAGATCGGCTTCAACCGCGAGACTACGGGCGCCTGACTCAGTCAACCGTGCGCTGACAGCTACTCCAGTCTCGCCGTCCGCACGCCACGTCGAACCCGTCGCTCGCTAACGTCGCCGCGACCGTGAAACCAATTCCGACACGGCGACCGACGCCCGTTACAAAACCACGGGCCGGACTCGGTTGCTGCCGCTGGTATTCGTCACTTCAACAGTATGAATGATGACCAGAGCACAAAATATGTCTGACGAGGACAGAACTATCTTTCGCGACTCGAGGTATCACTGCATTGGAACAACTATGAAGGCGTCGGACCGTTCCACGACCAGTGGGGCATCGGGGTATCTGGCGGCACTACCGAACCAATCGGAGACACCGAATTGACCTCACGGGTCGCGGTCACCATGAATTCGTGCAGCAACTGGCGGAACTCGAGGTCGTAGGACAACCCGGCGTCCTCCACAGCAAGGTCGAAACAGGTCACGAAGCGGTCGGCCATGTCTTCTTCCGCGTCCGTCCCCGCATGAATCGAGAGCATGGCCGAATGCCCGCCACACGACTGCGAAAATATTGGCGGCCCGCCAAGGACTTCACCGAGGTAGCCGGCCAAACGTTCAAGATGCTCGGGATGTCCGGGATGTGAAAACGGATGGTTGAGCACCGGGTCTGCGAGACAGCGAGAGTTGAGCGCGGTGGCGAGCGCGAGGAATGCGGCTGCGCCTCCGGCGAATTCGTAGACGGTCGGGCGGTCTTCTGTCATTGTGCCTCTTCTCAGTCAGCGAAGCCATCATGCGCTACGTGCAAAATCTACCCGACCGACAATTGTTGTCTCACGTAAACTTGCCCTCCCGATCGGTTGAAGACGCGTCCGTTCTGTGGCCGTTCGGACACCTTGGACTTCAATGAGAGACTGCACACAGTGCGACAACACAGTGCGGCTCTCGGTGAGCGGACCCAATTGAATAAGTTATTGCCCTGGGCCCTCCTCGTGCTTGGCGTGATCGGGCTTGTCGTTGCGCTCGCGTTGAACTCATCTGACGCGCGGCTCGCGGCCGATCAAGATTGGTCGCCATTTGTTTTGGTCACGGGGCTCTTGCTCATCGGCATGGTCGCAAATGACGACGGCCTCTTTGCCGCCGCCGGCCACCAGCTCGCGCGGGTTTCGTCTAGTGGGTTGGTCCTGTTCATTGGTGCCGCCGTCATGATTGGCTCGGTAACGGCCGTACTCAATTTGGATACCTCGGTTGCCTTCCTCACCCCGGTGCTGATATACACGGCGCGCAGTCGGGGCGGCGGCGAGGCGCCGCTGCTGTACGGATGCCTGCTGCTCTCCAACGCCGGCTCCCTGTTTTTGCCGGGTTCTAATCTCACCAACCTGATCGTGCTGGGACACCTGCGAATGAGCGGTGCGCATTTTTTCACCGAGATGTGGGCGCCAGCCTTAGCTGCTCTGGTCGTGACGGGGATGGTCATCGCCCTGCTCGGGCGGCGTGATCTTCGCTTGGAACCGTCCGAGCCGTCCGAGTCTCCTCCGACAACAGTGGGACTGGGACTGGCGGCGGTGATCGCCGCGGCGGTCCTGGTGCTGGTGCTGCCATCGCCAGCGTTGGCCGTTGCGGCGGTGGGCGCATTTGTCATTGTTTGCCGCTTGGTCACTGGCAAGGAGAACCTGGGCCATGTGTTTGACGTGGTCGGCGTCCCGGTACTCGCCGGCCTCTTTGGGGTCGCCGTCGCGCTCGGGACGTTGGGAAGGGCGTGGTCCGGCCCCGCCACGATGCTCAGCCACCTCGATACCTGGTCGACCGCCGGCGTGGCAGCCCTGGTGTCGGTCGTTGTGAACAACCTGCCGGCGGCGTCCCTGCTGGCGGCCAGGACGCCGGCCCATCCCTTCGCGATGCTCATTGGACTTAACCTCGGGCCGAACCTACTGGTGAGTGGCTCCTTGGCCTGGATCTTGTGGCTGAAGGCCGCCAGAATTGCCGGCGCTCGTCCGTCGCTCGCTCGAGCCAGTCGATTGGGCGTCGTGGCGGTCCCGCTCTCCATGGCCGCGGCGTTGGTCATTTTGTCGGCGAGGGGCCTCAACTAGTTAATGCGGTGAAAACGAGCGAAAAGGGCCAATTAAGACCCTCGCTTTTGGCTCCAAACCCCGGTAATTCTGACAACGTAGTACCTGGTCAAGGGCTGTTTATGTTCGTTTATTGGCCGTTTTGCCGCCGTTTTGAAGGGTCCTGCAACTAGGCTTAATCCGGCAGCACGACTGCTACGGAGTCACCCTCCACTGTGTGGACCACGTGACCAAAACCAAACTGCGCCCTCTGGTGGGGTAATTATCCCCGCTGAGGTGAGTGCGGCTCGCAAGCAACCCCGTCGAAAGATCGCGTGCCGCGCCGTGTGCCTGGACCAAGGAGAGCTGTGCGAAGGATCATGTTCGCTTTGCTGGTAATAGTTTTAACCGCAGTCGTCCCGCTGTCGTCACGCGCGGGCGCCGCGGTGGCCACCAAACCCCCTCGTCCTCCCAGCCACAAGGTCGTCCTGGGGCCCCATCGCGTGGTCGACACCCCGCTGCGCCACGCCCTGGTCAGGGTGGCCTCCTCGGTGAGTCTCAACATCGATGAACTGCGAGACAAGTGGCAGCAGGTGGCCATTTGCGAGGTTTCGGGCAATTGGTCGATGGTCGGCCCCTCGTTTTCTGGCATTGGCTTCGCGAATGGCACCTGGTCCCAGTACGGGGGCCGTCGCTTTGCCCCGCTGGCCGGTGACGCGTCGCGAGACCAGCAGATCATCATTGGCATGCGGGTCGTTCACGGTCAGATCCCCGATCAGGACGGGTGCTCCCCCTACGGCTGGTAGTCGCGCCGTGACCGTCGCGCAGATGCGACGCCTCTGATCAATCCCAGGGCACTGATCGGTAAATTCAGATGCGAAATCCTATTTGTGATTGCGAGCAGCCAGTCCCCATTGGTTCCAGTTCCAAGGTCGACCCACTACGCACGTCGGAAGCGCATCGTTGCAGACACGTGGCCCGTCTCAGCACCCGCTCGCTGGCTTGCCGACAGGATTGGCGATGGCATCAAGTTGCCAGTGTGAAGCGTACGTACCAAAACCTTGCGAGACGCTGACGCTGGCCCGTGATCCATTACTCAACGTCTTGACCCAGTCCTGGCTCGGAGGAATGGAGGCCCGCGAATGCTCATCGATCGACCAGCCCAATTTCGTGAGCCGCGGATCCATGTAGGAGACGAGGGCCGACAAACCCTTGGTCCACTTGAAGCCCGCTTGGACGACGACCTGTGACCACCCCTGCGTACCAGCGATGCCATCGCAACTGGTTTGCGATGGCTCTTCCCTCACCGCGTAGGGGGCCACCAGCGACTGGGGTATCTGTTTGACCCAGGGCAAGGCGGCCGTCCCATAACCCGGAAGCGAACTTACGGTCGGAGTGAGTTGATCCATCACCCTGGCCCCGGGGTCTCCGCTCGCAGCGTGCTAGCTCGTGAGCGCCCAAATGGCAACGGCAATCACGAGCAAGAGCGAGGCACCCGTAGTCCACATCACATTTCGCCTGACGGGTCGCTTCATCTCCAAATCATTGCAGTCGCCATACAACGTTTTTCCTCATCCACGAATATGAGACCACGCGGTGCGATTTAGGACGCGCTGGGTTTGACGCATCCAATCACCGTGATGGCCATTGCGTTACGCAGTTGCCAGAAGCCAGAGGACAAAAATGAGGTAACCGCCAACGATGAGCGCACCCGAACGCCGGTTGAGCCCCCGCTGCGCGTACGCCACCACGAGCACGATGAGCGTGAGCAACAAGTAACTCGTCGAAGTGAGCGTGCCCGCGAATGACGGAGCGGCCAGCCCGATCAACGCACCAGGAATGAGGAGACCGACGACCACGTTGAGGTTGTTGCTCGACAGCGCAGTACTCAACGCTGCCGCACCACGACCCTTGGAGGCCAGGTGGACCGCGGCGACGGCGTTGGGCAGACTGGTGACGGCCGCGAGAATCAAGCCGCCAACGATGGCGTCGGAGATATGGAAGTGATGACCAAGGTCTGATGCGCTGCGCTCCATGGCGACACTCGAGAGGACGACCGTGATCAGCGCCATGCCCGCAACGAGGACGTCAATGGGACGTCCGCGGGGAGGACGGATCGCCTCCTCGAGCTCCATTTCTTCCTCGTCGATCGCCGCGGCGAGCCACGTCACGATACGTCTCGGCAGCGGCACGCGTGTTTCCAAGTTGCCACGTAGTCCAAGGATCGCCAGATAGCCGGCGAAAACCAGCGACGCCAGGAGCAGACTCGGCAGTACGGGAAGCAGTCCCGTTGATGTCGCGAGGCAGCACACGGCAATCCAAACGGCGACGACACCGCCGAGGATGACGACCCTTCGGTGCAGCGAGATCGAACCGGCAACGATGGCGCCTAGTCCAAGGAGCGCGGCCAAGTTGAACACGTTTGAACCAATGATGACGCCAGTGCCGATAATGCGCTGGTGCTGGGAGAGCGCCGAGATCGAGGACGTGATCTCAGGCGCGTCCGCCGCGAGCGCTGCCAGAATCCCTAAGAGAGCTTCTGAAAGCCCGAGGCGCTCACCGATGCGCTCGAGACGAGTGACGAGCAACCAACTCGTGGCGAGACTGATGAGCGCACCTGCGACAAATACAACCAGCGCGAGCGCCACGACAGTGTCCCCCTAAAGATGACATCTTGCCGACCAGTCTTCCCGGCGCTCCACCAGCAATCGTAATCGAAAAACAAAAAAGTCCATGAAACACGGTGACGTCACAATGACGTTGCAGGGACGTCGCGAACTGCTCCAACGAGGGCCGCAACGTCAAAAGCGCTCACCCTTTCGGGTGAGCGCTTTTGATGATGCGGCTACTTAGTGAATCAGCACCTTCAGCGCGTCGTACTTGGACGCGTTGCCGAACGTGTCGTAGGCCTCAATCATCTGATCGAAGCTGAACTCGTGCGTGACGAACTTCTCCGCGGGCAACTTGTGCTCAGCCACCAGCTTGAGCAGCATGCCCAGCGTGTTGGTGTTGACCAGTCCCATCGAGATGTCGATGTTCTTGATCCACAGTTCGTTGAGCTTGAGGTCGACGGACTTGCCGTGCACGCCAATGTTGGCCACGTTGCCTCCGGGGCGAACAATCTCGGTGGCCATGGTGAAGGTCGCGGGCACGCCCACGGCCTCAATCGCCACGTCGACGCCGGCACCGTCGGTCAGAGCGAGTACTTGCTCTTTCCAGTCGGCGTCACCGGAGTTGACCGTGTCGGTCGCACCGAAGTCCGCCGCCCTCTTGAGACGGGCGCTGTCGAGGTCGATGGCGATGATCTTGGACGGGCCGTAGAGGCGCGCGGTCATGACGGCCGAGAGGCCTACGGGACCGGAACCAATGACGGCAACGACGTCGCCGGGACTGACCTGACCGTACTGGACACCGATTTCAAATCCGGTGGGCAGGATGTCGGAGAGCAGGATGCCCTCGGCGTCGGTCATGTCGGCGGGAATCTTGTACACCGAGTTCTCCGCGAACGGAACGCGCACGAACTCGGCCTGGGTGCCGTCGATCATGTAGCCGAAGATCCAGCCGATGCCGGCCACGCCTTCGGGGTCGAGGCAGTGGCTGTAGAGACTCTGACGACAGTTGGCGCAACGTCCGCACGAGCTGACGCACGACAAGATGACGCGGTCGCCCACGGCGAGCTGGCTCACGCCCGAACCGACTTCGGTCACGACGCCGATTCCTTCGTGTCCGAGGATTCGGCCGATCTCGACTTCCGGGACGTCGCCCTTAAGAATGTGTAGGTCGGTGCCGCAAATGGTGGTGGCGTCCATCTTGACGATGACGTCGGTGGGCCGTTGGATCGTGGGGTTCGGCACGTCTTTCCAACTCTTCTTGCCTGGACCTTCGTAAACGAGTGCTTTCATGGTGTGACTCCTAGATTTCATTTTTACGAGAAGCGAGATGCCAGTCGCGGGACGTCAATGACTCAACTTCGAGCATTCCAATCCCTACAGTGAACCTATCCACGCCGGAAATTGTTGGTCTAGGGTCATTAGTCCCGATTTGGTAGGACTTTTGAGAGTGCACCACAGTCCGACGTTGTGGTCTAGGGTCGCGCTTGATTTGACCTCGACTTTCACGTCAACGATGCTTCTGGTCGGCCGGGTAGGTTGTTGATTTCGAAATTTTAAGTGGCGGCACGATAAAGGACGTTGTGGCATATAACTCGGTGAAACCCATGGCCCCGCGAACGCGGCTCTGTTCACCCACGCCACCGGTCAATTGGTGCTGAGCATGCGGGGGAGGCGAGGTGCCTGGCGTCGGGGTCAGTCCATCGATCACACGGGCTCGCGGCGGCGCCTCTGGTGTGTGGCACTCGCGGGAATATTCGGCCTCATGGGCATCATCGCCACGGGGTCCCCGGCACTGGCGTCGGGTGGGGGTCACGTACATCCGGCGTTGCATTTTCCCATCCCCAGCACGTCGCCGTTGTGCCCGTGGGTTGGCGAGTCACAAGACGGTGCACAACGTCCGTCGGTCCTGGCGCTCGAGGTGCTCACACATATGACGCTCAAGGAGAAGGCCGGTTTCGTCACGCTGCATCACGGCAACGGCATCGAGAACTTCAACTTCGGTGTTCCCTCGTTGTGCCTTCCGGCGCTCACGCTGACCGACGGACCTGACGGCGTCGCGGGCCAGGTGCACGGCGTGACGCGACTTCCCGCGGCGATTGGCGTGGCCGCCACCTTTAACCCGTCAATTGCGCGGGCGACGGGTCAGGTGGTGGGTGCCGAAGCGCGAACGAAGGGAATCGACGTCATCCAAGGGCCTGAACTCAACCTCGCGCGCGTGGCCCAGAGTGGCCGCATCTACGAGTCCTTCGGCGAAGACCCACAACTCACCAGCGAGATGGGCGTGGCCAACATCGAGGGCATCCAGTCCCACGGCGTCATGTCGTTGGCTAAGCACTTCTCGGGCTACACCCAGGAGACCGCCCGGGCCCTGCTCAATCAACTGATTCCTCTGCGCGCGCTCAGCGAACTGTACGACGCGCCGTTCGAGGCGGCCGTGCAGCAGGGTCACGTCGCCGGCGTGATGTGTTCGATCGGTCAGATCAACGGCGTGCACGACTGCGAGGATCCCTACCTGTATTCGTTGCTGGACTCGTGGGGATTCAGCGGCTTCGTCCGTTCCGACGAGCGTTCGGCGCTGCATCCCGAGCAGGCCTTTGGCGACGGGCTGTCGCTCACCAAGTCCTCGTCGGCCGCGGGACTGGTTAATTTGGTGAAGTCGCACATCATGCCCGTCGCGGATCTCAATCGTGCCGTCGTGGCGGTGCTCACCCAGATGTTCGCCTTCGGCCTGATCGCCCACCCGCGACCGGTCGTCATCGCTGCGCCAGCCTCGACGCCGGCGCACGAAAAGGTCGCGCTGGACGCCGCGGAAGAAAGTGTCGTACTGCTCAAGAACGCCGGTCCGGTCTTGCCGCTCAAGCCCACGATCCGCTCGGTCGCGGTCATCGGCACCGACGCCGTGCGCCAAGCCCAAAGTACCGGTGATGGCAGTTCGAGGGTCAGGGCATCGTTCGTGGTGGCGCCACTGGCGGCGATTCGTGCCGCGCTGGGCACGCACGTGCACGTCTGGTACGCGCCCGGAGGCCCTCTCTCGCTCACCCTTCAGCACGCCCAAGACTTGCACGTCGTGCGCGGCACATCGTCCCCGCACGCGAAGCGGGTTCGCATCGACGGACACGCCGGCAAGCTAAAGCTCCACGCGTCGACGAGCGCCAACGTCACCGCCGAGCGCGCCACGGCGACGAAGCCTGGTTTCACCAACGTCAAGGGATGGAACCACTGGCAGGTGGTGCTGCACGCGCAGAGGTCCGGCACCTACGTCGTCACGATCCAGGAGATCGGCGACACGTGGCTGTACTTCAACGGTCACCAGATCCTGGTCTCTAAGGGATTGCACGCGTCCAACAACATGTCAACCACCGTGCGCCTGCACGGTGGTTACCGATACACCTTCGGTGCCCGATGGTTCGGCGTGGCGAACCATCCCTCACCGACGTTCAGCATCGTCGACGCCACGCCGGCTATCCGTTCGGCGGTGGCGCTGGCGCGAAGAGCGCAGGTGGCCATTGTCTTTGCCGGCGAGCCCAGCACCGAGGGCGCGGACCGTCCTAACTTGAGCCTGCCCGGTGACGAGAACGCGCTCATCAGTGCCGTCGCCGCGGTCAACCCCAACACGGTGGTGGTGCTCAATACCGGTGGCGCCGTGTTGATGCCGTGGCTCAGTCACGTGGCGGGCGTGCTGGAGGCCTGGTTCCCCGGAGAGCAGGATGGCACCGCTATTGCCAACGTGCTCGACGGCGACGTCGACCCCTCCGGCCGACTGCCGATCACGTTCCCTCAGAGCGAGACGGAACAACCAACGTCGTTGGCCACGCAGTTCCCCGGCGTGGACTCGGTGGTGAATTTCGGCACGTCGACCTCGGCGCTCGACGTGGGCTACCGGTGGTACCAGGCGCACGGGGTCACGCCGCTCTTCGCGTTCGGCTTCGGCCTGGACTACACGACCTTCGCGCTCTCGAACCCATCGATCGAGCAGACCGCGAGCGGGCTAGAGGTGAAGCTCAACGTCACCAACACCGGTACGCGTGCCGGCGCCGACGTGGTTCAGGTCTTCGTGCAGTACCCCAGTGGCGCCGGCGAGCCGCCTGATCAGCTCCGCGCGTTCACCAGGGTCGTGCTCGCTGCGTCATCGACGAGCGACGTCACGCTGACGATACCGCCGAGCGGTTTTCAGGTCTACAAAAACGGTTCGTTCACGACGTTGCCGGGCCGTTACGTCATCAACATCGGACAGTCGTCGGCCGACCTGGAACTGCACGTGCCGGTAGACCTGCCGTAAGGCATTGATCCGCCGAGGGCACGGGCCTTTGTGCAACTTGAACTTGTCCAGTGCGTGGCCTCTGGTGTTGTGGATTGTCTCGGACTGAGGAAAAGAAGAAGCCCCGCGTGGCTAGGTCAAAGACGAACCGCGCCACAATGAGGTATATGCACAAGTCCAGCGTTTGAACGTACACAAGTCGACAAGAGGCCACGTGCGGTCATCAGCAAATTTGGCCGTAAAATACCATGTGGGCCAAGCCCTTGCGTGGGCTAAGCCCCTAGGGTACAGTTGAAACTATGGAAGAGCCAATTGTTGTCACTACACAAGCGAGAGGTCGCCTCAACCTCGGAGCATTCGCCAAAGCCAGCCGGTACATTCTGCATGAAGAGGCCGGTGGCGTACTCATCCTTGAACCTGCAGCCGTTATGTCTATGACCGAAAAGCGGCTGCTCGAGAATTCGACCTTAATGGCTGCGATTCAAGACAGTTATGAGCACCCGGAGAAGTTAGTCAAGAGGAGTTTCAAAAGATCACCCGACGCGTAGCAGCTGCGAACTCTTGTGGCCGATCTTTATTTTTCAGAACAAGCGGATGAGTTGCTCAAAGAACTAGAGCGATCACCCACTCGGAAGAACTTGCTCGACCGTCTTTGCGAGGTACTCGAGATGCTTGAAACTAACCCCAGCGATGTTCGGTGCCGCCGTCGAAGATTCGACTCACTTGGCTGTTGGGCAATTTCGGTTGGCTCAAATGAAGGAGATTGGATCATCCTTTGGAACAAGAGGGACGAGCAAACTGACGATGTCGTGGTCCGGGCCATTACCCCTGACCCGGAGTCCCGGCACTGACTGGTCATGAGCATTTCCAGTTAGAAACGCCTTGAACTGGAGTTAGAAATCGCGAATTGAAGTTCCACGGTACGGGCTGCCCGTGAGTTCTGGCCTATGTATATTCCTCACAATGTGGCGCGGTTCTTGTGTTTGACCATCGGGGCGATCTAGTTCTTGTTTGTTGAGAAGGTGAACTTTAGTACTCGCCGGCGAAGACCTCGAGTTCGCTCATGTCGAAGGACTCGGCTTGCGACGTCTGGGCCTGGACAACCTCGCGTGCCGGGGCGCGCAGGACGACCACGGTGATGACCAAACCAATGGCCGCAAAGACGGCACCGATGAGGAAGGCCACGTGGTACCCGGCGACCAAGGCGGACGCGGGGTTGATGCCCTGGGTCACGAGTGAGGTGGTCCGGCTGGTGGCGAGCGTGCCGAAGACGGCTAACGCCACCGAGGAGGCGAGCCACATCGAGACGTTCACGATGCCCGAGGCCAAACCGGCGTCGGACTTGGGCACGTCAGCCATGGCGATGGTGAGTAACGGCACTGCCGAGATACTCATGCCCAAGCCGAGCAGCAGGAACGCCGGCAGGATCGACGTCACGTAGCTCGACTGGTCCGACGTGTGGGTGAGCAGCAATAGGCCAACGATGACGGCCGACATGCCGGGCACGAGCAGCCGCATCGGGCCGTAGCGGATCAGCAGGCGGCTCGTGATGCCCAGCGACATGATCGCCATGGTGAGCGACATCGGCAAGAAGGCGACGCCTGTTTGCAGGGGGCCGTAGCCGAGGACCTTTTCCATGTACAGCGCGCCGAAGAAGAACACCGAGAACATGGCGGAGAAGCTGAGCCCGCGCACGACGCTGGTCGCGGTCAAGCTCCGCAGTTTCAGGATGCGCAGCGGCATGATTGG
Source organism: Acidimicrobiales bacterium (assembly GCA_049519675.1). Classification (GTDB taxonomy): domain Bacteria; phylum Actinomycetota; class Acidimicrobiia; order Acidimicrobiales; family RAAP-2; genus RAAP-2. Next base: position 3,315 of record JBEKQN010000022.1, on the reverse strand, counting down.
TCGCTCGATCTTGGATTCAAACGTGATGAAGCAACTCATGAGGATGACCGAGATGGCACCGGCCGCGAGTGTGTGCACGGACGTCCAGCCGTAGGCGGAGGCCTTCACGACGGCGTAGATGCCCACGATGAGCGACGTCGTCATTAAGAGAGACCCCACGACGTCGAGTCCTTCGCGCACGCCCAGTCCGGCGTTCTCCTTGATGAGGAGGGAGCCCAGCACCAGGGTGAGCAGACCGATCGGCACGTTGATCACGAAGATCCAGTGCCAGTTGACGGCCTGGGTGAGCAGACCGCCCACGAGCAGGCCAATCGAACCGCCGCCCACGGCGACGAAGAGGTAGGCACTCATGGCCTTGGCCCGTTCGGCCGCGCCGGTGAACTCGGTCACGATGATCGCGACGATGACCGAGGTCGAGATGGCCCCGCCCATGCCCTGGAAGAAGCGGGCGGTGATCAGCATCGCCTGGCTCTGGGCGAGCGCGCAGACGAGTGACGATGCAGTAAAAATCGCGACGCCACTAAGGAACACTTTCTTGCGACCTAACAAGTCGCCCAGGCGACCGGCGAGCAGCAGGAAACTGCCAAAGGCAATGAGGTAGGCGTCAACGACCCAGGTCAGATTGGAAGGGGAGAAGTGCAGATCGTGCTGGATCGATGGCAGGGCGACGTTGACGATCGATGAATCGAGGGCGCTCATCAGCATCGCGAGACAGACGACGATCAGGGCGATCCAGCGTCGCCGGTCAGAAACTCCTGATGAAACGGTAAGGGTATTTGTCATAAGCGGTGTCCTTAGTTAGTAAGGTGGATCTACTGGGCAATGTATCTTTATCATCCAGAAGTAGATATAATCACTATATCATGAATATCGACACTTCGCTACTATTAAAAAATATGGATGAAAATCCGTCCACTGGACCGATCCTGATGCTCACGCAACTCTCGCGCCTCGTCTCTCGACAGAGCAACCCCGAGTTGCTTGGTCTGACCCTCAAGGAACTGGCCGCGCTGTCGTTCCTGCGTGATTTCGATGAAACCACTCAGCAGACCCTGACGGATGGTTTGTGCATCGACACGAATTACACCGTGTTGCTGCTCAATGACCTGGAGGCGGCCGACTACGTGGAGCGCCGGCGCGATCCCACGGACCGTCGCCGCCATATCGTGACCATGACCGAAGAGGGACGTCGAGCGCTGCACCGCGCGGAAGCGGCCCAGCAGACCCTCGAGGACGAGATCCTGGTGAGCCTTAACCCTGAGGAGCGGGCGAAGCTCGCACACTTGCTGCGCAAGGCGCTAGACGGACACAACGCGAGCCTGCAGGCACAGAAGGCCGCCGCTAACTAAACGGTGAATCCTGTGCGGTACTTAACTCGCGGTGTGAGGCTGAATGCCGGCAATGACGATGTTGACCAGCCGGAGAAGACTCTCATCATCGTTGCCCGAGTGGCTCGCGGCGTGACAACTACCCATCACCAGGTTGAGCATGTCGGTCGTGGTGACGTCTTCGCTCACCGTTCCCGCGTCGACGGCCAGTTGGCGCAGCACGTCGACGCGGCGTACCAACTCATCGACTTGATCGGCGAGTTTTGACTTGATGTCGATGCCGGCCTGACCGAGGGCCTCGAAGAGGTCCTGTTTTTCGGCGGCACGAATCGCGAACTCGCGCAAGAAGATGAAGAGCGCGTTGCCCGAATCGCCGTCCTTCGCGCGCTCGTCGGCCATGTCGAGCAGGCTGGAGATCCTGGTCACCACGATCGCCTCGTAGAGCGACTCCTTGGTGGGGAAGTGACGATAGAGCGTGCCAATGCCCACGCCCGCGCGCTCGGCAACCAGGTCAATGGGCGCGGTGACGCCGTCGAGCGCAAAGATCTCCTCGGCGGCCAACAGGATCTTCTCGTGGTTCCTCACGGCGTCGGCTCGCATGGGCTTGGTCATCTCTAGACCAACGGTCGCGTCAACGGTCTCCATAGTGTCCGAAAATACACTCGCCGCGGGGCCCACGACATGGACTTCGGACATGAAAATCGCCTCCTGGCGGAATAGTTGACAAACGGAACCATCGTTACTATAGTGCAGTCTATCCGGAACCATAGTTCCGAATCAAGTGTAACCGCCCTGGAATACCAGGAAAGTTCACAGATGAGTCGAGTACACGCAGGCAGTTCCCATAGAGAGGTGAAGTACATGTCAACAGAGACAACCGTCGAAGTCCTACCCGGGGACGAGCCCCAGCTCGACCCCAAGCGCTACTGGTCCCTCGCGGTCATCGCGATCGCCCAGCTCATGATCGTGCTCGACGCGTCCGTCGTGGTCGTGGCCCTGCCCTCGGCCCAGCACGCGCTGCACATCTCCGTCGCCAACCGCCAGTGGGTGCTCGGCGCCTACACCCTGGCCTTCGGCAGTCTGTTGCTGCTCGGGGGACGGATCGCCGACTACCTCGGCCGGCGTCGCATGTTTATCATTGGCCTGATCGGCTTCGGCGTCGCCTCCGCGTTAGGCGGCCTCGCGCAGAACCAGGCCATGCTCTTCAGCGCCCGGGCGCTGCAGGGCGCCTTCGCCGCCATCATGGCGCCCGCCGCATTGTCCCTGCTCACCGTCACCTTCACCGAGGCTCGCGAACGGGCCCGCGCCTTCGGCGTCTACGGGGCCGTCGCCGGTGGCGGCGCCGCCATCGGACTGGTGCTCGGCGGCATCCTGACCGAGTTCGCCTCGTGGCGCTGGACGCTGCTCATCAACGTGCCCATTGCCTTGGTGGCCGCGATCGCCGCTCGCCGAGTGATCACCGAGAGCAAGGTGACGGCCCGTCACGGCTACGACCTGCCCGGCGCGATCACCGCGACCAGCGGGCTGTTCCTGCTGGTCTACGGCTTCACGATGGTGGCCACGCACGGGTGGGGTTCGACGTTGACCGTCACGCTCTTCACCGGTGCGGTAGTGCTGCTCGCCGCGTTCGTCGGCATTGAACTGCGTTCGCCCCACCCGCTGCTGCCCATGCGCGTGGTGCTCGAACGGCGCCGCGGCGGATCGCTGCTCACCTCCTTGCTGGTAGGAATGGCGATGTTGGGGACGTTTCTCTTCCTCACTTATTTCCTCCAGGGCACTCTTGGTTACAGCGCCCTGAAGACCGGCTTTGCCTTCCTGCCGTTCTCCGCGGGCATCATCGTCGGCGCCGGATCGGCGAGCCGGATCCTGCCGCGCACCGGTCCACGCACGCTGATCGTCACCGGCCTCGCCATGGCGACGGCGGGGCTGCTGTGGTTCAGCCGCCTGCAACCGCACAGCACGTACGCCCTGCACGTGCTCATCCCCG
>JBEKQN010000021.1:0-22415 GCA_049519675.1 Acidimicrobiales bacterium | reverse complement strand
AGCTCGCGCGTCGGCACCAACACCAGGGCCACGGGCTTGCGCGGGCGGGCCTTGGTCAGGCGGGCCATCAGGGGTAGCCCGAAGGCCAGCGTCTTGCCGGACCCGGTGATCGCCTTGCCGACGACGTCGCGCCCGGCCAGGGCGTCGGGGATGGCCGCCTCCTGGATGGGGAAGGCTTCGGTGATACCACGGGCCGCGAGGCGTTCCACGAGGTTCGATGGCACGCCGAGGTCGGCGAAGGGCACAGACATATGACTCCTACGAGTTGAGATGAGCCCAACTCGAAATGTCAAAGTCGAATCGGTCTCTACCGCAAAATGCGGCGAAACAGCAAAGACCACGCTAGCAGAGCGAGCGACCAATAGCCACTTACCGGTTACGTCTTTGGTGCGGGCGGAGGGACTCGAACCCACACTCCGAAGAACTGGTACCTAAAACCAGCGCGTCTGCCAATTCCGCCACGCCCGCAAGAGTCCTCATTCTACGCCGCCATCTGAAGAGTTCCGGGCCTCACACGGTAGATTGGTCGCATGAATACGACATCCATGGCCGAAGGCTTCGGCGCGAATGACCTAAATCAGCGACTTATCCGCGAACGCATCGTCTTCTTGGGCACCGAAGTCGACCAGGACACGGCCAATCGCATCTGCGCCGAACTGTTGCTGCTCGAGGCGGAGGACCGCGACCGCGATATCAGCCTCTACATCAACTCTCCCGGCGGCATCGTCTTCAGCGGTCTGGCCATCTACGACACGATGCAGTACGTCAATTGCGACATCCGCACGATCTGTCTGGGCATTGCCGCCTCAATGGGTCAGTTCCTGCTCTGCGCGGGCACGCCGGGCAAACGATTCTCGCTGCCGCATAGCCGCATCCTGATGCACCAGCCATCGATGGGTGGCATGCAGGGACAGGCGTCGGACATTGCAATTCAAGCCGAGCAGATTGGTTACTCCAAGAACGTTCTGGCTGAGCGCATTGCCTTTCACACCGGCCAGACGGTCGAGCGGATCGAAGCCGATTCGGATCGCGACCGCTGGTTCACCGCGCAGGAGGCGCTGGAGTACGGCTTCATTGACGCGGTAATTGAGCGTTCGGCGATTCGCCAAGGGGTCTAGTGGATAACGCGACGTCGGCGGGGGCCCCGCGACGTTCGATTGAGGACGCCCCCGTGCGTGTCTTGAGCGCGCGACCGAATCTGTGGACGCGCTTGAGGAATCTGGCCAACCGCCGCGAGTTGCTGACGAGTCTGATTACGTCGGATATCCGCATCAAATACAAGAGCTCGGTGCTCGGCATCTTCTGGTCGATGCTCGCGCCCGCGATGACCCTCGGGATCTACTTCCTGGTCTTTTTCTTGTTCTTGAAGAACGGTATTCCCAACTTCTACATCTATCTGTTTGCGGGCCTCGTCGTCTGGAACCTTTTCCAGACCGCCATTAACACCGCGACCGGCGTCATCGTCGACCGGGCTTCGCTCGTGAAGAAGGTTTCCTTTCCGCGTGAGATTCTGGCGCTGGCCAATGTGGGGGCCTCCGTGGTCTACTTCTTCATTCAGTTGGGCGTCTTGGCTCTCGTGCTGCTGATTGTGGGCCACTCACCAGCCTGGAATTACATGTGGATACTTCCGATCTCTTTCGCGGCACTGTACTTGTTCACCGCGTCGGTGGCCATGGTCACCTCAGCACTCAATGTGTACTTGCGCGATATCAAGCACTTGATGGAAGTGTCGTTGATGCTGTGGTTCTACTTGACGCCCATTGTTTACAGCTACGAGAACACCATCTCACTCAAGCTTCATCAGCATGGGGTTGCCCTCCTCTATTTCTTGAATCCCATCACTTTGATAGTGCTCACTTTCCAACGGGTGTTTTACGTGGCTACCACGGTGAGTTCAACGGTGGCCCCTCACCCAATACTCCGCATTTTGCCCACCTGGTCCGTGTCTCATTTCTTCTTCCTTAATCTCGCGTTGCTCGCCATCATGATCGTGCTGTTCTTGGTGTCGTTGACAATCTTCGGCCGCCTCGAGGGCAATTTTGAGTCGGAGCTGTAATGACGACGGTCATTGAGGTATCCAACATCTCCAAGCAGTTCAAGATTCACCACGAACGCCACAAGTCATTAAAGGAGCGACTCCTGCATCCCAAGTCGGGCACTACGGAGCTCTTCAGTGCGCTCGTCGACATTGACTTCAAGATCTCGGACAACGAGACAGTGGGCATCGTGGGACAGAATGGCTCGGGCAAGTCCACGCTGCTGAAATGCATCTGCGGCGTCTTGCAACCAACGTCGGGTGAAATCCGTCTGAGGGGGAGTTTGGCGGCCCTGCTCGAGTTAGGTGCCGGCTTTCAACACGAACTCTCGGGTCGCGAGAACGTCTATCTCTACGGCGCCATGCTCGGTTTTTCTCGCAAGATGATCGACAACATCTTTGACGACATTGTGGCGTTCAGTGAGCTCGAACAGTTCATCGACACGCAGGTGAAGTTCTATTCCAGCGGCATGTACGTCCGCCTGGCCTTTGCGGTCGCCGTCAACGTCGATCCCGACATCCTGGTGGTCGACGAGGTCTTGGCGGTTGGTGACGAGCGTTTCCAGGCCAAGTGTCTCGACCGCATCGGCCGGTTCCAGGAAGAGGGGCGTTCCATCCTGCTCGTGACCCACCAAGCCGATCAAGTGCGTGCGGTGTGTGACCGCGCATTGGTGCTCGATGACGGACAGCTCATCGCCGACGGACCGGTGCAAGAATCGTTGCGAATCTTCCGGGAGCATTTGTTGGATGACGCCATTGAACACGACCTCGCTGGCGTGCAGTCCAACGTCGTCATTGACGCCGTCACCACGCCCACAGGATCATTCGATGTACGCAGCGGTGCGGGCATGCACTTTGACGTGGAGATCACGTCAGAGACCGCCTACAGCGGAAACTTTGTGCTGGAGGTCTTTACGCGCGGCGGTCTGCTGGTCAGTCGTAGCGACGCCCAGGGTTCGCCGGTCAATCTAAAGCCCGGTCACAACCGAGTGGGGGTGGACCTCGCGCAGATTCCCCTGCTCGATGGCATCTACGACCTCAACGTTGGCATCGTGGACAGTCACGGCAACACGGTCATTGCCTGGAAAGAGCAAGGTGCGACGATCCAGGTTATTTACGACGGTCGCGAGGGTGGCATCGTAGAGCTGGGTGCCTCGGTAGAGCAGCTGTAGAAGGTCGTCACTCGCGCGGTAGGCGCGGGAACCGGCGTAGGGCACCGAGCAAACCTAAACGCCCGGCGTTGAAGGGAAACGTGGCGTCGCTCAGCATTCGCTTGTCGCCCCTTGAGTTGCCGTAAGCGTAGATATCTGGTTCGCTGTCGTAGTGGCGCTCCTCGATCCATTCCGAGAGCCGTCGAAGCTTCTCGCTGCCGCGACAGTTCTTGCCCAAATAGCCGCCGGTCAATTTTCCGAGCGGGTCAACCGCGAGACGGGTGCCGACGGCGCCCACGACATCGAGCGACTGAGCGACGACGTCCACGTACAACTGGGGCGAGGCCGACACGATGACCACGTCGTGGCCTTTTTCGAGATGCCAGTTCAGACGGGCGAGCGTGTGGGGTCGAGCCTTTTGCTCGAGATGTTCTAACGCAAAGTGGCGTGAGAACTCACGGACCTCTTCATGGTCGCGTCCGGCCAGCAACGCGCGAAAGAGGCGCTCCTTGGCCAAGTCGGCGCTCGCCCCGCTGCGAATCGCACCCACGAGCAAGGGCACCGCGAGACCGGACGCCGCTCGAAAGAGGGCGGACGTGCCACAGAGATGGCGCAGCCAGGGAAAGACGCTGCCGCCCTCGGTCAACGTGCCGTCGAGATCGAACGCCGCGACCGTCGGCGTGAGCGGGTCAACCATGTTTCCAGTTTCGCAGGCTTTCACTGCTGCACTGAATTATCGACAAATGAACTAGATATTGTTGTCATTCGACATTCGGCCGCTACAGTGGTGAGGTTCAGTCGAGTGACTGGCACTTTTTACGCAAGGAGCACAGACATGGCAATCCGCCTTGGAGACGTGGCGCCCGACTTTACGGCGGAGACCACCGAAGGAACTGTCAATTTCCACGAGTGGCTCGGCGACAGCTGGGGCATACTTTTTTCGCACCCGAAGGACTTCACGCCGGTGTGCACGACAGAACTCGGCGCCTTTGCGGCCCGCAAGGGAGACTTTGACAAGCGCAACACCAAGATCATCGGAGTCTCGGTCGACGACGTGGCCTCTCACGAGAAGTGGAAGGCCGACATCGCCGAGACGCAGGGATCGACGCTGAACTTTCCCCTGATTGGTGACGAAGGCCGCAAGGTGGCTGACCTCTATGACATGATCCACCCCAATGCCAATGACACCTTGACCGTGCGCAGCGTCTTCATTGTTGCACCCGACAAGAAGGTCAAGCTCACGTTGACGTATCCCGCGTCGACGGGTCGCAACATCGACGAGATCGTCCGCGTGCTGGACTCACTCCAGTTGACCGCGAACTACTCAGTCGCGACCCCGGTCAACTGGACCGACGGCGACGACGTCATCATCGTCAACTCCATTAGCGACGAGGACGCAGTCACCAAGTTCCCCAAGGGCTTCAAGAAGGTGAAGGATTACCTGCGCGTCACCCCGCAGCCCAATAAGTAATCGCCATTAATGCACGAAGCGGCCGCCACGTGGCGGCCGCTTCGTGATTTCTGCCCGACGAGTCAGGCCGGTCGCGCCAATAGTTCTTCGAGCGACGTACGCAGTTCGCGCTTGAGTACCTTGCCCTGAGGATTGCGGGGCAGGGCTTCGGCGCGAAAGAAAATCCGAGTGGGCACAGAAAACTTGGCAATGCGCGAGCCTACGTGGCGGGCCACCTCTTCGGCGTCAATCACTCGTCCCGGTCGCAGCACGATGACGGCCGCTACCTCCTCACCCATCACGGGGTGGGGTATTCCCACAACGGCGCAGTCAGCGACCTCGGGAATTTCAAAGATGGCCGCTTCGACAATGACCGAGTAGACGTTCTCGCCCCCGCGAATGATCATGTCCTTGGCGCGGTCGACAATATAGATGTAGCCCTCGTCGTCAATGCGCGCTATGTCACCGCTGTGCAGCCATCCCTTGGTGAAGGTCTTTTCCGTTGCCTCGGGCTTGTTCCAATAGCCACGTACGACGTTGGGCCCCTTGATCCATAATTCGCCCAACACCTCGGACCCTCGCGCCAAGTCCGGTGTCGGTTCCTCGCCCTTAAAATCCTCGGGCACGATTGCGACTTCGTTGACGGGCAGCGCCGGGCCACAACTCTCCGGCCGCTCGATGTAGTCGGCTCCGAGGTTGAGTGAGACCGCAGCCGAGGTCTCGGTCAGCCCGTAGCCGTTGCCGGGCGTTCCGAGCGCGAACGCGGCGCGGATTCGCTTAACTAACTCGGGCGGCGCTGGAGCACCACCGTAGGAAACGCTGCGAATGCTCGACGTGTCGTACTGGTTGAAATCGGGATGGTCGAGTATCTGCATGGGGATCGTGGGCACGCCGCCGATATTGGTGAGCCGCTCGGACGCGATGAGTTCGAGGGCCTGGCGAGCGTCAAAGTGATGGGTCATGACTATCTTTCCGCCAGCCACGGTGTTGGGAATCATCACGGACAGACATCCGGTGGCGTGAAAGAGCGGAACGTTGAGCAGGAACGCGCTGGGGAACGACTCCTTTGCTTCGTCCGCGTCCGGGGGATAGCGCAATGCGTCTCGCTGACTGGCATAAAACAGGTTCATGACGTTGGTGATGGCGTTGCGGTGCGTGCCGACGGCGCCCTTGGGCCGTCCGGTGGTGCCCGAGGTGTAGAACATCGTGGCGTCGTCGTCGGCCTCGATCGCTACGTCCGGCGGTGTGGCCGCGGGGTCGACGGCTCCGAGGGCGTCGTCGTAACTGGTGATCCTGATCCGAGAGTGTTCGTTGCCCAACTGGGGAGCTCGACGCACGTCGTCACTGATGACCACGACCGTCGAGAGATCACCGAGATCGTCAAATGACGGCCGCAAACGCTCGAGTCGCTCCTCGTCGACGAACACGACTGACGTGCCCGAGTCGGCCAATCCGTAGGCCAGTTCGTCACTCGACCACCACGCGTTGAGCGGCACCACGACCGCGCCACATATGGTCGCGGCCCAAAACGAGGTAATCCACTGAGGCAGATTGCGCGAGACAATCGCGACCCGGTCGCCCTTCTCTATCCCCATCTCCACGAGACGGTGACTGAGCGTCGCGGCCATTCGGTAGTGCTGTTCGAAGGTGAAGCGTTGACCTTCGTAGACCAAGAACTCTTTGTCGCCGTGGTTAAGTGAAAGGTCGAGAACTTGCCGCAACGTAGTGGGCGCGAATTTCCATACCTTCATTTCGACGCCGTGGATGGTGACGATGTCAATCTCAAACATCTGTCCGGCACTCGTCAGTTGCTTATCGGCTTCTTCGAGCGAAAGTGACGCCTCACTCACGATTGCTCAGGGGCGGCGCTCGCGGGACGAAAGAGCCGGGCGCGATAGAACTGCAGTTCGGCGATCGACTCTCGGATATCGTCGAGCGCTCGGTGGGCGCTGTCCTTTTCCGGCAATTCCGCGAGTATTTGTGGGTACCACCGACGCGCCAGCTCCTTGATCGTCGACACGTCAACGTTGCGATAGTGAAAGAACGCCTCGAGGGTCGGCATGTAGTCCTGCAAGAAACGACGGTCGGTCCCGATGGAGTTACCACAGAGCGGAACGGTACGGACCTCGGTGATGTGGGTCTTGAGAAAGTTCAACGTAGCCGCTTCCGCCTCGGCAATTGAAACCGTCGACGCTTCAATCAGTCCCAAAAGCCCGGACTTCGTGTGCATTTCGGTTACGAAGTCGCCCATGTGGACGAGTTGCTCGCTCGTGGCGTGGATGACCAAGTCGGGACCCTCGCCAATCACGTTGAGTTCGTCGTCGGTGACGAGCGTCGCAATCTCGACGATGACGTGTCGCTCTGGTTCGAGGCCCGTCATCTCCAAATCCATCCATACCAGCACGCTGGAACAATAGTAAATGACCTCCGACGTTGGGTGGAGACGGGACCGGTAGCCTTCGGGCAATGGAAATTCTGGCCAAAGTACTCCATGAAAACGCCATACTTCCGAGTTACGCGAACGAAGGAGACGCCGGTTGTGATTTGGCGGCGGTCGAATCGTGCACCCTAGAGGCCGGCGGTGGGAGAGCGTTAGTAGGTACGGGACTCAGTATTGCGATTCCCGACGGCCACGCCGGATTGGTATTGCCACGAAGCGGGCTCGCCGCCAAGCACGGCGTGACGTGCATCAATTCGCCGGGGCTCATTGACGCGGGATACCGGGGCGAACTTCGTGTTGCGTTGGTGAACTTGGACCCTGACACTGACTACGTGGTGCACGTGGGAGATCGAATCGCGCAACTCGTCATAATGCCTGTCAGTTCGGTCGCCTTTCGCGCCGTCGATGACCTGCCGGCCGCGACGCGCGGCGAGGGCGGATTTGGCAGTACGGGTCGATGACCCAATTTCTCGACCCGCTCGACAGCGCGTTTGTCCTGCTCGAGGTGGCGGGTTCGGCGATGAACATTGGAGCGGTGATCGAGCTCGAACCAGGCGCAATCACTGACCCCGAGCAGCGTTTCGAACTGATTCGTACCAACATCGCCTCTCGGATTCACGAAATTCCAATATTCACGCAACGTATTGTGCGCGCACCCTTCGATATGACGTGGCCCATACTCGTCCCGGAAGAAAAATTCGATATCAATCGTCACGTGCTGCGCGTCGGGCTTCCGACGCCCGGCACGTCAGCGCAGTTCGACGCGCTGGTGTCGGATTTCTTTTCCCGGACCCTGACGGCGAGTCGTCCGCTCTGGCAACTGTTGGTGATCGAAGGTCTCGAAGATGGTCGCGCTGCCATTGCGCTCAAGGTCCACCACGCGCTCGCCGATGGCGTTTCGGGAGCCGAAGCTTTTGCGAACCTTTTCGACATTTCACCCGAGGTCCGCGATCCGGCACCCAAGGTCGATTCGCTCGAAGGCAGTGGACCAACCATCACGAGTTCAATGGGTCTATTGCGTGAGGGACTTAACAAGATTCGCCGTCATCCCCAATTGATCGTCGACAGCATTGGATCGTGGGTAAACCGATTGTTCGAGACGGTTCGGGCCTTCGTGCGCGTTGCCGTGATGCACGGGCGCGGTCAGGCCAACCCTGATCAGCCCTCGATTTTCGAAGCGAGACGGACATCGCTTAATGGTGCCGCGGGCGTGGAAAAGGAGTTTCACCGTCTTCGCGTGCCGCTGGCGGACGTGAAGCGTGTGGCGAAGAGTCGGGGCGCCTCGGTGACCGACTTTGTCATGGCGACATCGAGTGGCGCGCTGAGGCGCCTGCTCGAAGATCGCGGCGAAGTGTTACGCAAGGACCTCGTGGCTTTCGTGCCCGTCAACGTGCGCGAAGAGGGCAGTGGGGGAGACTTTGGTAACCAGATCTCGGGCATGCTCGTGCGCCTGCACACGGACATTGCCAATCCGGAAGAACGGCTGGAAGCAATTGCCAAGGACTCGGCCGCCGCGGTCGGGCTACAGCGACTCAAGAACGCGAAAGTGCTGCAGAATATCCCCCGCGTGCTTGGGCCAATGGCGCTCTCCTTCGGCGGGAAAATGATCTCGGCCCTGGAACTCATCGACCGCATGCCTCCGGTAGCCAACCTCATGGTGTCCTCCGTTCCTGGCCCTCCGATCCCCCTCTGGCTCAGTGGCTATCGGGTGGCGTCGGCGGCCCCGGTTGGTCCCCTTATCGGCAGCTTCTCTCTCAACATCACCGTGCTGGGATTTGGCGAGTCCTTGGAGTTTGGTCTGTTGGGCTGCGCAGAACAGATGTCCGACCTCGCGACGTTGCGTGACTACATCTATGAAGAGGCGGCCAATTTCATCTCAGCAACGCCCGACTAAGCCACAGATGGCGATTCGTCGGGTCTCGGCGGCGTCCAATTGACGTTGGTCGCGCGCAGTGGTTGGGCTACAATGTTCGCTACGCGGACGTAGCTCAGTTGGTAGAGCGCGACCTTGCCAAGGTCGAGGTCGCCGGTTCGAGCCCGGTCGTCCGCTCCAATATTTCTTGACCCCTAGCGCCGATCAGTCTTCGACTATCTATTTTGTTCGTGGTGAAGATTCTTCAACCGGATGGCTTCACCGATCGCCTCCGCGTCGGGGCCACCGTGCAGCAGCTCGTCTCGCTGAATCGCCGCTTCATCCACTCCGTTCTGTTCTACGAACGGTGCCTGCGCCAAAAACACGTCAACCGGATCAGGTCCAGTTGCCCGTTCGGAATCATCCTCTTTTTTGTGGTGCCTCACAATCGTGATTGTACCTTGACGATTGTTCGATGTCTGCAAAAGTCTTTGACGTCTTCAAATTTCATGTTGTGGCTGTCTTGACTAACGTGTCGCGGGATCGCTCAGGCCCGCATAGGCGCTTTCAACGAAGGGATCCAGGTCAAGCAGAACCTCGTCATCATCGTCAGCGAAACTTGGTTGGGGACTAAAAACAATCAGTCGTTGTCCATCCCAGGCCGCGGCTTGATCGTCGGTGTCGATCGCCGACTGGACAAGCGCCTCGACGTCGGTGCCATCGGGGAGTTCGGCCACAAAGACGGTGAACGAACCACTGCCGTCGACTTCGTCCGCGACGAAACTCAAACAACCTGCGACCGGCAGGTATGAGCCCGATGCCGTCAGAGAGAATAGCGTCGCGGCAAGCTGATCCTGGGTGATTGGATTGGTGACGACCGTGCCCAACTTGTCGAGCGCGTCCGCAATGTTCACGGTCAACTGAGCCAGATTGGACGAAGGGTCATAGTCAATCCGGTTATCACCCAATCTCGGAGGGCTAGCGCCTCGTCGATATTTGGTGTCGCGGAATACAAGAATCTCGACGAAGCCAATGCCGTGCGTCGTTGACACCTCAGCCATGCGACACTGTTCGAACTCCTCGATGCGGTTCATCGCTTCGACGGCCACGTCGTAGCGATTTGCGACGTCACCGCTCGCAATGTCCTCAAATCGAGAACCCAGCGTCTCGAGGTTGACGCCCAGCGTTCGCGCGACGAACAGCGTGGCCTTGAACCATGAGTTCCACGGCACGTCGTCATCTTCAGGCAAGAGCGCGTATCCATCGAGTGCGTCGTAGATCAGCCCCAATGACGACTGGCGACGGCCTTGAAGCGTGCGGCGCATCGCGAAGAGGCGCAGGGTGTCAGATTCGCTGACGCCGATGGAGTGGCGAAACTGATCGCAGCCATCGGAGCCTTCCGCGCTGACGGCGTGCACGATTCCTGCGATGGTCTCGTCATTGGCGTCGACACGAAAGCGGACGAATTCTCCCGCGCCAATCTCGTACGGATGGCCCGCGAGTTGATCTCGCAGCGAGGCAATGCGGTCAATTGAACTCACGACGAGCTCGCAGTCAATAATGTCTGCGTGTGGTTGAGCGTAAACACACTAGGTACTGTACGACCTACTCGCCGACTGAATCAGGGTTTGACGTTCGGCGTACCCAAAGATTTGGCACCGAAAGTTAATGACTATTTCCGGGTGATGTAGTCTCGCGCGAACGCGCCGACTCAAACATTGGTGGACCGTTATGCTTCGCGCAAGGAGGTGGTCATGGTTCACCCAGCACTCGAACCCTACGTTCGCGCCGCCAAGCAAAACCCTGCGCCACACCCTTCAACGGTCAGCGTTATGGATCGCCGGTCGGCCTTTCGCAATGAGGCCCTGGCCCTACGCGGTGAGCCCCAGCCAGTCGCGACGGTCATTGATGGTGAGATCTCGCTGGAAGGTCGAACCCTTGGATCTCGAATGTACGTGCCATTGAACGACGAGGGCAAGGCGCTGGTGTTGTTCTTCCACGGCGGCAGTTTCATCGTCGGGGACCTGGAAACCCACGACGCGCTCTGTCGACGGCTCAGTACCGACACGGGGATGCGGTTTCTCGCGGTCAACTATCGACTTGCGCCGGAGCATACCTTTCCCGCGGGCGTGAATGACGCCGTGGACCTGGTGCGCCACGTTGCCGCGACCATATCGACGTACGCCAGTGCTGACGCGGAGCTCATCGTGATGGGCGATTCGGCCGGTGCCGCACTGGTGGCGGTTGCCTGCGCACTCACCCGCCGCGAGAACCTGGCGATCGCCGCCCAGGTGCTGATTTATCCCACCCTTGGCCCCGAAGTCGTGACGCAGTCATCGCACACGTACGCCACTGGCTACCTCCTTGAGATTGATCACCTGCGCTACGACTACATGCAATACCTCGGGGACTGGAACGACCACACGGACCCGCGCGTGACGCCACTCATGTTCGACGATCTCACGGGTGCACCGCCGGCGATCGTGGTCGTCGCCCAGTTCGACCCGTTGCGTGACGAAGGCGTCGCGTACGCCGGACTCCTGGAGCACTTCGGTGTGCGAGTGGAGTTGCTCGAGGCAGAGAACATGGTGCACGGCTTCTTGGACTTGAGCGCGTTGGTACCTGAAACACTTCAAATAGTTGACGACTTAGCGGTTCATCTACACCGTTACGTCGAACACGCTTCGTCGTGAACGTCCTCTTCATCACGCTCGATCAGTTTCGTGGCGATTCCTATGGTGCGGCCGGACACCCGCTCGTTCGCACACCCACCCTGGACCGGATTGCCGGTGAAGGTGTTCGGTTGGAACGGCACTTCTCGCAGTCCGCACCCTGCTCGCCGGGACGTGCCGCAATCTATACCGGCACCTATCAGATGAATAATCGTGTCGTGGCCAATGGCACTCCATTGCCCTCGGGACTTGACAACATCGCATTGGTGGCCCGGCGCGCCGGATTTAATCCAACGCTCTTCGGCTATACCGACCAAGGACTTGATCCCGATCGAGCGCAGGGGCTCGATGATCCGCGTTTGGATTACTACGACGGCATCCTGCCGGGATTCTCGGTGGGCCTCTATCTGCCCGAGAGTCAGGCCGGGTGGGTGCAGTACCTACGGGCTAAGGGCTTCGACGTTCAAGCTGGCTGGATACCCCTGCTCATCGGCGAACCTGACCGGCCGGCCGAGGACTCGCTCAGTGGTTTTCTAACGAACCGTTTTGTCGAGTGGCTCGGTGACCAAGAGAGCGGTTGGTTCGCGCATCTCAGTTACTTGCGACCCCACCCGCCGTATGCGGCCGCAGGGGAGTTTTCCACGATGTACGACCCAGCGGACGTTGAGCTTCCCATAGCGCCGGTAGACAAAGAGTTCCGCCATCCCATCCAAGAATACTCATTGGGCATTACCTGGCGTGCCGCCCCAACTGACGTCGACAAGATGCGACACATTCGTGCGCAGTACTACGGGATGATCAGTGAAATTGACTTCCAACTCGGCCGGGTTGTCGAAGCAATCGAAGCCCGAGGCGAATGGCAGGACACATTGGTCGTAATCACCTCGGACCACGGGGAGCAATTGGGTGATCACGGTCTCATCGAAAAGTTGGGTTTCTTTCCCCAGAGCTATCACGTGCTGGGACTCTGGCGTGACCCGCGCTCCGCATCCGCGGGTCGCAGCGTTTCGGCATTCACCGAAAACGTCGATCTATTACCCACGCTCTGTGATGCACTGTCTTTGGGCCCATCAGCGCAAAGTGATGGTCGGTCCCTGAGTGCTCAGTTGGCCGGAGAAACGACTGAGTGGCGCACAGCGGCCCACTATGAGTGGGACTATCGAGGTGATTGGATACGACAGAACACAACGGGTTGGTCGCCCGACCAAAGGGTCAAGGGCAAAAATCTCGCTGTGTCGGTGAGCGACGATGTGAGTTACGTGCAGTTTGGGGATGGTTCATTCCGGTGCTTCGACCTGCGCGCTGATCCCACGTGGCGCACCGAATGTCGAGATAGTGATCGCGTCTTGGCGGCGGCGCAGGAGCAATTGGTGTGGCGCCAGGATCATCTGCGCGACGACTTAACCGACATGCTGCTCGGGTTCCAACGAAAGGGTCGTTGGCCAACTCCGTTCACAACGTCGTCGCCGAAGGTCCCAATCCACGCAACAGCCCCGTAATCAAACTGCGAAAGGTACCTTCGAAGTCACTCGAGAAGTTAACGGACGTGATTTCCAGTGACACGTAGCCATGGCATGCTGACCAAATCATTTGCGCGACGTTGGTGGCGGAGTAGCCCTCGAAGAGACCCACCGATTGGCAACGCTGGATGTGGTTCACCAGAATTTGAAAGGTTTGAACCGCCAACTGGGTCGCCTCAATCGACGGTTGGAATCCTTCGAAATGGTGCACGAACATGACGGTGTAGTGCGCCAGGTGATCTAGTGCGAACGTCCGATAGGCGAGTGCCGACGTGAAGAGATCGTGCGCGGGTTCACCACCATCAATAGTGAGAGCCTCTTGAAGGGCTGAAAATCCCTCAGTCCAAATGATCTCCAACAGGCCGTTTTTGCCATTGAAGTGGTTGTAGATAGTCATCGGTGCCACGTTGGCCTTCTTAGCGATAGCCCGCACGGTAAGACCATCTGGCCCCTCCTCGTTGAGGATGAGAAGAGTCGCGCCCAAAACTTCGGGTCCGATCTTCAGCGATGGTGTTCGCAACACTCGGGGAGCCATTGGCACTAGTATAGAACATTGTTCCATATGAATGGAACAATGTTCTATAGGAGAGGCGTGAAACGCTCGACGCAGGATCGCCGGTGGCAGATTCTGTGCGTACTTTGTCTGGCGGCGTTTCTCGTAACCATTGACAACACGATTGTCAATGTCGCTCTGCCCACTTTGGCGCGCCAGTTGCACGCATCAAACTCGTCTTTGCAGTGGATCGTCGACGGTTACTCACTTCCCTTTGCGGGACTGCTGCTTGCCGGGGCCGGAGTCTCTGATTTGTGGGGACGCAAACGCGTGATGCAGTGCGCAATAGTCGCCTTTGGCATCTTTTCGTTCTTGGCGGCGCGATCTAGCAGCGTGCCAGAACTACTCACCGCGCGAGCGTTGATGGGAGCGACGGCGGCGTTCATTTTCCCCGCCACGTTGTCGATCCTGACGACAAGCTTTTCGGACAATTCTGAGCGGGCCAAAGCTTTCGGGATTTGGGGCGCGGCCACCGGCGTCGCGGTCGCGGTCGGACCGATTGTGGGCGGTTCGTTGCTAGTTCATTTCTGGTTCGGATCGATTTTTCTTGTGAATATTCCCGTCGTGATCATTGCGCTCGTGGCATCGGAAATTGTCGTTCCTGAGTCCAAGCGACCGGGAGCTCAGGCGTTGGACCTGGGGGGTCTCGCCCTGGGTACCTGTGGCGTCACCGCACTGGTGCTCGCGATCATTCAAGGGCCGTCGTGGGGATGGATTTCCTTGTTGACGCTGTCAATCTTTGTGCTCGCCGCAGTGCTCGCAGTGATCTTCACTCGTTACGAACTGCATCGCGCAGCCCCGTTGCTGGATGTACGAGTATTCAAGAATAGGGTGTTCTCGGCGGGTGCTGGAACCATCGCCGCCAGCTATTTCTGCCTCTTTGGATTCATATTTCTTGTCACGCAGTATTTCCAATTGATTCGCGGTTACAGCGCGTTGTCGGCAGGCGTGCACACGCTGCCCTTTGCAATTGTGACCATGTTCGTGACACCACTTGGTGCGACGTTGGCGCTGCGAATCGGTGCGCGGTACGTGGTAACCGCGGGTCTCTTGCTGATGGCCGCCGCCATGGTCTGGGTGGCCACGATCGGTGCGCTTGCGGCTTACTTCGGTCCTGTTATCGGCGCCATGACGCTCATGGCCATTGGATTTTCGCTCATTACGGCCCCTTCAACAGCGGCACTGATGGAGACCCTGTCACCGGAACAGATTGGCGCTGGCGCGGCGGTGAACGAGACCACTCGCGAACTCGGAGGAACGTTAGGAGTGGCGCTGGTTGGATCGGTGTTTTCCTCGCTCTTCGGTCCCCAGGTACTCAGCACGCTTTCAAAACTGCGGCTTTCCCATCACCAGTTGATCGTTGCGCGAGGTTCGTTGGCCGCCGCTCAAGCGACCGTCGCCCACTTTCCATCAACTATTCGCGCACTCGCGGACAAGGGTCTCACCAACGCCTTCATCGAAGGTTTTCACCGGGGCTGTCTCGTCGCGGCTGTCGTCACCGCCGCCGTCGCGCTGACGGTGTTCCGGTTCCTGCCCAATGGTGGGTCCCGCAAGACGCAACGTCTTGATCTCAATGCAGTGAACAACTCGCCCGAAATTTAGTTCGTCGATGTCGTAGCGATTCGCAGACGTCTGTCGAGGGTGATTCGCCGTTCGTGTAGTAAACAGACTTTCGTGAATACGAACCACGTTGTCTCGATGAGCATCGCGCTGGGCTCTACGCCATGACCTGGCACATAGATCCGAAGAACACTGGTACCGGCCTGCCCCTTGAGGGAGTCAGAATTCTTGACTTCTCGCGTGTGTTGGCGGGACCTCTGTGCGCCATGATTGCCGGCGATCTAGGGGCTGACGTGATCAAAGTGGAGAGTCCCGATGGCGACCCCGTTCGCGCATTGGCGCCCCCGATTTTAGGTGATGACGCTACGTACTATTTGGCGGTCAATCGACATCGACGAAACGTTGTCGCCGACCTGCGTAACCCTGACGATTATGCGCGCGTCCAAGAACTGATTGGCCAGGCCGACGCAGTGGTCGAGAATTTCCTTCCGAGCCAGGTCCAACGCCTGGGCATCGACCGCCTGCGCGCGGCCAACCCCAATTGCGTGTGGGTCAGTATCACCCCGGCGACGACCGGCGGGCCGATTGCTGACTTACCGGCCTTTGATTTGTTGGCGCAGGCCCGCTCAGGGCTCATGGGGATAACCGGTGAGGCGAACGGCCAACCAACCAAAGTCGGGGCGCCCGTGGCCGACGTCGTGACGGGTCTCTACGGTGCCATTGGCTTGCTCGCTGGACTCTTCGCTCGGCTTGAAGGCCGCGCCGGCCGTCACTTTGAGGCGCCGTTACTCGAGTCAACGATGAGTGCCCTCATCAACCAAGCCCAGGGATACCTGTCAGCGGGCGTCAATCCTCAGCGCTTGGGCAATGACCATCCGAGCATTGCGCCCTATGGACCGGTCACGACGTCTGACGGATTCTTATTGTTGGCCGTCGGAACTGATGTCCAGTTTGCAAGGCTGGTGCACGTACTTGACGATCCTGAATTGACGAGCCACACCGAGTGGTCGACAAATGAAGAACGGGTTGCGTCGCTGGGCAGGTTGCGTCAGGTTCTTGATCGACTGTTTGCGCTGCATCCAACGTCGTACTGGTTGGAGCGACTGGACCAATCAGGAGTTCCATACGCGCCGATTCTTGACGTGCAAGGCGCGTTCGCCCAGGATCAGATCCGCGATGGTGACTTCCTCGGCGCAATGGGCACGCCCCACGGTGAGACGTCGGCGATGCGAACACCGCTGCTCATCGATGGTGTGCGACCCGCGATTCGAAGTGGTCCCCGCGAATTTGGTGAGGACACGCGCGAAATATTTGGCGATCCGTCGTCAAACTAGGGAGCCTCGAAGGCCTCGCCGTTGAAGTGGTCGACCGAGGTGAACTCTTCGACCGACCGACGCGAGAGTGAGGTGGGTGGTTTCGTCGGATAGCCCAGCGCCACGATAGAGGCCACCGCGTAGCTCGAGGGTATGGCGAGAACTTGGCGAATTGCTGGCTCATTGCGCGTCGCGATGGTGGTGAGCACGCCCGCGAGCCCGCGCTCCCGGGCCGCCAGGAGGACACTCCAGACAAAGGGATAGATGGACGCGCCGCCGACTATTGAATATCGATCGAGGTCTCTATCGGTGGCGGCGAGCACGTTGAGATTGGCGCAGACCACCAGCATGACCGGCACTTCGTTGAGGGTCTCGGCAAATCCGTCCGGTCGCGAGACGGCTTTTGCGGCGCCACGTTGTGCGAGTGCCGCGGCACGATCCTGGTCACTGGCGAGCGGTGAGAAGGGAATCAGGCCCGCAAGTAGATGGCTCACGTAGTCGTGCCACGCGTCGAGGTAGAGATTGCGAATCGCCGCTCGGGTCGTTTCGTCGTGCACCATGATGACGCGCCACGCCTGACGATTTCCGCCCGAGGGCGCGAATCGTGCGTCGTCGAGGATGGACCACACAGTTTCGTCACTAACGGGCTGACTCGTGAACGCTCTGACAGAACCGGTCGTACGCAGCGCTTCGGTCAGGTCCATGGCGACACCCTACGGCCAGGCAAATGCTTGCGCCTACGCGTCGCGGCGCGAGAACAAGGTTGTACCCAGCACGAGCAGGAAAGCAACGTAAATTGCCATCACGGCACACGCGCCCCACGGGGCGAAGTTCTGCGGATTAGGGATGATGGCCATCATGGAACCGCCCAAATTAATTGGCTCGAACTTTTGAAAGTGGTCCTGCCAACTTTGCGGAAAGAAGAAGCCCAGCAGGGGCACGATGAGCAATAACGACACGAAGACGCTGATGCTGGCGATGCTCTGTCGCAGGATGACGCCGAGCGCGAAACTAAATAGGACGAGCAACGTGAGAAAGACACCTGATAAAAGGACCGCGCGCAGCACGGAGCCGTTGCTGAGCGAGACAGTGGGCACCACTCCCGAAAAGATCCTCATGCCAATGAGGAAGGTGGCGATCACCACGATCTCACTGACGACGATCATCGATACAACGAGCACAAGTAATTTGGCCAGGATGAGACGGACCCGGGTGGGCACGGCCGCCAGGGTCGTGCGGATTGCGCCCGACGTGTACTCGCTCGAGATGAACATCGCGCCAATCACACCCGCGGCGAACTCCGCAACAATGATCGCACCGAGGCTGGTCGAGACTGGATCAAAGGTCAATCGCTGGGCCAACGGCATATTGCTGTAGTGGCTACGGACCAACCACGAGATGAGCACGCCCAAGCCAATCGTGAGGAATACGAAAATGAACACGCTCACGTTGGTCGAGCGCACGGTGCGGAACTTGATCCATTCCGATTTGGCCACTGACATCAACGTCACCTCGTTACTCATGGCGCATCGTCTCGATGTGGCCGCCGCCGAACTCAACCGCGCCCGCGGTTAGTTCCATGAACACGTCTTCGAGTGAAGCACGCTGGGGCGTGAGTTCAAGCACGGTGATACCCGCAGCGAACGCCGCCTGGCCAATCTCATCGCACGTGAGCAGGCCCACGGTGAGTTCGCGATCGTGCGCTTGGTGCACGGTGCCGTTAAGGCGCTCGATGATGGACGTCAATTTCGTGTTGTCTGACGTGCGCACGAGGACCGTGCCGATGGCGTTCGCCGTGAGTTCATCCACCGATCCCTGCGTGATGAACTTGCCACGACCAATGACAATGATTTGATCGGCGCTGACGGCCATTTCGCTCATGAGGTGCGAACTGACAAAAACCGTACGGCCTTCGTTGGCGAGGGAGCGAAAGAATTCCCGGATCCAACGAATTCCCTCCGGGTCGAGTCCGTTGACGGGCTCGTCGAATAGCAACACGCCCGGATCGCCGAGCAATGCGCCGGCAATGCCGAGGCGCTGGCTCATACCGAGAGAAAAGCCACCAACCTTCTTGTTCGCCACTGATGTGATGCCGACGAACTCGAGCACGTCGTCCACACGTGAACGCTTGATCTTGTTCGATGCCGCCAACGCGCGCAAATGATTACGAGCGGTACGACCGGGGTGCACTGATTTAGCATCTAGCAACGCCCCGACTTCTCGCAGCGGTTCCTTCAAGTCGCGATAGGCAACGCCGTTGATGGTGGCGCGACCCTTGGTTGGGTGGTCCAATCCCAAGATGACGCGCATCGTCGTGGACTTGCCTGATCCATTAGGACCGAGGAATCCGGTGACAACGCCTGGATTTACATCGAAATGAAGATCATCGACCGCGAGCGTGTCACCGTATTGTTTGGTTAGGTGGTCGATTTTTAGCATGAGTTCTTGGCATGATGCTAGTGAACTTTGAATTTGCCACGATGTTCAAACTGGGCCAACCCTGACGGGTCAACTCGGGGTGGTGTGCTCACTATACGTTGCGTCGGCGAGCTGATTGACAGTGCGCGCACGTGCCCGAGATGGCCACGTGGTGACGGTCCAACAAGAATCCGTAGGTCTTCTGCAAGTCCTTGCCCAAGACGTCAAAGTGGGCCGCGGGAATTTGCATTGTGTAGTTGCACACCTCGCAGGTCAAGTGACCGTGCACCGCGCCGCTCAAGTGGTACACCGCGGCCGACTGACCCAGGTGCGTGTGCACCACAATTTTTAACTCTTCGAATTCTTCAAGAATTCGGTACACGGTTGACGGACTCACGTCTGGTCGTCGGTCTTGAACCGCCACCGTGACTTCGTCAACGGTGAGGTGACCGCTCGCCCCGACCAGGACCTCGGCGACGGTGCGCTTGGCCACCGTGACCCGCTTGGCGCCGTCGCGAACGGTGGAGAGAATCTCTTCGACGCTGTCTTGGGGATTCGCCATGCATTCAGAATAGGTCCGCCAGTGAAGTGCGAACGCGTGTGCGCTCGCGTCACGACTTGCGTCGCTCGATCTTACGACGCCAGGTTGGCAATAATTTGTTCAGCCTGCACGACCATCGCGCGCACGATGTCGCCGGCCGGTTCGAGTGAACTGATGGCGCCCACCGCTTGACCGGCGGGATAGCCCTCGCGCCGCGGATCGACACCCGCGGTGTTCTCGTCACCGCCAAGATGGAACGTGCCTTCGCTGAGCGAGACCCTCAGTTGTTCGGGGAATTTCTTGAGCAGCGACGGGTCCGCATCGTAGCGATCGGTGGTGTCGTTGCGAAGAACGCGCATGGTTTTTCCGCTGAACGCTCGCGACACCACGGTGCCATCTTCTCGTGACTCCAAAATGCCATCCTTGAAGCCGGGCACCGCGCGCGCTTCGGGTGTCGCAATGAACCGTGTTCCAATCCATACTCCGTCAGCGCCCAGTGCGAGCGCGGCCGCGAGACCGCGTCCGTCAAAGATGCCGCCAGCCGCGACGACTGGAATGGCGCCATTCACGGCATCGACAATGAGCGGCACGAGGGGCAACGTGGCGACCGTCCCGGTGTGGCCACCCGCCTCCGTGCCTTGGGCCACCACCACGTCACATCCCGCATCCAACGCGCGTTTGGCGTGCTCGACCTTCCCGCACATGGAGATGACGAGCACGTGGTGCCTGTGGCATAGGTCAACGACGTGGTTGGGTACACCCAGCCCCGCGACGAAGGTGGTGGCGCCGCCTTCGATCAGCAGCTCGACGTTCGACACGAGAGTGTCGGGGAAGGCGGTGAGCAGGTCCACGCCAAATGGAAGGTTGGTCAGTGCCTTCGTGGCCGCGATCTCGCTCGCGAGCTGCGCGCTCGACATCGTTGAGGCGCCGAGACACCCGTAACCCCCGGCGTTGGACACCGCAGCCGTGAGTTGGCTATACGAGACGCCGCCCATGCCGGCGAGCATGATGGGATGTTCGATCTTAAGAATTTCGGTGAGCTTGGTCTTCACAGTTTCTCCGCTGCCCAACCTAGTGACCGCACGATGAGCGGTTTGCCCCGGCATCCAACGTGCCCGGAAGATTGGCCGGGCGTGCGTTGAGATGTCTGCCTGCTCCTACGAACGTGCGCCGCGGCGAGCGAAGAGGTGCACGGCGGACCTGGTGCGCCGGTGCGTCGGGGCAGTCACCAAGTCGTCAAAGACGTCAATGGGCCCGCGTCAGATTGTGATATGAAGCACAAGGAAGTCCAGAAAATTACTGCGTTCTGGTCGAGCGGCGTATAAGTTTGACGTACAGTTCAATTCAGTGAGACGGTACAATAAGTCGGAGTAACCCGGGAAGGAGACGCGATGCCACTATCAGAGCATGAACAGCGAATTCTTGCCGAGTTGGAAGAGTCGCTCTCGAAGCAAGATCCCCGATTTGCCAAGAATGTCAGGGAGACCAATGTCTACTCCCACGCCGGTCGGCGGGTGCGTTGGGGGATCCTCGGATTTGTTGTCGGCCTGCTGATACTCGTTTTCTTTTTCTCTGAATCGATCCTGCTCGGACTCGTCGGTATCGCACTGATGTTTGTCGCCGCGGTCGTGATTGAACGAAATGCTCGACTCTTGGGTCGCGCCTCCTGGCAGGACATCACCCGTCCCGGCCATGGAGACGATGCCCACGCGAATTCTGGTCCTCGCACCAGTTCGCTTCGCGACTGGTTGTCGCGTCAACGCCGCAAAAGCGAATGACCCGCGCCGGGGTGGCGCAACTCGCTGCTCCGTGTCTGGCCCTGGATATTGGTGCAACCAAGATTGAGGGTGCGTTGGTGCAGACCGATGGCACTGTGCTCAGCCGCGAGCGCTTACTGGTCCATGACCTGGGCGTTGATCTCATAGGCCCGACCGCCGACATGCTCAAGCGCGTTGCCGGCGAAGAGGTCGTCACCGTGCTCGGCGTCGGCAGCGCGGGGCCGATGACGCGCGGCGGCGAACTGGTGTCGCCACTCAATATTGTCTCGTGGCGAAATTTTCCGTTACGGGCCCAACTTCGTGAGCGGCTCAACATAGACGTATATATCGACGGTGACGCCCGTGCCTTGGCGCTTGCCGAAGGGACCTTCGGCGCCGCGCGCGATGACGACTCGTACCTCTCGATGGTGGTCTCGACCGGCATCGGGGGAGGACTCGTCATGGATGGCCGGCTCGTTGACGGGGCGACCGGCAACTCGGGGCACGTTGGTCACACCAACGTTGTCCCCAACGGTCGGTTGTGCGGCTGCGGCAGCCACGGCTGCCTGGAAGCCGAGGCGTCCGGAAGCGCCATCGAAGCGGTGACGGGTCGACCACCGAGCGAGGCCGATGACGCCACGCGTAGACGCACCAGTGAACTGGTCGGCCGCGCCGTGGGCATGCTCGCGTCGGTACTCGATTTCGATCGCTGCTACATCGCGGGATCGGTGGCGCTCGGTTACGGTGACGAGTTCTTTTCGATCGCCAACGACGTCGCGCGCTCCATGGCGCCAATGGACTATTCGGCCGACCTGCAACTGCGACGGTCTGGTCTGGGCAGCGATGGTCCGATTCTCGGTGCGGCGCTCGTGGGCTGGCGAGGAGCGTCGACGTGAAGAAATACTGGTCGCCGGGACTCGGCGCCTATCTGGCACGCCACCCGTCTGCCGCGTGGACGTTGGCCAGGGCAGGATGGCGGTTCCGAGCTGACGGATGGTGGCGCCGAGCGCCGCACCTGCCGCTACCCGACGATCGCTACTGGCACTTTCGCACGACCACCTATGCCGGCGATGGCCCAAGTGCGCTTTCGCCCGAAGCAGTACTCGACGCGGCCGTCTGGGCGCTGTCGCAACCGGCGGGCCGCTAGGACGCT
>JBEKQN010000020.1:0-23115 GCA_049519675.1 Acidimicrobiales bacterium | reverse complement strand
AAGTAGTCCTGATAAATCCAGTTGTTCGCGTAATAGATAATGATGCCGAGCCACGCGGCGCGTTGTCCCACGCCACTAAAGCGAGCGATGACAATGAGCGGCGCCATATACAGCAATTCAATGACTAGGGGAAACCAACGCAAGAACGCGAGCGCGTTCTGCAGTCCCGTGAAACTCACCAGTACTGCCCCTAACGAGAACCCGCCCGGCCACGAGAAACGTCCGTCGTAGTCGTTCAAGGGGTGGCCATGCACGAGGATGTACTGAATGAATCCTGCGTGAACGAACGACGACTGTAGGCCCGCTACGGGCTCGACCGCGCAGGCCGTGCCAAAGACGTAGACGACCAAGACCGCGATGAGCGCCACCAGATGTATGGGCCGGAGGCCGACGCGAAGGAGTTCGATCGCAAGCGCAGCGATGATAAGAACGATTCCGAGAAAAAACGGCCAGCCGAGCACGCTCACTAAACCGTACGAACTCATGTGAAGACTGTGAGCGCGAGCAACCGCAAAGATCCAAAGAACGCACGAAACGAGAGCTAGAACGAGCGGAACGTAGTCCATCTTCCTTCTTCGCCTTAACCGCGATTGCTCAGGCACGCTCCTCGGGGGACTGTCAAGCAAGGGACGTGAACCTGATGATGATGAACACCATGAACAGTACGAAGAAGATCCCGATGGCTCCATCTATGTAGAGCGACAAGCGTCTGTCGAGCGTCAGGCCAACCGTCCCCGACCACGCTCGCACCGCAAGAAGAATAAGGCACGCGACCATTGTGACGAGAACGACCGGCGGACCGACCAGCGCTCCCGACGCGAATAACAACACGCCATTCATCGCGGGATATCTTGTCGAGAGGCCGACCGCAAATTCAGATAGGGCGAGCTCCGGCGAGGGCGGACTCTTCGCGAAGACGCTGAGCAGTTGGCGCCATTTCTAACGTACGCCGCTGTCAGGGATTTTGTGCTGCGGCGACTTTCGTCAAAGGCGTCGGGTGGTCCGATTTTCTCGTATTCGGACCGCATATGCCAGAACATTGAAGCAACTCTATCTTTCGGCCGGTAAACCACGGGACTGGAAAATTCGCTTCATTGGGCTCGTTCATATGTGCCACCCATTCGTCATTGCCGTGCGATATCAGCGTGAGCTACACCGCAGCGCGTCCCACTTTCGAGCCTGGCGAGCTGGATGGTCACCCTAAACCCGGCGAGCGGGTCTATCCAAAGCGTCATCAATACCGAGCACCGGATTGGCCTCAACAAGCGAAGAGACCGCGGCGTTTGGGAGTGTCACGCCGAGTTTCAGGACCACTCATGATGCCACCGACAGAAGAGTGACGGGAATCGAAAGCACATGAGTGGCCGCAAGCACACCGTCCCGTTGCCAAATGAGTCATACCTCGCACCAACGGGCCAACGTCACCCGGTGGTCGCCGCTTTTAATTCGTCGAAGGTGTCGCGAATGAGGCGCGGGAGATCTGGCTCGCCTTGAGCCTTCACCCAGCGTTCGAAGGCAATTTTCAGTACCGCGATTCCCGCTTCCGCGCTCAGGCTCGCGCCTGGCTCTGTGACACCGCGTTGACGCAGCCCCTCGGCCATGGCAGTGGCGAGTGACGCGAGCTTAATCAGCTCGCGCTCTTGAAGTTCGGTGTTGAGGACAATGACGCTCTGACGTAGAAGGGCGCCTTCGCGCCTCTCCTGGAATACGGCTCCGGCGGCCTCGATGGCCGATCGGATGGTGGTGATTGGCGCCTCGGTTCCCGGTGCAGTGGCGACGGTCCTCACGAGGAGTTCCTGGAGCGCTTCCGCGCCCCAGAACAGCACCTCTCGTTTGTCGGCAAAATAACGGAAAAAGGTTCGCTCTGTCAGTCCAGCCAGTTTCGCGATCTCGGCCACAGTTGTTTGTTCAAATCCGCGCTCAACGTAGAGTTGCAGGGCCGCAAGTACGAGTCGGCCTTGTGCGTTTGGCTCCCAGCGGCCCATGCCTCGATGGTAGTTGATGGCAGTGGGTGACATCCCGTGCTAGAGTGATGTCAGCAAATGACATCACTCTCTTCTCGCCCAGGATAAAGGCCTCGAAGAGCAATCATCTGGAGGTTTTGTATGCGTATCTTTGTCACCGGTGCATCCGGTTGGATTGGCTCGGCTGTTGTTCCTGAACTTATTGATGCGGGGCACGAAGTAATAGGGCTCGCGCGATCCGACGATTCGGCCTCCGCCCTGATTGGCGCGGGCGCCGAGGTCCAACTCGGCTCGCTGGACGACCTGGACGAACTGCGTCGCGCGGCTGAGGCTTCAGACGGCGTGATCCACCTCGCGTTTAAGCACGACCTCGCCTTTACGGGTGATTTCTTGGGCGCGGCCACTGCTGACCGCCGAGCCGTTGAAACCTTGGCCGACGCACTGGCGGGATCGAACCGGCCGCTCGTTATTGCTTCGGGGACCCTTGGTGTCGCACCAGGTCGTGTGGCGACGGAACTCGATGGCCACGTTGACAATCCATCGTTGGCCGTATACGGCGAGGGCCCTCTCGCCCGTCGGGCGACCGCCGAGTTCGTGCTGTCGCTCGCCTCGAGCGGTGTGCGCTCGTCAGTAATGCGGCTGCCGCCGACAAATCACGGCGATGGCGACAATGGGTTCATGGCGACCGTGGTCGCGATCGCGCGCGACAAAGGCGTCTCTGGTTATATCGGTGACGGCGCCAACCGCTGGCCCGCGGTACACCGACTTGATTCCGCACATCTGTTCCGCCTGGCGGTAGAAGGCGCACCCGCAGGATCGACGCTGCACGCGGTCGCCGACCAGGGCGTACCAATTCGCGACATTGCCGAGGTCATCGGTCGGCATCTCGACATTCCCGTGGTGTCCATCTCGCCAGAAGACGCGGGCGGGCATTTCACCTGGCTCGCGCCCTTTCTCGCGGTCGACAGTCCAGCCTCCAGCACGCTCACCCGCGAGCTGCTGGGCTGGCAACCAGAGCAAGCAGGTCTCATTGAGGACCTTGACCAGGGCCACTATTTTCGGACACCGTGACCGAGAGCGCAGGGGGCCATGTAGATATTCAGTATCAGCACACGCGTCGACGAAGGTGGTCGTTCAATAACGAACTGAGGGTCCGTCAACGGGATTGAGCCCCGACTACATCGGCTTGCTTTCTATCGGTAACCGATATATCGTGGACCGGTGACGAAAAATTCAACTCGACCTGATCAACTCGGCAAGAATCACGGTGTTTCAGGATTGATACTTTCGAGCCTGGCCGGCGGCGAGAAACATGGGTACGCGCTCGTTAAGGACGTCGCCGAGTTTGCCGGCGTTGACTTGGCCCCGGGGACGTTGTACGAGGCACTCGCTCGACTCGAGCGATTGGGATTTATCGAAGCCATCGCGACCGACGATCGGCGTCGGCCCTACCGACTAACCGCAGCTGGAGCTGCCGCGCTATCGGAGTATCTCGCTGTGCAACAACAAGTCGTGAAGGTCGGTCAGTCACGACTCGCGCGCGGATGGTCGTTCTCATGACGTCACTCACGGCACCGACACGTCGAGCTGAACGCCTGCTCAAGTTGTATCCGCAGATTTGGCGCCAGCGTTACGGGGATGAATTTGTCGATCTCATGGAGCAGTCAATTACTGATCGACCACACGATGCAAGACGAACAGCGAACATCATTATTAAGAGTTTCAAGGTGCGTCTCAGTGACCTTGGATTCGCGGCTCCAACCATGGACAACGCGATTGCTTCGAGATCGGCGCTCAGCACCACGACGGTGTTGGCGTTGGGGTTCACCGTCTTTGCACTCTTCTACTGGTCGTGCGCCATGGTGACGTGGAATTCGAACCCCAACGTTGCGACATCCGTATCTGTATCGCTATGGACGGGCGCCATCACGGTGTCCACGTTCATCTTGACCCTGACGCTCTTCTGCATCGGCGTCACCTTTCTATTTCGCGCAATGAAATCTAATTTTTCTCGACGTGACAGAAGGTTCCGCTGGACGCCGTTCGTTGTTCTCGCTTCGACCATTCTGATTCTGAACGCGATACATCAGTTCACTCGATTCACGATTGCCCGAGGCGGCATTCAGTGGTTCCAATATGGTCAAGCACTTAAGCAAGTGGCGGGCGCCACGCAGTGGGTGACGCAAAGCATCATCTGGGGTCCGTCATGGACGGGCGGAAACACGTTTTCGCAGGGATTGCTCCATATCAGCACCACTGCCTCCGTCGTTGTTTTGGCTTTCAGCGTGGCAACACTTATTCGCCAGAGCGAATTTTCCAAAACCGCAACTAGGGCGGGCGTTAGGGCCACGAAGTTATTGTCGCTCGGCATGCTGTTATTTATTTTCAGTTGCGTTGGCTGGGCAATGTCTGGCGGATATGACAATCCTTGGGGCGAACACTTCACCCAGATGCAGAAGTCATTATTTTTTGCGATTGCGTTCACTGCCCTCTTGAGCCTCGTGACTTCACTGAGGGTTCGAAATCGCGACAATTCGATTGAAATTGTGAGTTCGCCAAACCAAGTCTCGTAGTTGTCGGGCGCTCAAGATTCGACACTCATCGAGAACCGCGGGACGCGCTTGTAGGGATTGCCCAACGCGGAGGGGGACGTAGGGCGGCCCCGACACGGCGTTGGACTGACCTTCGGCGTTAATCTATGGACGCGGCTCGCGAATCGTGTTGAATGAACGGAATCGAGCGGTACCCGAGAATGGGAGGGCACAGCGATGTTCAATCGGATATTGGTAGCAGCCGACAATTCGCCGACAGCGAAGCGGGCAATCGAAGCGGCGACGGAGTTGGCCCTCATGACGGGTGGTGCCCTTCACATCGTGACGGCGTTTTCCGCGAAGGCGAGCAGTGGCGCAACGCTGCCGGGGGAGTTCAAGGATTCGACCACGGAAGGTGAAGCCGAAGCGGCACTACAGGTTCTCTCCTTCATTCCTAAGGGAAAGGGTGTCGAGCCGACCACGCATCTGGCTAAAGGCGATCCGGCAGAGGTCATCATCGCAACGGCCGACAAGATTGACGCAGACCTCATTGTGGTTGGTAATCGAGGCATGAAGGGTGCGCGTCGCGTGCTCGGCAGCGTGCCAAATTCAGTTGCTCATGGGGCCAACTGTTCGGTCGCCATTATTGACACCTCGGAGTAGTTTTTGCCACAGTCATATGCGCATAGGTGATCAATGTCGTCCGTCACGTCGACGCGAATTCCACGCCGATAGCGCTGCCAAAGGTCAACGCGTCCCCAACTCCTTCAAAAATTATTGCTATGTGCCGGGATACGCCGAAACGACGAAGATTGCCGCTGTAAATTTCGTGAGTGAGACCAACCCCGTCATACGAACAACGTCTCGCCACGTCTCGACTACTGCACCGATTCAACTTCGGTCCAACGCCCGGTCAATACGTAGATCTCCTGGCGCGCGGCATCCAGGCCACCCAGTCAACGGTGCTCGAGCATGGACTTGTCGACCCGGGTCTTAACTCGGTCGCGCCACTGGTTCTCGCCAATCTCGGTCCCTTTCCCGATGGGAATACAGCCGCATCGACGGCGTTCTGGAACACGATTGAATTAGACAGCACAAAGTTGGTGATGTGGTGGCTCGACCGCATGGCGGCGTCGCATTATCCCTTGACCGAACGCATGACGTGGTTCTGGCATGGTCACTGGGCGACGTCGATCTCCGGTGTCTCGTATCCACTGACCATGCAGAAGCAGAACAACACGTTACGTACCCACGCCTTGGCCAACTTCGCCGACATGGCCAAAGCGATGGTCGTCGACGGCGCCCTCAACGTCTGGCTCAACAACAACGAAAACTACATCCAGTCGCCCAACGAAAACTTGGCCCGTGAGTTCATGGAACTCATGACGCTGGGCGTGAACAAGTTCACGCAACACGACGTCACCGCAGCGGCCCGCGCCCTCACGGGCTACTCCACCGACCAGTCCAATGGCGCCGTCACCTTTATTCCCAAGCAGCACTTCTCGACCCCTCTGGTCATCCTGGGCACGAAGTCGAAACTCGATGCCGAGGGTTTCGCCTCGCTGGTCGTGTCCAAGGACGAGAATGCCAGATTCATCACGGATCGTCTGTGGTTCCGGTTTGTCTCGGGTTCGACAGCGGCGCCCGCGTCGCTCGCCGGCAGTTTCGCAGGCCGTGACATATCGTCGCTCGTCAGCGCCCTCGTGCACTCACCGGCGTGGACCAATCCAGCCAACGCTCTCGTGAAATCGCCAGTCGAATGGTTCATCGGAGCGTGCCGAGCACTAAAGGTGCGGCCGTCGACGCTGGATGCAAACGACACGCAATGGGTACTGTCGCAGATGGGCCAACTGCCATTCAATCCACCCAATGTGGGAGGTTGGACCTACGGACAGGCGTGGCTCAGCGGCGTCTCGTTCCAGTATCGATTCGAAATGGCGCAGTCCATCGTGGCCAAGGCCGACCTCGCGCCGCTCTCGGTGCCTAAGTCGAAGATGGTCCAGGCGTGCGCCGATTGGCTCGGTGTCCCCGACTGGTCGAGGCGCACCGCGAGCACACTTGCGGCGGCGGTCGGTTCACCCTCCGAGCTGGCTCTAGTGGCGCTGCTGAGCCCGGAGTACGCGGTGAGCGCATGATCAACTGCGAATTCGACCGGCGGCGATTCCTGCAGTGGACGGGAGCGGGCCTCTTTGCCGCGATGTCCACCGAACTCTCGTTTGAGTCCCTGGCGAGCGCGGCCAGCGACTCTCCGTTGCCCGCCAACACCCCGATTCTCGTTCTGGTGACGCTCTACGGCGGCAACGACGGTCTGAACACGGTGGTGCCCTTCACCGATCCGGTCTACGAAAGTGCTCGATCGAATATCGCACTCTCCTCGTCGCAGTTGCTGCCGTTCACGGACTCGCTGGCCTTCAACTCGTCCATGCCCTCGATTAATGCGCTCTACGGACAGGGCCAAGTCGCGATTGTCCAGGGGGTGAGCTATCCCGACCCCAGCCTCTCGCATTTTTCTTCCATGGCTATCTGGCAGTCCGCGTCGCTCACGGGTTTGTCATCCGGATGGATCGGTCGCTGGCTCGACAAGCAGCCCCACAACGCCTTTAACGCGATCGGCGTCGGGTCGGTCTTGCCGCCCGCATTCGTTGGCGAGAAGAGCGTCGCGTCAATGGTGGACGTCAGTGGCATTCAGTTGCCGTGGGGTCCCGCGGCGCCGCTGTTGCCCCATCTGGGCCGTTCGTCCTCGTCCGACGTTGCCTTGGAGGCCGCCGCCGCGACGTCGATCACCGACCTCTTTTCGACGGCGTCGCTGCTGGGCCCGCTGGTGCCGACGTCACCGACGGGCTCGACGCTCGGTCAACAACTCTCGATGCTCTCGACGATGATCAACGCCAACGTGCCCACGCGGGTATGGGAAGTGAATTTGAGCTCCTTTGACACGCACACGGGCGAGCAACTCGATCAGAACGCGTTGCTGGCCGAGGTCGACGCGGCGATTGGCGCGTTCATGGCGAGCATCAGCACGGGCACCCGGGCCAATGATGTGACGGTCATGATCTATTCAGAGTTCGGACGGCGCGTAGGGTCCAACGCCAGTGACGGTACGGACCACGGGACCTCGGCGCCGGTACTGCTTATCGGCAATCAAGTCAAGGGCGGTCTGTACGGAGAGCAGCCGCCGTTGGACGCGCTTGACGACAACGGAAACCTTCAAGTCACGACTGACTTTCGCTCCGTCTACGGCGGATTGTTGCACGATGTCTTGGCGACGCCGGTGAGCGACGTAATCCCCTCGTGGAACACCGCGCTCTCGGTGCACTGAGTGTTTCGAACAATCATCGCCCTGGAGGCTGACATCTCAGAATTGATGATCTGCTTCGTCGCCTCGCGTCATTGACCTGTAGCATCTCGCCATCAACCCCGTTTCGACTCCCTCCGCCGCGAAGCGAGTGGCCCTCTTCGGCTTAGGCGGCACCATTGCGTCGCTGCCGACTGAGGTTCACTCTGACGGTGTTGTACCGAGCATCGAGGCTAGCGTGCTCGTGCACTCACTCGCGGGTCTCGAGAAAATAGCTCACGTCGAAAGTCGAACGCTGCGTCAGATGCCCTCGGCGAGTTTTTCTTTCAACGACCTTATTTATGTTGCCGGTGAGATTGATGCCGCCGTCGCCGATGGCGTCGACGGGGTTGTAGTGACCCAGGGAACTGACAACATAGAAGAGACGTCCTTTGTGTTTGACCTTCTTGTACCCGGCCCACGGCCGGTCGTCGTGACGGGAGCGATGCGCAACCCATCGCTCGAAGGCGCCGACGGTCCCGCGAATATTCGAGCTGCCGTCTCGGTCGCCGCGTCACCGCTCGTGCGGGGCTTGGGAGCGCTCGTGGTCATGAACGACGAGATCCACGCGGCCCGTTTTGTCCGTAAGATGCACGCTTCATCTCTGTCGGCATTTGCGTCACCGCTGACCGGTCCGCTCGGGGCCGTCATTGAGGGTCACGTTCATCTCTTCACGAGCGTCAAAGGGTTGTCCTTGCAGCGCCCCCTAGATGACGTTCCCCCCGTTGCCCTCGTACGCTGCGCCCTCGGCGACGACGGGAGGCTCGTGTCGGCGCTGCCGGCGCTGGGCTATCGCGGGCTGGTCATCGAAGGCTTCGGTGGTGGCCACGTCCCGATGTCGATGGTCGAGCCACTTGCCCAACTGGCAGACTCGATGCCCGTGGTGCTCGCCTCGCGAACGGGAGCTGGTGCCGTGCTCAAGTCCACCTACGGTTTCGCGGGCTCCGAGATCGACCTGGTCAAGCGCGGGCTTATCGCGGCCGGCGCGCTCGACGGTCTGAAAGCTCGCGTCGCCCTCGCGCTTGCGCTGGCATCAACCAATGATCGCGCCGAGGTCGAGTCGCGTTTTCACGCCGTTGTCGAGGCGGTCGGTTAACTCGCGTATTGGCTTGTCACTCCTCAAGACGTCACGTTGACATGCCGGGCGTAATTCGACTACTCAACAAAAAGGCGGAGCACGTTGGAGCCGCGCCAACAGGCCGGTCCATTGACGAAGTGATTGCGCCTCGAAAGGCTTAGCGCCGTGAGTTCTCGCGAAGGAAGTTCGCGACGTATTCGAGATGAGCGCTCATCGCTTCTTGGGCGCCGCGGCCATCGCGATTGCGCAGAGCCTCGAAAATCTGCGCGTGCTGGACGTATGAGTGGTGGCGCCGCTCGTGGGTGTCACCCCTGCGTTTCATTGAACCCCACAGGTCGCCCTTGCGCGCTGCCTCGATGAGACCGTACATGCGAAGCAGCAGCGGGTTGTGGGTCGCCTCGATCAGACTGCGGTGGAAGGCTAGGTCCCAGAGTTCAAACTCGTCATAGTCCTTGGCCCGTTCACACGCGTCGACGGATCGGGCGATCTCTTCGAAGTCTGACTCGGTGGCTTCGACCACCGCGATGAACATCGCCATTGGCTCGAAGGCTTGTCGGGCCGCCATCACGTCGCTCGGGCCAATGTCGTACAGCACCGCCACCGAAGATGCGGTGGTGCTGTCGAGGTTGATCATTGCCGAAAGCGGATCGCATTTGAGATAGGTACCACGTCCCACCTCGCGCGAAACAACGTCTACGGCCTCGAGCAGTGAAAGTGCACCGCGAATTGCGGAGCGCGAAGATGACAATGCGTCCGCGAGCGCTCGCTCAGTGGGCAGTTGTGAGCCCGCGACGAGCCCCCGCTGCGCGGCATCACGAAGAACGACTTCTGCCACATCGTGGATCTGGTCCTTTGACAGTGTGAGCATGATCCTCCGGATCGTATCAGTCACAACCAATAGTACCAATATTTGGAAGTCACTTTGCAGTTCGACGTAAATCCTCCTTTAGTAGCAGGCACTATTTGGAGAAAGCTCAAAAGTCTGCTCGAGGCCGTCTACGGGAGCGGCGACCATTGCCACCAATATTTGACCTCACTGAAAATATTTTACTGTAATACTGGCAACCTGCATTGACACTGGTTACGTCAGCGAGTAGATTCTCACGGATTGACGGCACCAATATGACCTTTTAAGCCAATTTTGGGGGTAGGAAATGCGTTTTGCAACCGTTCGGACTGATCGGGGACTCAGGCTCCACGTGAAAGGAACCGAAGGATACGTTGACGTAGCTGACGCAACCGGCGACGAGACCTTGTCGACTCTCGCGGGCCTCGCCCACGCGGGTGACCCGGGACTTGCGCAAGCTCGTCGTGCGACAGAGCAGACCGGCGTGGTCGTCGACAAACATCAATTCGGGCCTTCAACTCCCGATACGCCTCGGATTCTCTGTCTCGGGGTCAACTACGCCGAACATGCGATTGAGGGTGGACGGGACGTTCCGAAGTGGCCGGAATCCTTCATTCGCGGCACGGGCAGTGTGATCGGTGCCTACGACGACCTCGTCGTCCCCGCTCTGACTGAGCGCTTCGACTTTGAGGCCGAAGTCGCCGTCGTCATTGGCAAGGGCGGCCGGTACATTCGTGCCAAGGACGCCTACGACGCAATCCTTGGTTATTCGGTCATGAACGACGGTTCGGCGCGCGAGTGGCAACGCAAGGCATCGCAGTGGACGCCAGGAAAGAACTTCGAGGGTACGATGCCGATTGGTCCCGAGGTCGTGACCGTCGATGAAGTTGACATCTCGGACGTGGCCATCCGCTCGACGCTGAACGGTGAGGTCATGCAGGATGCGCGCACGTCGCTCATGATCGTGAGCGTTGCGCGCGCGGTGGAGTACTTCTCGGGTTTCACGTGCTTGCGTCCCGGCGACGTTATTGCCACCGGCACGCCAGGGGGTGTGGGCTTCGCGCGCACACCCCCCGTCTGGCTCAAGCCGGGCGACACTATTGAAGTGTTTGTTGAGGGCGTCGGGACGATCTCTAACAAGGTGGTCGCCGAGACGAACGCGCCGACCGATTGGCCCTGGCGCCCCTTGGAAGTGGACACCACGAACGTCTAGCGAAAGAGATCTTGCGTCACACAGGGAATAACCAATTTAGTAGAGGGGGAAAGATGCGGTTTTCAAAAAAGGCACGACGAGGGGAATTCGTCGGGCGCAACAAGAGGCGGGTTTTGTTTGTCGCTTTCGTGATGGCATTACTCGCATCAACGTCAGCGCCGCTCATTTCAGGTGGCATGGCCAGCGCGTCGTCGTTTAAGGGTTCGATCACAATCGCAACGGTCGCGCCCTTCACTGGCGCTGACGCCGCACTCGGACCAAAGTACGAAACTGCGTGTTATGCCGCGACCCAAGCAATCAACGCCGCGGGCGGCGTGCTCGGTGACCAAGTCAAGTGCAAGACGATCGACACCCGAGGCGACCCCGCGGATGCGGTGCCGGCGGTGCGACAGATGTACGCGACAACCTCGAACCTGGCGCTCGTAATTGGCTGCACCTCGGACGAGGCGGCAACGGTCGTGCCAATCTTCGGCGCGCACAAGACCGTGTCGTTTTGCATGACGGGACAGTCCGAGTTCGACTCGGTTCACTACCCATACTTCTTCCGACTCGTCCCACCCGACGCGGCGGACTCGGTGGCCATGGTGCAGATTGCCAAGCGCCACGGGTATAAGAACATCGCCCTTGCCTTCGGCAATGACGCGGGCAGCCAGACGTTCGTAGCTCCGGCTGAGGCGGCAATCTCGAAGGCCGGGATGACGGTTGTGTCGAACCAGACCCTTGACATGACGGCGTCGACGTTCCAGACCGAAGCGGAAGCGATCGTCCAAGCGCACCCGGATGCCATCTTGATGGAGGCACTTGGCGCAGCGGGCGTGGCGCTCCTGACCGAGATTTACCAACTCAACGGGAACAAGATGATCCCCACGATTGGAACGTCGGCGATGATTGACCCGGTCTTCTTCTCGGGCGTGACGTCGGGCGCGATTGGGGTTCAGAACTTCATCTCAGCCTTCGACGCGGACAATCAGACTGTCAACGCATCTGGCCCGGCCTACCCGCTGTATCACAAGCTGGTATTGGCCCAAGCCGGGACAGTCAAGGGCGTACCGAGCTTTCCGGGGTTGCTCTCAGCCAACGGCACAGTCCATCTCTATGACGGCATCAATCTGGCTGCGCTCGCCATGGACATGTCCGGCTCAACCCAGGGGTCTAAGTACAAGGCCGACATCCTGAAAATCGCTGAAGGACAACCCGGTGCGGTCAACGTGTCGAGTTACGCGTTGGGTGCCAAGGACATAAAGGCCGGTAAGAAGATTCACTACATCGGGGTCGGTGGCTCGTATCAGTTCGACTCCTACCAGACGGCTTTCGGACCGTTCGAGGATGATCAGTTCTTGGCGAACGGAACTACCGTTGCGGTTGGTGGAACCCTCGGGTACTGCAGTCTCACGGAGTGTAAGTCAACGCCGTAGTACCTCCCTCGGCGTGGCCGCGACGGGTGACCGCCGCGGCCACGCCGCCTTCACCGTATCCACCCATGGCCCACCAACTCACTCTCGAAAGGTATTGACGTTGTGAGCGTCTTCCTCTCGTCACTCGGCTTCGGCCTCATATCTGCGGCAGTCCTCGCGATCGCGACGGTCGGATTCACTTTGCAGTTTGCGGTGACCAACGTTTTGAACCTGGCCTACGGCTCGGTGATGATCAACAGTGCGTTCGTTACGTACTATCTCAACATCCACGCTCATTTGAATGCGTGGGTAGCGATGGTCGGTGGTGTCATCACCGGCGCGGTCGCGTCGTACCTGTTGAATCGCTTCGTATTCACGCCGTTCCAGCGACGCAATTTGCCACCGATCACGATCGTGATCGTCGCGCTTGGAGTCGACCTCTGCGGCACCTTTGGCCTCCAGGCGATTGTCGGAGGGAGCTACTTCTCCTACCGTCAATCGTACGGATCCGAGTTCCACTTTTGGGGAATGTACCTCAGCTCCTTGCAACTCACCATCATTGGTATTTGCATTGTCGTCATGGGCGTCATGCACTGGCTCCTCAGGTACACCCGTCTCGGTAAGGCGATGCGTGCCACGTCGGCGAACGCGAGCCTCGCGCGAAATTCCGGCGTGCGCACCCAGTGGATAATCTCGACGACGTGGTTGATTTCGGGGGCGCTCTGCGGTCTTGCGGGCACGGTGTTCGCAATGAATACGGGGGTCTTCGAGGCGACGAGCGCGCAACTTTACATTGTGCTGATGCTCGCCGCGATGTTTCTCGGCGGACCTGGTTCGCCCTACGGCGCGATGCTCGGCGCGCTGACGATCGGGGTCGCCACCGAGGTGAGCGCGGGCTACTTCAACCCTGAGTACAAGGAAGTCATTGCGTTTGTTGTCCTGCTCGGGATGCTCACGTTCCGCCCCTACGGCCTTTTTGGCAGCGAGAAGACGAGCTGATGAATGCCATTGCCTTTTACGTCGCCACGATCATTGTCTACGGTGCCGTTGACTCAATGGCGTGTCTCGCGCTCAACGTGCAGTTCGGTTTCGCCGGGCTCTCCAACTTCGGTTTCATTATCTTCCAAGCGGGTGGGGCTTACGTCGCGGCGATTCTCTCGATGGGACGGTGGCAGAAATCCAACGGCGGTTTCCAGCAGTACGTGCTCGGTTGGCACCTGGCGTGGCCCCTGCCGTGGATCGGGGCGGCGATTTTCGGCGGGCTGCTAGCGCTACCGTTTGTCTTCTTAGTGGGCAAGCGCTTGCGCGGCGACTTCGCGGCCGTCGGCCTGCTCGTCTCGGCTGTGCTGCTCAATCAGCTAGTGAACAACTTCGTGCCGCTCTTCAACGGTGCGGCCGGCATCTCAATCGTGCCTGCTCCCTTCCAGGGATTCTTCAACCCCCAGGGGTTGGGTTATCAGTTCGCGTACGGCGGCGTGGCGACCGTGATGTGCGTGCTCGTATATTTCCTGGTCCGTCGTGTGACCGAGTCGCCGTATGGCCGGTCGCTGCGGGCCATGCGTGACAACGACATCGTCGCTGACTCCTTGGGCAAGAACGTACGTCTTCAGCGCACGTCGATGTTGATTCTCGGCGGGATGATCGCCGGACTCAGCGGGGCGGTCCTCGTAGGCTTCATCAATCTCTGGGCGCCGGGAGCCTGGGGGTACGCCGAGACGATCGTGCTCTTCGCCGCGATCATCGTCGGGGGCGCCGGAAATCACAAAGGCGCGATCCTGGGCGCGCTTCTCGTCCCGCTCGGATTTGAAGAGATAACCAGGTTCATTCCGCCGCTGTCGAATCCGGAGCTCGTGCCGGCGCTCGAATGGGTGGCGATTGGCTTGCTCATCATCGGCTTTCTCTGGTTTCGCCCCGACGGGATACTCCCCGAACGTCGCCGAATCCTCAGCGGTTCGACACCGCACATCACTGCGGTCGCCTCCAGTAGCGACCCTGATGCGCTCATCAGCCTGGGCAATCTCGAACAGTTGGACTTTCGTCAATTACTCCGGCTCGAGGGCAACGCGAACGATCACGGGATTATCCTCTCGACCGAAGGCCTGACCCGCGCATTCCACGGCGTGACGGTGGTCTCGGATGTATCAATCGAATTCCAACGGGCACGACTCACGGGACTCATCGGACCCAACGGCGCTGGCAAGTCAACGACCCTCGCGATGCTCGCGGGCACGCTGGCGCCGACCAGTGGAAAGATTTTTTACGAGGGCCGCGATATCACCTCGATGCCCTCTAACGAGCGCGCTCGGATCGGCATGGTGCGCACGTTCCAGCTGGCGAGTGAGTTCAAGAAACTCACGGTGCTCGAGAACCTCGTCTCGGCCATACCTCGACAGTCGGGCGACTCTTTTTCGGGAGCGTTGCGAGGTCGGCGTTTTTGGGGCCGCGAGGACACCGAGAACATTGAACGCGCGAAAGAGATGCTGGAGGGCTTTGGACTCACCCAGTATGGCGACAATTACGCCGGTGGTCTCTCGGGAGGCCAGCGTCGTCTCGTCGAGATTATGCGGGCCCTCCTGGCCCAGCCGACCGTCTTGCTGCTCGACGAGCCCATGGCGGGCGTGCACCCAAACCTCGCGCACAAGATTGGTGACCAGCTCACGCGCCTGGTGGCGAGCGGCATGACCATAGTGATGGTCGAACACGAGCTCGCAATCATGGACGCATTCTGCGATCCCGTGATCGTGCTCGCCGAAGGACAGGTCCTCGCGCAGGGCACGATGTCCGAGCTGCGGGCCAAGAAGGAAGTAGTCGAGGCGTACCTTGTCGGATGAACTGTCCACCACGGGTCAAGTCCTTATAGCCACTGCGGTCTCCGCCGGCTACGACGGACGCGCCATCGTGCACGAGATCGACGTCGAGGCAACGCCGGGCAAGGTCGTGTCGATCGTGGGCCCCAACGGGTCGGGCAAGTCAACCCTGCTCAAGTCACTCGTGGGCGTGGTCCCGGTGCTCGCCGGGACCGTGAAGGTTGGCGACACCGATATCACGAACCTCGCGCCCGAGCGTATTGCGATGCTCGGGGTGGGCTACGTGCCCCAGATCGACGACGTCTTCCCCCCGCTTTCGGTGAAGGAGAACCTCGAGATTGGCGGATACCTTCTTGCGCGTCATGACGTGTCAACACGCATCGAAGCCGTCCTGGAGTTCTTTCCGCGTCTTAAATCCATGATGTCGAGGAAGGCCGGCAAACTCTCGGGAGGCGAGCGAAAGATGCTTGCGATGGGTCGGGTCCTCATGCTCTCACCATCGGTGCTGGTGCTCGACGAACCAACGGCGAACCTGGCGCCCTTGGTCGCGACGCAATTGCTCGAGGAGTACATTCGAGGCTTCGCCGACCATGGTTCGACGGTGCTGCTCGTCGAGCAGCGGGCGAAAGCGGCGCTACGCATCTCTGACTGGACGTGCGTGCTCGGAGGTGGACGTGTTGTCCTGTCCGGTGCGCCACGCGATCTTGAGAACAACCCCATGTTCGTCGAGTCATTCCTCGGCGGCGGCGCGGGTCGACACTAGAGAGCAGTGATGGAAGATCTGACAGTGAGGTCCGACGAGGGA
This sequence comes from Acidimicrobiales bacterium, assembly GCA_049519675.1. Lineage (GTDB taxonomy): Bacteria > Actinomycetota > Acidimicrobiia > Acidimicrobiales > RAAP-2 > RAAP-2. The sequence continues at coordinate 7,142 of JBEKQN010000020.1, read as the reverse complement.
TTCTGGACTCTCGATCGACGCCGTGACGCTCTGGTCATAACGCTCACGCTCGTTACGGGTTCCGTCGACGCCATCGGCCTCTTGCGCTTGGGAGGCGTGTTCACGAGCGTCATGACCGGAAACATGGTGTTTCTCGGTATTGCGGCGAGCGAACATAGCGGATCGATCGCACTGCACACGGGTGTCGCGTTTGTCATGTACATCATTGGGAGTTTTCTGGGGGCCCGTATTGCCGGCCACGCCCCCGACCATGAGATCCACCTTTGGCCGCGGTCAATCGTCAATGCGCTCGCCGTCGAATTCATCTTCATCGCGGTCTTTGCCGTGTGCTGGGAGATCGTGCACGGCACGCCGTCGCCGGACTTCTCGTACGCCTTGCTCGGACTCAACGCGGCGGCGTTGGGCATTCAGAGTTCGGCGGTATTGCGATTTGGCGTGGGCGGGCTTTCGACTACCTATCTCACCGGGACGCTGACCCAATTCGTCGCTGCCTTCACCAAGAAAAACTCGTCGATCCAGGTCCGCCCGGGACTCATCCTCTTGGCACTCATTGTCGGTGCCGGACTGGGTGCACTGTTCGCGATTCACGCTCCCCTTCTCGCTCCGATCGTGCCGCTGGGGGCATTGGGTTTCGTGGTGGCGGGCGCGTGGACGTTTTTTCACCGATCCTTCAAGTGATGCGGATTATTGTGACTGATTCTCACGTGGGCGGTTGATGTTTTCGCGCACCGTCCCCTCGCAACCAGAGCTCGGGGTCACGATTGGACCACCACGTGCGACGTCCCCGACTGATACGAAGTCCCGTAACCGGCGTAGGTCGCGTAGATGGAGTCGGACCCGATGGGCGGATTCGAGATGGTGAGCAGGCATTCGCCGAACGGATTCGAGTGGCAACTGGCAATCGTTGTACCAACGTGCACCGTGATCGGGGAGCCGGGATAGATGCCCTCGTTGTTGGCGCGTACGCCCGTGACCTGCACCACTAACGGCGCGCCCCCGGAGACAACTGGCTCCGACGGGACCGCGCTGAAAGTCGATGATGCGACCGGAATCACGAACTCCGGGTCAGTCGCCACCGAGTAACCGAAGCGATTATGTGACTCTGCGGTGACCCAGTACACGTGGTGGTCTTGGAGCCCGGCGATGATGCAGTTGGGTTCAAAGTACACCGGCGCGGAACATTGTTTAGTGACCGTGCCGTTGGAGATGTTCACGCGGTAGCTGTTAACTGGTGCACCGCCGGGACTGGACGGCGGATGCATGTAGGTCCAGACCTTGCCATTTTTGATGTTCCCAGATACCTGCTGGGGCGACGTGGGGATTGCCGCAGCGCAGTCGGCGGACGCGGCCAGCCACGCGATGTTGCCGGAGGCGTCGACGGCAACGAACCGATGAGCGCCGTAGCTAACGGCGGTCCAATCTGAAGTTGCGTCAATCGGCACCGCGGTAGTAGTCCACGTCGTTGCAGACGTTGAAGAAATGAAATTTCCGGATGACGTCGTGGATTGACCAACGCCGACGAAGCTGCCGCAACCGAATGTCGCGCCATCGATCTCCTGGGCGGGAAAGAATTGATGAACGGTCCAGACGTTTCCGGAGAGGGACGTCGCAATGTCGCCCGAGTTCGAACCATCGAGCGCCACGAATTGACCCTCGCCATAGACGACGGCTCCCCATTTGGCATCCGAATTTGGAGTAGGGAAGAGTCGACCCCATTTCACGCCACTCGTGGAGATCGCCACGGCGCCCAATGCTGAGTCGGTCGCCACGAAGTGACCGTTTCCGTAGGCGACCGACGTGAAGTCATAGTTGGCGTGGTGCCATACCTGCGTCCACTGGGTTCCGTTCGTCGACGTGTCGATCTGCCCGTTCGCACCGACCGCCGCGAATCGTCCGTCGCCGAAGGTGAGGGCGGACCATGGACCGGCCGGGCCAGAGACAGCAGTCCAGCTGTTCCCATTCGTCGAGATGATTTCTTCGGGATTCGCATTTGTTGACGTGAGTGCCACGAAGCGGCCATCCCCATACGACACTGATTGCCAAGAACCGGCCGGCGCGGGATATTCCGTCCACGTTGCGCCGTCGGGTGAGACGGCGACGTCTGGCGAATGACCGAGTGCGACCCATTGACCATCGCCGTAGGTGACCGCATACCAGTTCCCCGTCGGTGACGGCTGCGCCGCGACGCTCCACACGTTGAGCGTTGAACTGCCCATTGCGACGGGCATTGGTGACGCGAAAAAGCTAACGACCGCAATCAAAGCGGCAGCCGCAGCGGTGGACCGGAATTGAAAGCCTGGAGTTTTCCTCAAAAGTGTGCCCTTTAGGTGTCATCCAACCTTGACGTCTCCAACGCACACCTCTCACTACATACGCTCAACAAGTCGTATATTCGCGCCTCGCTGGACAAAGTGCGCGACGGGCGACTGGCCCCACCTCCGAGCGAAACGGCGTTGATGAACACGTCTACCGCGTGATGCACTGGGCGCGACTGGATTTATCGCCAATCTTGGATTGCTTGGCTCAGCGTCTCGCTCACCTCGGTTCGTAGCAGCAGCGCGAGCGACGTCGACGTGACCTCGTCGTAGTTGAGGGGGTCGGTAGCGTGAAAGCAATTCCAAAAGCGGATCAGCCCGTCCTCGCCGTCGGCGCCGAACATCGTTGCCGCGAGACGCTGCCACCGATACTGGTACCAGACGTAGTTGAGCGGGTCCATCGGGGCATCGCCACCCGTGTAGTGGGCTTCAAGATCCTCCAGTGTGCTGTAACCCTCGGCGCGCATTCGAGCGCCGAGGCGCGCACTCCGTGCCCCCACGATGGAGAGCGCTTCGAGCGTGTTCAGACTTTCCGGTTGCTTCGTTGCGACGAACGCGTGGAGCGCCAAGTTGGCGAAGATCTCGCCCAACCAGAATGTTGGAAGCCTGAGATCTCCCAGCACTTCGAATGCGTGGCCGAGCTCATGGATCGTGACGAGATCGAAGAATGGTTGCAGATCCAATCCACCTGTGCCGTCGGGGTACGTCGCAAGCAATCTCGCATGGTCGCGGGGCGACGCCTCGAGGAGGTCTTGTCCCATCGCGATCCAGAAGTCGCCGCTTCCGGCGGGCATCACCACGATGCCGCGACGAATCTGACCATCGTCATCGTTAAAGAACGGTAAGCCGTACGGCTGCCTGCTCTCCCAGTCCGCCGGACTCGCCACGATGACGGCGATGTCGGGTTCGACTCCCGAGAACAAGCGACTGAAGTAGGCGTAGGCGTCAGCGGCGATATCTGCCGCGGCTCGCGCGCGTTCGAGTGCCCCTTCGCTATAACGGACCTCAAATGGATAGCCGCCTAGACGTGCAAGCCCGGATGCGATTGTCATGGAACAAAACCTAAGCGAGAACCGACGGTGCGTGAATTCATCGGACTCTCATTGAAAGTCGTTGGAGCGGGCGACGAGAATGGAACTCACGTTCTCAACGTGCGGAGCGAGGAGTGAGCTGGACGAAGCGAGTCTAACGCACCGATAATGCCCCTTCAGTCACGACTCGAAGTTCGTACGATCTGGACCTCAGCACCGATCAAGCGCCTACGACAATCAAACTGACGGGTCCACAACCATTGCCACGCACAGAACGAGTTTGTTCATCGATCACTGACAACACGTATTAGGTTGAAGTCGCCTCATCGAGCCAGAGTTGATAATGGGATCTTCAGAACTTCAATTTACTTTGGCAACAGTGCAAGTTCCTGGACAACCAATTCTCCGATGTTGGGTGTCCAAGCATGATTGCCGCCAGTGATCGTTCGCAGTGTGACGAAGGCGCCGTTTCGACATTTCGAGTATGTGGAGAGTGAAATCGCCGAGCTGGGCGTAGAGGTTGCTGGTCCGGCCGAACATCCATCGAGGGACGCCCATCGTGCCACAGAATTAGGAGCGCTCAACACCGTGTCTTCTCCGATGGTGGTCAAAAAATATCCGCCGTTGTAGGGGATTACGGAGTCCGCGGTGCCATGAATTTCGTAGACGGACTCTGCTCGAGCGGGCGCACATGAGGCACTCTGCACCGTTGACATTTGTCCTTCGACTGGGACGATCAAAGAAATGCTCGCGGCCAGTTGACAGCCCAGGTCTTCAACCATGATTGCACCATTTGAGAATCCGACTGCGGCAACTCGCTTGGGGTCATATGAGAACAGTTGACGTAGGCGCGCTATCACCGCAGCCGTGAACGCGACGTCATTAACGTTTGCCAGGGACGCCGCCGTCATTCCTGAACCTTCGTTCCAAGTGTTCTCGTAACCCTGCAGGAATACGATCAGGTCTCCGCGCGCCGTGACTTGTTGAAGAAGATCGGTCTCATGAACAGTGTTAGCGGCCGTGTCATCGCCGCCATGAAACACAAGTACCAACGCGCGGTTAGCGACAGGCTTGCGGGGAGGTACCTCGACGATGAATGTTCGTTGCAACCCGCCAACGTTCAATACGATCGTGTGACTGCCTGAGGAGAGACGATTGAAAGTCGAAACCCGCAGCGCGGCAGAATCGTTAGGGCGCGTCTTCTTCGGAACAGTCGTAGCACCCGTGATCAGACTTACGCTGATTGTCCCCACGACAGTCGCAAGCACCAACGTCGCGAAGATGAGATGTCTGCGCACATTACCTTCCTTCAAAGCGGACCAAACTCGCCACACAGCGCCTGTAGCGACTTGGTGGAGTCCGTACGACTTTCTGTTTGAGTGAACTGATTGCCAGTGTGAACTTCTGACGCGATCAGGGTAGTTCAGCACCAGCCCCGTGTTTACATTAGGGGTTGAATCTCCGCGTTCGGTGTGAAATTTCTGTGACAATTCAACGAAAAGTCTGACTTAATTTTTTGATAAGAGATCCGACCCACCCATCAGTCGGCGGCGATCACTTCGGTGTCGGGTGCGTACACCACCTTGTTGCATAGATCGAACGGCGTCACCGCGACCGACACTCGAGGGCAAAGGAGTCAACTCCACTACGGTACGTTTCGTGGCCCCATCGTTATGTGTGGACCGCGGGCTTGGCGCTCGACATTCACCGTTGCTGGTTCGGCCGCCGCGACACCCAACCGTGACGCCGACTCGGCTCAGCGACCCTGGGTGGTTCCCGACGCCATTGAAGTCCCCTCACATTGATGATTTGTTACGGTGCCTCGGACTCGCTCCCCGGAGTAACCGCCACAAACCAATCGCGAACAAATTCGTCGAGTGAAGCGGCTGCCAGAACGCGACCTTTTCTCGCGTGCATGCTGTGGTCGAGGCCCGGAATAAATTCCACCTGATAGTTCCTGGGCGCGACTACTCGATGTCGATCGATCGAACGCAATACCGGTACGTGCGGATACGGCGAGAGGTCGTCGTCGCTTGAGAGTACGAATAAGGTCGTGCCACCTTTGGCTGCGGATGCGATGAGATCCTTAGAGTAACGACGCGGCACGAACATGCGCAGTACTTGCCACGATCCCGCGCCGACCCAGCGATTCTGGAGATGAAGAACCCTTAATAGGTGGGCCATAAGCCTGTGCCACCTAAAGCGCGACTGTCGAAGAGTTGCCGCCGCGTGGAGCAGATCGGTTCCAACGGGCGGGTTAAGAAGGCACGCTGCTTGTGCACCGATTGCCACCGCTCCTTCGACGGCGAGATATGCGCCAGAACATAATCCAACGAGGATCTCGTTCGTTGGGTCCTGAGGTTGCATCTCGCGCACCACATCTTCAACGTCCTCTAGCCATTCCTGTTCAAACCACAGACGCGCCGGTGGTCTGGGAAAGTTCGGACTATCGCCGACACCGGTCAAATCGAAACGCAGGCAACGCATTCCCTTGGCCGACCATCCTCGAGAAAGCTCCACCCACAATCGTGAGGGGCCGATGTGCTCCTCGTTCGCCGCATTGAATAGCACGACCACGGGACCGCGGGATTCGCCAACGGGCTCGGTCACGATTCCAAATAGGCGCCGCCGACCCAAGCGGACAAACGTCTCTTGGACTCTCGGGTCGTCGCGGCGCCCGCAAACGATGGCGCTGGCATCCGCCTCGTCCAACTTGAAGGGAGCGGCCTGGGCGTCATTCGCTTCGATCCAGCTCGCAATTCGGATGATGGCTGTTGTCGCCAATACCGCGCCAAGGGGCTCAACGTCCAACATTGCACCCTGCTCGGACGTTACCTCCCATTCGGCCGATCGCCCTTCGAGACGTCGGCGGAGTCCCTCCGGGAACGCTCGATCGTCACGAGTGATGATGAGAAGTCGATCAGCGTGAATTTCTGAAGCGACTTCAAGAAGATTCAGTCCACGAATCTGCTCGACAGAAGTCGGCGCAAAGACCCATTCGGACGTCACGACTGAACCATCATCGGGTGCCTCGAAGTCAGATCGACGTAGTGACTCCAGCGCGCCGACCTCTCGAAGAAATTTCCGTCCTGTCTCACACGGGTCCCAGAGAACGAGAGACGACAGCGTGAGACCTTTCGCGTTCGCAGATCCTGCAATGACGGCGCCGAGGCGCATCCCCACTGCCGACACGTCGGCCAGCCCGAATGAATGCAGGTATTCGGCGGCTTCTCCAATGGCGTCCACCCACTCGAGTTGGACGTCCAACTCGTCTAGCGAACCGCTCGAGTCACCAGTTCCGGGGTAGTCCAAGCGCAACGCGACGAATCCTCTCTTCGCTAGTTCAGTCCCCAGACTGCGCATTGCGCGACGTGTCGCACGCGCCTCGCGCCCGAGCGGTTGCGCCAAGATCACACCGCCTCGAGCGGTTTCGGCGTCCGGCCACATCAGCCATCCAAAGATCCGGCCTTCTGGTGGTCCGAACCATCGTGCTTCCTCGAACACCTCCGGTGTCGCTCGTTCGTTTGTCACTTAGGAAACCTCTGGCACTTAGTCAAGGAGGTGGAGACTGGATCGTACCTGCGAGGGCCAGGCCGCTATGTCCAAGCCATGACGATGGAGAAGTGCGAGGGTGATTCTCTCCAGACCGAAGGCAAAACATGACGAGTGCGCGGCGTCTCCTCCGGGCAGCGATATGGCGAACGCCTTGCCAAAATGATCGCCGTGATAGTTTCCGGAACTAATCGCTCCGGGACTTGGTGATGTGATGGCAGCGACCAATTCGAACTTGGCCTCC
>JBEKQN010000019.1:0-23662 GCA_049519675.1 Acidimicrobiales bacterium | reverse complement strand
CGTGCTCGAAGAAGATCCGCGAGATGATTCAGGCTCAGCGCAAGAAATTTGTGGACGGCGCTGAACGCGAGGGCTACGGACGTGAACTCGGTGAGAGCATCTTTAACAAGATTGAGCCGTTCGCCGACTACGCCTTTAACAAGAGCCACGCGTACGGCTACGGACTCATTGCCTATCAGAACGCCTGGCTGAAGGCCAACTACCCGGTCGAGTACATGGCGGCGCTGTTGACTTCATTCCGCGACGACAAGGACAAGTCGTCGGTCTATCTGAACGAAGCGCGCCAGATGGGCATCAAGGTCGGCGTACCCGACGTCAACGAGTCGTTCGCGGAATACGCGCCCAGCCTCATGAAGGACATGACCATACTGTTCGGTATGGCGGCCGTGCGCAACGTCGGCGAAGCCTTGGTGGACAAGATTGTGAGCGAGCGCGAAGCAAATGGTCGCTACGAGTCGATCTACGACTTCGTGCGTCGCGTTGATCCCATGGTGCTCAATCGACGTTCCATGGAATCACTCATCAAGGCCGGCGCATTCGACTCGTTGGGCGTGCCGCGCCTCGCTTTCTTGTTGCGCGTTGACGAAATCATCGACGTCACGCTCAGTCGGCGCAAAGACCTCTCCTTCGGCATTTCGACTCTCTTCGCCGCGCTTGATAATGACGGTCGGGCGGATGATTGGGAGGGCACCGAGATCGCGCTCAGCGACCTCGAGTTCGACAAGTCGGTAAAACTGGACTTCGAACGCGAAATGCTGGGCACGTATATTTCGGATCACCCGCTCTACGAGATCGAAAGCCTGCTCGCGGCCAAGACCGACGGCTCGGTTATTTCAATTAGAGAACGGGGCGAGGACCTGGCCAAGGCGGGCAAGGTGATCACGGTCGGTGGCATCCTCGCCGAGGTCCAACTGCGCACCACCAAAGCCGGTCAGCAGTACGCACGGGTGGTGCTCGAAGACCTCGGAGGGTCAATGGAGATCAATTTCTCCGCGCGAAAGTTCGAAGAGTGCAGCGGATTTCTCACCAAGGACAATGTTGTACTTATTGAGGGCCGACTCGACGCGCGTGAAGAGGAGCTGCGTTTTAGTGCGATGAAAGTCACTTTGTTAAAAATTGAACGCGGCGACGGCGAACTACGTTTGGCCCTGCGACCGGAGGACTTGACGGCCACATCGATTGGCACGTTGCGCGACATATTGTCGCACCATCCTGGCAAATCACCGGTGATTGTCGAAACGGGTGAGGCGGGGAAAGCTTACAAATTGGGTCCAGAATTTAACGTGAATATTTCCGGCGTGGTGGGGGACTTGCGCTCGGAATTCGGTCGAAACGTCATAAAGGGGTAGCAAACGTTTTTCGGGGTGGTGAACTCCCGTAGAATGGCTCTCTATGACAATGACCGTCACAACGAAGGACACCACCGCCCTCAGCGATGTCGAGCTGGCCGAGATGGCCGACCTGTGCGTCGACCGCGAACCAAATTTCGATATTGGCTTCCTCTCTAAGCAACGCGAGGACTGGGTACTCGTAACGCAAGTTCGCGAAGGCAACAAACTACGCGGCTACTCCTTTTGCACCCTGGAGCGCATCGGCGGAACGCCGTCGTTGCTCGTGGGTTTGCTGTTGGTGGATCGCAACGCCAAGTCCGATCAGACGCTCAAGACAATCTTGCACGACCAGTTCCGTCGCGCCCTGCTGGCCTTTCCCGACGAGGACGTGCTGTTGGGATCACGACTCACCACGCCCGACGGTTTCCGCGCCTTTGCCGGTCTGGACGATGTGGTGCCGCGCCTCGGCTACAAGCCGACGGGTGAGGACCGGGCATGGGGCCGTCGCCTCGCGAAGCGATTCGGGTCCGAAAAATCAATCGACGATAAGACCTTTGTCATGACCGTGTCGCCCGGCCCGGTTGGCGGGCTCGACTACGTGGCGGCCAAGGGCGTCATTCCCGAGGGGTCCGATGTTCACTTCGCGGGCGTCAAACCCGAAAAGGGTCAGCGCCTGGTGGTCTTTGGCTGGGCGATGGCCGAGTCGCTGTCCTCGGGCAAACTGCCCAAATAACTCAACCCCGGGGCAGCAGTCCCGTACAGCTCTTATAACAGTGCCCGTCGATTGATTTGGACAACGTCGTGAGCACATACGTCGGGCGAAACCCCAGTGACGTCGATAGTTCTTTACCGGCCAGGGAAAACTGGCGGGCTGTCTCCATGGCGCGAATGGCGTGTCGGTCTTCGCACAGTAGCCACACGTCGTCGCCGTACCAACCAAATCGAACCCACGTCGAACCGTCGTCGCTTCGTCGAAGCAGTTGGGGGCCACTATCGGCAGCGATGAGTGCCACGCTCGGTCGTTCGCCGCGGAACTCCCAGTAGGGCGCACTGGGACCGCGGAAGCCGAATAGATGCCCGTCAGCGGGGCTGGCAATCTTTTCGAGCCAATGGCGAACGCGACGTCCGCGGTACGAACCAAGTCGGCGAGGTAGGTCTGACAGCGTGACGGCCTCGGGTTGGGCAAGGTCATTTCGTTCGATGTCGAGGGCCAGTTGGCCCTCGACGACGTCAAAGACCGCCAGGTCCGTGGCAAAGTCGTCGGGCCACGGAATCCGCCAGCGGACGATTGCTTGGGACGCGAGGTCCACGACCGTCGTTGATTCGTTCGTCGAACCCAGCACGAGACCGTAGACCGTCGACCCGGGCGTCAGATCAACGTCGGTTCGTTGCGGCATCTGCTGAACAAGACGTTTGATGACGCGAATCGTGGGGTCGCGGTTGAACAGTGCCATCAGTGCGACTGTTCTCGCATAAGTTCGTCGAGATCGTGGGGCGTTCGTACCGGCAATTGGCACACGCCGCCGCGACAGACGTAGGCCACTCCTGATTCGCGGTCCTTGAGCAGTGGGGAGCCCTCGCCGGTGATGAGAACAGTTCGAGCCATGAAGTTCCATCGTACGTGCTGACTAAGTTCGTTTTCGACGCCGGGGATCACGATTTCCACTCCGTCGAGGGCCAAACCACTAGCTTCGACGAGATCTGGAGCCGCGCTGGGTTGTGTCGCGAGCAACGACGCACCAAGCGCCACGAGGCGTCGGGCAACACATAGCGCGTTCTCGTCAGCGAGACAGAGTCCGAGTCGCGCGAGTGCGCGGCATGCGACTGCGTGACTCGATGGTGTCGCGCCGTCAAGGATTTCTTTGGGACGTGACGGCAAATCCCTGACGAGGTCGCTCTGCGAAAAGAGACCGGCGCCGGCATCAGGATCTCGCGACGTTGGCACGGCGCCGTCCCAATAGTGTTCCGTGAGGTACTGTGCCAGGTCGTTGGCACGTTCGAGCCACGACCCGTCACCAGTTGCTTCGAAGGCATCTATCGATGCGTCGCATAACCACGCGATATCGGCAGCGCTGGCGTGAGATTGCTGTTGTTCGGTTCGCCACCAGACCGAACCCGACCGGTGCGAGTCGGGCAACGACGTCAGCAATTCGCACGCCAGGCCCACGTAGTGCGGGTCGTTGGTCATCAGGCACGCCGAGGCGAACATCGCGTTCCATTCGAGGATCACCTTTTCGTCTCTCGTTGGTGGCGCACGCAAGGCGCGTGCGCCACGGAGCGCGTCACGTGTCGCGAGAAGGTCGTCGGGACAGAGGAACGGTTCATCGGAGGCGAGGCGCGGAATCGATCGCCCTTCGAATTCACCGGGCGACACGATTCGCCAGCGGTGCAGCGCTCGATCCCTCTGGTCGAGCTGGCCGGCGTCGAAGAGCGCCTGGGAGACCTCTTCGACGCTCCAGGTGACGTGCGATCCCTCCACGCCGCCGGCGTCAGCGTCAAGCGATGAGGCAAAGCCATCTTGGACGCGAAGGTACTTTGACACGAAGTCAAGGGTGTCCAGGGCGACGTCGCGCCACTCGGGATGGTTGGGGAACCTTCGCGACGACTGAAGGTATACCCGGGCGAGCAGCGCCTGGTCACTGAGCATTTTTTCGAAGTGCGGCACGTGCCACTCATCATCCACGCTGTAACGCGCGAAGCCACCGCAAAGATGGTCGTAGAGACCACGACGAGACATCGCATCCAAGGTTCGCGTTACGGCCTCAACGGATGGTCCGTCGTCAAATTCGAGCAATGCTCTGACGAAACTGGGTCGTGGAAATTTTGGTGCGCCGCCAAAACCACCGTCGGCGTCAACGCGTCCTATTAGCTCGTGGCGTAGCGATGTCCGTACGGCGACAAGGTCGATGGACTCTTCGCGTGGTGCGAGGTGGTCGACGAAGGAGATTTCGCGGTTGACCGCTTGTTGGAGTGCACGGGCTTGGTCCTCGACCGCTTCGCGTTGCGTTGTCCACGCCTCGCTCATGGCACGCAATAGACGGCCAAAGCTGACCTGGCCGTAGCGGTCGACGGGCGGATAGTAGGTACCCGCCATGAATGGCCGGGTGTCGGGCAGCAGAAATACCGACATGGGCCATCCGCCATTCCCGTTGAGCAATTGCGTCGCCGCCATGTAGACAGCGTCAATATCGGGGCGCTCTTCGCGGTCAACCTTGATGGGAATGAAATTGTTGTTAAGCAACTCGGCGGTGGAGGGGTCTTCGAAGGACTCGTGGGCCATTACGTGACACCAGTGGCACGCCGCATAGCCAATTGAAAGAAAGATCGGGCGGTCTAGTTTCACTGCCTGCTCGAGTGCCTCCGCGCCCCAGGGCCACCAATCCACGGGGTTGGTGGCGTGTTGGCGCAAGTAGGCGGAGTTGGTGCTGGCGAGACGGTTCACCTGAAGATGTTAGGGCCGGCAATGACCGGCGTGATCAAGAAGACGAAGGTTCTAATGACCTTGGGTTATCTGCTCCCACTGAGTCTTCCTGATTGCCATCACGACTTCGTCGGTCCATTCTCCCTTGACGTATTCGTTCTCTACGAAGTGCGCTTCGAGATGTAGTCCTACCTTTTCGAGGGACCGAATAGATGATCTGTTTCGTCCGTCGCAGCGACCGATGATTCGGTGCAGCGAATACTGCGTGAAGCCAAGGTCGAGCAGTTCACGGTACACCTCGACCGCCAGACCTTGGCCGTGAAAGTCGGGGTGCAGGGACCCTCCGATTTCGCCCTGCAAATGATCATTGCGCAGCCAGCGCAGCATAAAATCCCCAATGACGCGACCGGACGTCGAGTGCACCACGGCCACTGGCAATACGTTGTCGTCAATGATCTCCTGGGGGCGCTGCAAATTACGTTGTAGTGCCTCCCCGGTGGCCTTTCGGTCCCGAGGGCCCCAGTACAGGTAACGGGTAACGTCGTCGCGCCCGTAGAGGAGACAGAGGTCATCAACGTCGTCCTCTCGAAATGGTCGAAGTGTCAATCGCTCTGTGTGGCGCTCGACAAGTAGCTGAGCCACGGGTACGTCTCAGCGCCGGACGCGTCGCCCGGGAGCGCTGAAGGTGCGAATCATCATTCCTAAGATTACGCTCTAGTTCGTGCTGGCCATAGGTCAGAGAATCTCCAAATGTTGAAGATTCGACAAGAAGATGAATGGGAGTGATCATGACGACGCCTCTTCGCTGGGGGATCATCGGAACAGGGGGCATCGCACGTAGATTCGCGCGAGATCTTGAGTACGTTGACGCACTCGTTGAGGCGGTGGGGTCCCGATCTCAAGAGTCCGCCGATGCATTCGGCGCTGAATTCGGCGTGGCGAAACGTTACGGCTCCTACCAGGCGGTTGTCGAGGACCCCGCGGTGGATGTTGTCTACGTTGCAACGCCACATCCAATGCACCATGAAAATGCGTTGCTCGCCCTGGAACACGACAAGCCGGTGCTCGTAGAAAAGGCCTTCACGATGACCGCCGAAGAAGCGCGCGACTTGGTGGCGGTTGCTCGCGCGAAGAGTCTGTTCCTCATGGAAGCCATGTGGACCCGCTTCTTGCCTCACGTGATAGCGCTGCGGCGGCTACTTAATGAGGGAGCACTTGGCGACGTCCTCACCGTGGAGGCTGACCACGGTCAGTGGTTCGAGAAGGATCCAGATTTTCGGCTCTACGCGCCGGCGCTGGGCGGGGGAGCGTTACTTGATTTAGGTGTCTATCCAGTTTCGTTCGCCTCCATGGTCTTGGGTACGCCCAAGAGCGTGACGGCTGTGGTGACGTCGGCCTTCACTGGCGTCGACGGGATCACGTCCATGTTGTTCGGCTATGAGAGTGGCGCTCAGGCCATCTTGACGTGCACGTCGTTGGCGCGAAGCGAGACGCGGGCCAGCATCGTTGGCACCGAGGCTCGAATAGAGATCGCCGGCGCCTTTTATTCACCTTCGAGTTTTGAACTTAAACTCCGTAACGGAACCTCAGAGACGTTCGAATTCTCGACGCAGGGGAGAGTTCTTCATTTTCAGGCTGCTGAAGTGGCGCGATGCCTGCGATCGGGTGAATTGGAGAGTCCAGGTATGCCGCTAGATGAATCGGTGTCGATAATGGAAACGATGGAGAAGGTCTTGAGGTTCTCTGAAGCGAAGTGAGGCTCCCGCACGGCGTGTCATTGGCCTGACCGAGAAGCTCCAGATCGTGCGAAAGAAAATCGACGCGTCTCAAAATGCGTATTTAACAAGATTGTAATGAACCTGAAAAGATCAATGATTTACGTGCGTGCCGCTTCTCGTCTGGCGCGATGTCGGTGCATTACGGCGCAAGTTACCACTCATGTGGACGGACTCGATTGTGACCGAAGTTTTCCTTCGACTCACTAGCCCAATGTCGAGGAACGCAGAAGTTGCGTCGAGCGATACCGCAAACTACAGTCCTATTCGATTGCCCTTCGATGTCGCCTGAATAGAGACGGCGATTAACCAGAAGCAAAATTTCGATTGCCACCGAGTTCGTGGCGGAGCGCGGCCTCGCGCGCGGGTGGTCGAGCGCTGACGATGTACCTTCGAGGTGATACCTTTCTTCGCGGGTTGGCTGATAAGTTGACAAGCGCGGAGTGTTGGAGTCTCGAAGGTTGGTAACGACTCGCGGGAACTGTTCAAGAGCCGTGAATTTTATGATATGTTGCACGTCGAGAGATTCTCGAAAAGAGTTGGGGGGAAAAATGATTTCGAATAAAATGAGACGTATTGCGACATCTGCAATCGCCGTGGTGCTGATGAGCACTATGGGCGTGGCTGTGGGTGCTGCGTCGTCGGCATCGGGCGCGACCAAAGTTATTTCGGCTTCGTCGATTAACAGTTCGTACTCGGCGATGAAGTTGCTCAAAGCGATTACGGCTAAGGGTAAGGGTGGCGTTGCCGTCATTCTGCCTGACGAAGTGTCGTCAAACCGCTGGGTCGACTTTGACGCGCCAGACATCAAGAGGGCCTTGCTATTGGCCGGTATGAAGGCAAGCCAGATTACGATTGAGAACTCCCAGGGGAGCGACGCAACCGCCATCAGCATGGCGCAGGCAGCGATCCTCAAGGGCGACAAGGTCATTATCTACTGTGCCCTTGACTCAGCCACTGGTGCGACCATTGAGAAGAACGCCGCCAAGTCCGGTGTCAAAGTAATTGACTATGACCGCCTTGTTCTTGGTGGCTCCGACAAGTACTACGTGAGCTTTAACAACGTAACCGTCGGTACCCTCTTGGGCAATGGTCTCGTTTCTTGCATTAAGGCCTGGAACGTTACCTCACCCAAGGTCATCGTGGGAGTTGGATCGCCGACGGACAACAACGCAACGTTGTTTGCCGATGGATACGACGCGGTCCTGAACCCGCTGTTTACTGCCGGGACCTACACGAAGGAAGCAACCCTCGCAGGAACCTGGGATCCGCCAACGGCTTTGACTGAGTTCCAGCAGGCCTTCACCGCTAACCCCACGACCAATGCGCTGTTGAGCCCGAACGACGAGAATGCTGCGCCGATCATCACTTACTTACAGACACAGGGTGTAAAGCCTGACACGTTCCCGATCACGGGTCAGGACGCAACCGCTACGGGCCTCCAGAACATCATTGCTGGATACCAGTGCGGCACCGTCTACAAGCCAGTTCCGCTCGAGGCTCAGGCCGCAGTGGCGCTTGCAATGTACGCACGTGCTGGACTTAAGGTTCCCAAGTCCCTGGACAATGGCACCACGTTGGACTCAACGACCGGAAAGAAGGTACCTTCGGTCCTCTTGTCCCCATACTGGGTCACTGCTAGCACCATTGAAAAGACCGTGGTTGCTGACAAGTTTGTTCCTGCTTCGCAGATCTGCACCACCACAGCGCTGCAAGCTGACTGCACAACGTTTGGAATTCACTAAGAATCAACAATCGAACGTTTAAGCAAGAAGAAGAATGGAGCATTCCTCCCACGCACTGCCTTCCGTTGCCACGAAAGTGGCAACGGAAGGCAGTGTTGATGTCGCGTCAAAAAATGGTGACCATCCGCTGCTGAGCTTGCGCGGCATCTCCAAGAATTTTGGAGCGGTGCAGGCTTTATACGAAGTCGATCTCGATGTTCCTGCCGGTTTGGTGACCGCGCTTATTGGTGACAACGGCGCCGGTAAAACTACGCTCATTAAGACCGTAGCGGGTATCTGGAGCCCGGGGGCCGGGCAAATCTTCTGGGACGGTGAGCCGGTCAACATACGGACTCCCCGAGAAGCCGACGAGTTGGGGATTGCGACGGTGTATCAGGATCTTGCCCTCTGTGACAACCTGGATATCGTCAGCAACATGTTCTTGGGCCACGAGTCCATGCGTCATGGATTGCTCGATGAAAATACGATGGAGACGGCCGCAAAAGTCACATTGAACGGCTTGTCAGTGACGACAGTTAAGTCGGTCAGAAGTTTGGTCGAGTCCCTGTCTGGTGGTCAACGCCAGTCGGTGGCTGTCGCTCGAGCAGTGATGCGAGATGCGAAACTCGTTATTTTGGATGAGCCAACGGCGGCGCTCGGCGTCTCGCAAACCGCGCAGGTTCTGGCCCTCATTCGACGTTTGGCCGAGCGGGGGATTGCGGTGCTGGTAATTTCGCACAACCTCAATGACGTGTTCTCGGTCGCCGACCGGTTGGCCATTATGCACCTGGGCCGACTCGTCCATAGTGGTCCAATTTCCCAATACACCCCGCAGTCTGCGGTGGAGATCATTACGACGGGTAAATTCGTCGGAGCCAATTCAAACCCGTCGCGAGACCAATCTGGAAACGCGCAGGAGACCTACAGTGCCAAATGAAGAAAGTGGGTCGCTTGACGATCCACAAGTAGTGGGTGCCGGTACGAATCAAGTTGATCATGCCAACGTGATTGAGGATGACTCGGCGATACCCAATGAAAACGGGACGTTTGGTGGATCGTTAGGTTCGTACGTCCATGACGCGATGCGAAAGGTTCGTTCGGGCCAGAGCGGACTCATTCCAATTATGTTGGGTCTCGTTGCGTTGGTCATCTTTTTCCAGACGAAGAATTCACTGTTCTTGTCGGTGGGCAACCTTACGAATCTCCTGACTCAAGCGTCGTATCTCATTCTTTTTGGTTTTGCTGAGATCTGGGTGTTGTTGCTTGGTGAAATCGACCTTTCGGCCGGCTACAACGGCGCGATCGCGGGAGCGGTTATGGCCGTGATGGTTGGCAGTTATCACCGCTTCCCCTGGTGGGTCGCGATACTCTGCGGACTGGCTGCATCAACCGGGATCGGTGCACTCGTCGGTGCGTTGGTCATCCGATTGCGTATTCCTTCGTTCATCGTGTCCCTGGCATTCCTTCTCGGTCTACAGGGCGTGCTCTTGAAGATCGTCAATTTTGATAACTATCAGGGCAGCGTCTCGATCCTCAATGGACCGTTGCTGGACCTTGTAAATGGCAATCTGAGCCGGACGGCGGGGTGGATTGTCATTCTCGCGTGCGTGGGCATCTTTGCGGTGGTGACGATTTCGCGAGATGCCCGACGGAGGCGCAGTCGCTCTGAAGGCGTCCCCTTCGCGGTCACCTTGGTCAAGGTGCTCGGCGTCGCCGTCGCTGGACTGACGCTGGTGCTGGTGTGCAATGCCAACCGCGGCGTCATCGTCCCCCTGTCGGGCATCCCGTTTTGCGTGCCGATTGTCCTCTTCTTCCTCATCCTTTGGCAGTTCTTGCTGGCTCGAACCCGTTTCGGGAGGTACACCTACGCCATTGGCGCAAACGCGGAAGCTGCGCGCCGCGCCGGTGTGAGGCTCGGGTTGAATCGCATGGTGGCGTTCGCACTCACTGGACTGACCGCTGGTGCCGCTGGCATTCTCTATACGTCTCGACTCGGAGGAAGCTCGGCGGCCGTTGATGGAGGTCAGCTAGTACTTCTCGCCGTGGCCGCCGCCGTTATTGGCGGGGTGAGTCTGTTCGGTGGTCGAGGCAAGATGATTCACGCGCTTATCGGCGGAATGATAATTGCAATCATTTACAATGGCATGGGCCTCATAGGCTTGGATGCGGCGACACAGGACATCGTCATTGGCCTGGTATTGCTGGCGGCGGTGAGCGTCGAGGCCATTTCGCGCCGGGCGTCTCCGGTGCGGGGCTAACCAGAAAATTTCTCGAATAGGGGCCAGTCGTCACGAGCTCCTCGTAGGAGTCGCAGCCCGTCTGGGCATGCCGGGCTCCTAGGTGAGTTGACCGCCGACCGCAAGGGTTTCACATTTACCGTTCGTGATGAAGAGGCCACGTCGCCGCCAGCTTGTGAGGAGCTTATTTCGCAGGTGCCAGCTTGCCCATCTGACGCCTCAAACGACGACTACTTGAGCCCTCATCGAGGTGTTGTTGTAACCGACGTCAAGGCAAACGGGTCATCTCGCGCCGAGCAGGTGCTCGGTTGCGAGTTGCTGAAGTCGCACAAAGCCGAAACCGAGACCGTCGAAATACGCCTCAGTGTCGAAGTCGTCCCATGCTGAGCGATCGGCTTTGAGTGAATCGATCGTCTCACCCTGGTTCAATGTCGGCTCTTCGATCTCGAAGACCTTCGCGGCGCCGAGCGCTTTTTGCACCTCGGGGTCGGCGCGAAAGGCGGCAGCGCGCTCTTTGAGCAGTAGGTAATTCGTCATATTGGCCTTGGCTGAGTCCCATACGCCGCTCTCGTCTTCCGTGCGGCTGGGCTTGTAGTCGAAGTGGCGCGGTCCCTCGTAGGCCTGAGTGCCGTTTGGCCCACCGTTCTCGAGAAGGTCAACGAGCGCGAAGGCATTGTACAAGTCACCGTGGCCGAAGACCAGATCCTGGTCGTATTTGATGCCTCGCTGTCCGTTCAGGTCAATGTGAAACAGCTTGCCGTGATAGAGCGCCTGCGCGACGCCGGCCGCGTAGTTAAGGCCCGCCATTTGTTCGTGACCCACCTCAGGGTTGAGTCCCACGAGTTCAGGGTGCTCTAGCGAACTGATGAAGGCTAGGGCGTGGCCGACCGTTGGCAAGAGGATGTCACCGCGCGGCTCGTTTGGCTTGGGCTCGATGGCGAAACGGATATCCCATCCCTGGGAAAGCACGTAGTCTCCCAAGAAATTGACCGCCTCGCGGTAACGCTCGAGGGCCACACGCACGTTCTTGGCCGAGTCGTATTCTGCGCCCTCGCGACCGCCCCACATGACGAAGGTCTTGGCACCGAGCTCGACACCAAGTTCGAGCTGTCGCAACACTTTACGAATCGCATAGCGACGAACGGAACGGTCGTTTGACGTGAATCCTCCGTCCTTGAACACGGGAGCCGAAAACAGGTTCGTGGTCACCATGGGCACGATGAGCCCCGTGTCCGAGAGGCCCTTCGTAAGTCGGTCGATCTGCGTCTGGCGTTCGGCATCTGTAGATCCGAAGGCAAAAAGGTCGTCGTCATGAAAGGAGAGTCCGTAGGCTCCAACCTCGGCGAGTTTTTCCAAGACGTGCATGACGTCCATCGGGGCCCGGGTGGGCCTACCAAACGTGTCGATGCCGTTGTAGCCAATGGTCCAAAGTCCGAAAGAGAATCGGTCGTTAGCGGTGGGCTTGTTTGTCATTGTGACTCCTCGTTGACCATCTTGGTAGTGGTGAAATGAATTAGTTGTTGAGTTCAACATATCATCTGTGAGGTTATTTTGTCCCGGCAAATTGTCGAGGGGCCTCGTAATGCGAAGTCGAGTGGTGCGCGTCAATTTCACGAGAAGTGCCGGTTCCAGAACGTTGGATCTAGCCCGATTCGTATGCAAACGTTGAGTAGTTAATATCGACGATCGAAGTGAAGGTCGTCGCGTTGAAAACAAACCGGCCAATCGAACGCCTCGACCTCGTGTCATGTTGAGTCCGCCCGAGCGACCAAACTTGCACGCACTTAACAGCGATTCTTCCCGTCGTGCTCGTGTTCGTCGTCCATCCGAACAATCGCGGTGGCGGCTGGATTTAGAAGGACTGACAGGGCGTCGCCCACCCATGTCTAGTGTCCGGTGGCAGCCAAAGCGCCGACACAAACGCTCAATTCGGGCGAAGTATACGGAGATTCAAGACACTCGGTGACGCTACACGGCCTCGCTGAAGCGTGGACCAGCGTTGAGAGTGCGAAGCGCATACAATCACGAGAGATTGCACAGCGAGCCCCGCTGAGCTGCACCTCGATGTTCGTCACGATCTGTAAGTTCTGGGGCGGGTATTGATTTGAGGCGTTATTGATTCGGTTTTCATGGTCTGGACGATTGAGAGTGTTTTTCGTGGTGGGCATGTAAGAGGTAGACGGTCACTTCTATTTGACGGGGAACGATTATTTTGCAAGGGGAATGGTCCTCAGATCAAACGGCCGGTGCGAGCGCGAACGTGGGCGACCAGATGCGCCGACGAAACCTCGTCGACGTCCTTTCACTCGTCCATGAAGGCGGTCCGCATACGCGTGCCGAACTGACTCGGCGCTCGGGCCTGAATCGATCAACGGTCGCGCGGCTCGTCGCCGAACTGGAATACCTTGAACTCGTAAGAGAGTCCGAACCTCGTGACACCGGGGTCGTGGGCCGACCCAGTCCGGTCGTCCACGCCAATGATGACATCGTCGCCATATGCGTCAATCCTGATTTGGACGCGATCACCCTGGGTCTGGTGGGCCTAGGAGGCAAGATTCAAGGTCAAGTCCGATATCCAACTTCAGACGTTCCGACAGTCAAGGAGATGATTTCGATAGTTTCCGAGATCCTTAACAGTTCGTTTTCAGAAATGCGTGACGAACTCCGGATCGTCGCGGTCGGGATCGCGGTGCCGGGCATAGTCCGCGTTGATCTCGGCGTGGTCGAGTTCGCACCCCACTTGGACTGGAAAGACGAACCCGTCGCCCAACTCATGCATGAAACTTTCGGCTATCCAGCGTTCGCGGCCAATGACGCAAACCTTGGCACGATCGCCGAGCGCCTCTACGGCACTGCGATTGGCATGGGTGACGTGATCTACCTCAATGGCAGCAGGAGCGGTATTGGCGGCGGCGTAATAGTGAATGGACATCCATTGAGCGGTGCTCATGGATTCGGTGCAGAACTTGGCCACACCTCCGTCACGCCGGGGGGTCTGCCGTGCTATTGCGGACGCCATGGCTGCCTCGAAACCGAGGTGAGCCTTTCACGATTTCTTACTATCTTGGGTCTCGATAGCATCGACCCCGATGACCTGGGCCACGTCATCGAGGCATCAACCGATAAACGTCTGTGGCGCGAGGTCAACCGTCAGCTCGACGTGCTCGCCATCGCGATTTCGAACTTCATAAGTGTGTTTAATCCCGAGATCGTCGTGCTCGCCGGATTTCTTGGGGGGCTGCTGGAGGCCGATCCAACGCAGTTGGCCGAACGCGTGGCGGCGAATTCATTCCGCCAGCTGAGTGCTGACGTGCGCGTGGTGCGTGCGCAACTACGCTCCC
Source organism: Acidimicrobiales bacterium (assembly GCA_049519675.1). GTDB lineage: Bacteria > Actinomycetota > Acidimicrobiia > Acidimicrobiales > RAAP-2 > RAAP-2. Next base: position 9,833 of record JBEKQN010000019.1, on the reverse strand, counting down.
AGCACCTTCTCGTTGGTGCGGCGGAGTTGGCTTTTGCGTCGATACTTCAGGACCCATGCTCCCTAGAGCGAGCCAGGCCATGACCGGGATGCAAGGTTGACGTCACGCGTGGACCGCACGTTCGCCTAGGCGCAGGCGCTGCGACGCCGCGTGTCGATTGACTAGCGGAAATCGGGGCTCGCGGTCTCACAAGAGGTGAGTGAGCTCGCTACGTTTGATCTTTCCATTGTTGGTTCGTGGAATGGCGGCGACGTAGCGGACCTCCTTGGGCTTGGCCCATGGTCCGATGCGCTCTGTCGCGGTAGCAGAGATTGCGTCATCGAGGTCACGGCCGTCTCGAACAACGAGCGCGACGACTCGTTGACCCCATTCCGGATCGTCGACACTCGTCACGGCGACATCGTGAACGCCGGCAATGGTGGCGATTGCGGTCTCAAGGTCCTCCGGCCAGAGCTTCTCGCCGCCCGTGTTGATGACGAATCCCAACCGTCCGCGCACGCTGACCCGACCATTATCGACGCTGCCTGCGTCACCCGTTGGAAACCAGTTGCTCATACCGTCGGGTCCGGTGACGCGGGGTCGCGCGCTGTTTCGGTATGAGGAAAAGAGCGTAGGGGAGCGAACGATGAGTTCACCTTCGGCCTGGGCCACATCGACGCCCGCCAGCGCGTAACCGTTGTAGACAATACCGGAACCAGTCTCGGTCATTCCCCACGTGGTGACGACGTTCGCGTCCATCTGCGTGGGCGGGCGTGCCCCCCCGAGCAGGATTGTGTTGTAGGCACTCAGATCGTGGCGGGCGAGGAGTGCCCGCACGACCGCGACGTGCGTTGCCCCGCGGGTCGGCGCGTTTTCGATTTGCGAGACGTCATCCCATACCAGCGCCCCGTCGCTCATAATCGCTCGAAGCAGTACGGCAAGGCCACCGATGTGGCTGGCCGGAAGACAGGGGAACCAGACCGGCGCCCCGTCGGCGCGCAGCGCCATTTGGGTCATGTCAGCACTCGCCTGAAGGGCCTCCCAGGTCAATTGCACGGCCTTGGGGTCCGAGCTCGAACCCGAGGTCAACATGACGAGACCAATGTCATCTTCGACATCCCGACCGGATTCTCGCGGGTGCGGCCCCTGTGCATCAATGACGGCCGTCGCACCGAGCACGTCGAGCGCTGCGTACTGCCCACGGTCGGAGAGTCGTTGGTCAAGCACGCAGAAGGCTTCGCCACGAAGGACCCGGTCCCGGATCGCCAATTCCAGTTCGGGACCGAGCCCAAAGTCAAGGGCAAGCAAAGGTCGCATCTCGTGAGGTTAGGCCCCGCGCTGCTCGCCTCGTTACTTCTCACGTCGTCGCGTAGCGAGTATTCATTTGAGAGATCGCTCAGACTGGTGAAGCACTTATGAGTACGTTGCTGTCGTTTTTCGTATTCAGAGTCCACGAGTTCGGCTCCGAGGGTAGCGTTGAACGTATGCCAAAGACTGCTATCCACGGTTCACCCCACGATCCCCTCGACGATTTTCGATCGACGCCGCTGCCGCAGTGGCAACTTCCGTATGAGTACAACGACATCATCTACGAGGTCGGTGAGGGCATTGCTCGGATTACCATCAATCGGCCAGAGAAGCGCAACGCGTTCCGCCCCCAGACACTGTTCGAACTCGCGAGCGCATTCGAACACGCCCGAGATGACATCACGGTTGGGGCCATCATCTTGACGGGGGCTGGTCCGGACGCGTTTTGTTCGGGAGGCGATCAGAGCATCCGAGGCGACGACGGGTATATGGGCGACGATGACGTGGCTCGTCAGGGTGTGGGCCGCTTGAATGTGCTGGATCTGCAGATACAGATTCGCCGACTGCCCAAGCCCGTCATCGCGTCGATTGCTGGTTACGCCATCGGCGGCGGTCATATCTTGCATCTCGTGTGCGATCTTTCCCTGGCCGCGGACAACGCCCGCTTCGGACAGACCGGTCCGCGAGTCGGCTCCTTTGATGGCGGTTATGGATCGTCGCTGCTCGCTCGAACGATTGGCGCCAAGCGGGCCAAGGAAGTCTGGTTCCTTTGTCGCCAGTACGACGCGGCAACGGCACTCGAGTGGGGGCTGGTCAATACCGTCGTGCCCCTCGAAGCATTGGAGCGAGAAACAATTGCCTGGTGCCGCCAGATCCTCACGTTGTCGCCAATCGCACTTCGAATGATCAAGGCCGGATTTAACGCGGCCGATGATGGATTGGCTGGCATCCAGCAGTTAGCGGGTGATGCGACATTGCTCTTTTACATGTCCGAAGAAGCTCAAGAAGGCCGCAACGCCTACGTCGAACGGCGCAAACCCGATTTTTCGAAGTTCCCCAAGCGGCCGTGAGCGACGTACCGGGGCCGCTGCGGCGTTGGGTGCTAGCGGCGCGACCACGAACATTGCCGGCCGCGCTCGTACCCGTCGTGATCGGCGCTTCCTTGGTGCGTCCGGCGCCTCTCGATTGGACCAACAGCGTGCTGTGCGTTGTGGTTGCCCTGGCGCTACAGATCGGCACCAACTACGCCAACGATTACTCCGACGGCGTGCGAGGCACCGATGAGGTTCGCGTTGGCCCCTTTCGTCTCGCGGCCTCGAAGCTGGTTTCTTCCTCCAGTGTTCGCAATGCTGCGTTCGCGTGGTTCATCGTCGCGGGATTCGCAGGTCTGTGGTTGGCGTCGCGCACGTCGTGGTGGTTACTGTTGATTGGCTTCAGCGCGATGTGCGCGGGATGGTTCTATACGGGAGGCCCTAAACCCTACGGCTACTACGGCTACGGCGAGCTCTTTGTAATGGCCTACTTTGGCTTCGTGGCGACCGTCGGCACGAGTTACGTCCAGCACCTGTCAATCCCATCGTCGTCGTGGTGGTTCGGATTGGGCGCCGGTGCGATGGCGTGCGCACTGCTAGAGGCGAACAACCTCCGCGACGTTGACGGCGATCGCAATGCGGGTAAGAAGACCCTGGCAGCACGCCTGGGCCGCGCACGTGCTCCGTGGTTGTACGTGTTGAGCGTGGCCCTCGCGGGGCTCGGCTTCGTGGTCGGCGGCGAGGCCATCGCCGCGGGCGTCGCCATTGCGCTCTATCTACGACCAGTCAGGATCGCGTTTTCTCTCAAGTCCGGTCGTGAGCTGATACCGATGCTCGTGATGTCATCACAAGCTCAACTGGCAGTGGGCGCGTACCTGGTAATGATTTTTTGGGTGACGCGCTAGCCGTCGAGAAAGGATGCCACGAGCCCCGCCGTGGCCAGCGGCTGGGCTAAGTGTGCCGCATGTCCGGCTGATGCAACGAGGCGGTACGAGCCGTGTGCGACGAGTTGAGCTATGGCCCGGGCTTCGGCGGAGAACTTGGCGTCATTGACGCCAGCGAGCGCGAGCGTGGGCACTGACATCGCCGCGAGCTGAGGCGCCAGCCACTCCTGAGTGCCGGTGCCGGCACGTCTAAGGGACGTGGCGAGTCCTCTCGCGCTGCGGCTACGCGCCTGGCGTTCATTGGGGTCGTCGCGAAGTTCGAGAAACATTGGTTGCGCCAACCACTCGTCGAGAAATGCGACTGCCCCGATTTCCTCGATTCTCGCTGCGAGGGCTTCATCGCGTTCACGTCGTGCTTCTCGCTCGGCGTCATCTTCAATCCCTCGAGTGGCCCCAAGCAGCACCAATTTGGAGAGACGTTCAGGGTGGCGAAGCGCGACGTGAAGCGCAACGCGTCCCCCGAAGGAGTAGCCCCCTAAGGCCACTCTCTCCTCGGGTAGTGCGGCCACGACCATGTCGGCTGTTTCGTTCAGAGAGGCTTCGACCTGCCCGGCCGTGCCGTGCCCGGGCAGGTCGAGAGTGAGCAACTCACTGGTTCCTGCCAGAATGGAACGGAACTGGTATGCCGAATCCCGGGACTGGGTGAAACCGTGCAACCAGACGAAGCTGGGGCCGGAGCCTTCGCGTTGGACACTGAGGAGTGACATTGCATCAGAGCGTACCGAGCCCAAACGACGTCCAGGCGACCTTCGCGGCGACGCTGTTTGACCAGTGGTGCCGAGCCGGTCTCAGCGACGTCGTGATTTGTCCGGGTTCTCGCTCCACGCCGCTCGCCATGGCCGCCGCGTCACGCGGCGAACTGCGCGTGCACGTGCGCCTCGACGAACGCAGCGCGGGTTTCTTCGCGCTGGGACGGGCGCTCGTCACCAAGACGCCCGTCGCAGTCGTGGTCACGAGCGGTACGGCCGCAGCGGAACTGCACGCCGTCGTGGCGGAAGCCGATTTAGCCAACGTGCCGCTGTTGATTCTGACCGCCGACCGCCCCGAAGAGTTGCACGGGGTCGGCGCACCGCAAACAATTGAACAGGGACACCTCTACGGCGAGATGGTCCGACGATTTGAAGACCCCGGCGTCGCCCAACTCGACCAGGCTCCCACGTGGCGCGACGTGGCGAGCGCGCTGTGGCGTGACGCGTCCGGGCAGTACGGCGCGTCGGGTCCCGTGCACCTCAACGCAGCCTTTCGTGAGCCGTTGGTCGGGATTCCATTTGCCCTTCCCGAGCGGCAAACGACGTCGAACGGACGCGTCCGAAGGGACGTCAAAGTCCCCGATCTCGTCGTCAACGGTCAACGCGTGCTGGCGGTGGTGGGACTGGGTGTTGACCTCGAAACGGTCGAACACTGCCTGGCGCTCGACTGGGTGGTACTCGGTGACGCGACCGCACGCTCGACGCTGGCCTACTTTGATCCGCTGCTGCGTGATGAGGAGTTTGTGAAGCTCGCCGCACCCGACCTCGTGGTGCGCATCGGCGGCCTGCCGGCGTCGAAAGTACTGCAAGAACAACTGAAACGGTGGTCTGTTCGCACGGTCGGCCTTCTCGGAGCCGGTGACGTCGCCGATCCCGACCGTATCGTCAGCGAATCAATGGACGGTCTGCCGCATCGTGACGTTGCGTCGTTGCGGGGGAGCAGTGCATACGTCAGGTTGTGGCGTGACGCGTCGACGTGCGTCGACGAGTGGTTTGACGCTCAGGAAAATGATGGTGACGTGCTGGACGAGCCGCACGTGGCCCGAGCCGTAGTGGAAGCGAGCAGCCACTTTGGCGTGCCGCTGGTCATTGGTTCTTCGATGCCCGTGCGCGACGTCGAATGGTTCTCGCCCCCACGTGAGAGCCCAACGTTTGCCAATCGGGGCGCCAACGGAATTGATGGCGTGGTCTCGACCGCGTTGGGCGTGGCCTCGGGCGCGCGTGGCCTTGGTCTGGTGGGCGACCTCACGTTGCTGCATGACGTGTCCGCACTGGTTGACGGCTTGGGCGATCTCGGCGGGAGTTGCGTGCTCGTGGTCGTCAACAACCACGGGGGAGGGATATTCTCCTTCTTGCCACAAGCCGGACTGCTCGATGAAGAGCGCTTTGAACAACTCTTTGCGACCCCGCGCGATCACAACCTTGCCGCAATCGCCGAGGCTTTCGGTTACGCCAGCGTGACCGTAACGACGCGCAACGAATTGGACGCCGTCATTGCGACCGGACTGGATCGCCCCGGACTCACCGTGGTGATAGCCCAGGTACCGACGCGTCAAGAAAACGTTCGCCGCCACGAGGTGCTCAACCGCGCGATTGGCCAGTGCTGGCGCTCGGAGCCGGCGTGATCGCGACGTTGCCGGCCTCCTTTCTCGTAGATTTCCCTTTAGCGTTCGCGGCCGGGTTTGTCTCTTTTGCCTCTCCGTGCGTCTTGCCGCTGTTGCCGGGCTACGTTGCCTTTCTGAGTGGGGCCACCGGGAGCCTGGAGGGAAAGTCTGGTCGTGGGCGCGCAGTCATCGGTGCCCTCGCGTTCGTGCTCGGCTTCGCGATCGTGTTCGTAAGTTTTGGCGCCCTCTTTGGCAGGGTCGGAAGTGATCTGAAGACGCACCAGCGCCTGCTCGAAGAGATCTTCGGCGTGGTCACAATATTCTTGGGTCTGTTTTTTGCGGGCTGGTGGCCGTCATCATGGTTGCAGCGTGACGCACGCATCCACCACGTGCCGCGCGTCTCCGTGCTCGGTGCGGCGGCGCTGGGCTTCACCTTCGCGCTGGGCTGGTCGCCGTGCATAGGTCCAACGCTGACCGGCATACTCTTCCTGTCGTATTCGACCTCTGGCGCATCGGACGTGCGTGGTTCGATCCTCGCCTTCGTCTACTGCCTAGGTCTGGGCCTGCCCTTCATCGTGGCGGCAATGGCGACCGAGTGGATGGCCACGGTGTCGCTGTGGTTGCGTCGTCACCACACCCTCATCGGACGTATCGGCGGCATCATGCTGATTCTCATTGGCTTGGCCGAAATCACCGGCGCGTGGCAGAGCTTCGTACTGTGGCTCCAGACGCACGTGCCCGTCACTACCGCCCCGTTCTAGATATCGTCGCCCCGTAGACTGGGGCCATGAAACTAAGTGATGACTGGCACTTTCGGGGCCTGGTGCACCAGGTAACCGACGAGGGCGTGCTCGCGCGCCTCGACCAAGGCGGCGTCACGGCGTATGCGGGATTTGACCCAACGGCCACGTCGTTGCACCTCGGCAGTCTCTTGCCGATATGCAATCTTCGCCGGCTCCAGGAGGCCGGTAACCGGCCGATTGCCCTGGCCGGGGGCGGCACCGGTCTCATTGGCGATCCCAGTTTTAAGGCCGTCGAGCGGAAACTGCTCGACATCGACCAACTCGAGGCCAACATCGAGGGCATCCGCGAGCAACTGAGCCGTTTTCTCGATTTCTCACCGAGCGCCGGCGCGTCCCAGGCGTTACTGCTCAACAATGCGACGTGGCTCACGACGGTCACGTTGACGGACTTCCTGCGTGACGTGGGCAAGCATTTCACCGTCAACCAGATGGTGGCGAAGGACTCGGTCAAGAGTCGCCTCGACCGTGACGACGTGGGCCTCTCCTTCACCGAGTTCTCCTACATGCTGCTCCAGTCCTACGACTTCTTACGGCTCAACATCGACCACGGCTGCACCCTGCAGTTGGGTGGGTCGGACCAGTGGGGCAATATCACGATGGGCACCGAACTCATCCGAAAAGTCACGGGTGAGTCGGCCTACGGGCTCACGTCACCGCTACTGTTGCGCGCCGACGGTCAGAAGTTCGGTAAGTCCGAGGGCGGAAACGAGCACGTCTGGCTCGACGCGTCGATGACGTCGCCCTACGCCCTGCACCAGTACCTGCTCAACTGCGATGACGTCGTCACGCCCCAGATGCTTCGCTTCTTCACTTTCTTGGATCACGACACGATTGCGCACTTGGACGACGCGGTCGCGACCGCGCCCCAGGAACGAGCGGCCCAGCGCGCCCTCGCCAACGCGGTAGTCACCCTGGTGCACGGTGAGGTGGCAGCCCTCGGCGCTGCGCGCGCTGGTGAGGCCCTCTTCAGTGAGGAGATTGCCAGTCTCGACGAGACCACGTTGCTCCAAGCCGTTGGCGACGCGCCCACCTCGACGATTGCGCGCAGCGAGCTGCTCGCGGGCATTGACGCCGCGGAGCTGCTGACGCGATGTGAGCTGGCCGGTTCCAAGGGCGAGGCCCGGCGTTTCATTGAGCAGGGCGGCGTCTACGTCAACAACGTGCGCATCGAGCCATTGCAGCCAATTACCTTGGCGAGCGCGCTGCACGATCGCTACCTGGTGATCCGACGGGGCCGGCGCCAGATGCACCTCGTGGTTATTGCGTGAACAAGTTTGTGGCGGCGCTGGTGCTCGCCAGTCTCTGCCTCGCGGCCTGTGGAACCCAAAGCGTGGCCTCGGCGATGCAGAACTGGGTCAAGCAGAGCGCGTTTCGACAGAATCTGCCGGTCCTGCTCAAGGACGTTCGTATCTCGGCCACGCAACTTCGCAGCACTGGACCCGCGGGCAACAACCTGCACACCGTGTGCGCGGTGCTCGACGTCGACACCGAGTCGGCGAACGCGTCACTACCCACGCCCGACACGCAAGCCACCAATCTCTTGTCCAAGGCCTATAACGATTTTGGGTCCGGCGCCAACAGGTGTTACGACGCCAATTCGAGCGTGAGCGCTCGCGCGGCGGCGCTCGCGTGGCTCTCGCGCGGAGTGGCCGAGCTGTCCGAAGCCACGGCGCGAATCAACGTGGCAACGGGGCACGCTCCCTAATTCGACGTGGGCGGACGAAGGTCGATCTCGAAACGCAGGATGCCGTCTTCGAGCGTCGCCGTCGCGTCGCCCAGCATCGCGAAGTCCTGAAAGTCAAGCCTCGCGGCTTCGATGAAGCGCAGTCGTTCCGGACCTTCAACCGGAGGAAGGCCCCGTCGTTTCACGGCGTCGGCCCGCTCCCTGAATCGCTGCACCATCTCGTTGGGATCAAAGGCATCGCTCACGGGCACGATTCTAAGGGTCCCAAGACAAGTTCGAGTTGGTATCATGGTGACTCGGTGCAGTCGTGCTGCGCCAGGGTTGCTGCCAGCTATGGCCCGCGACCAGTGAGGAGTTGACGTGAAAAAAGGCCGCCATCGCCGCTTCGTTGAGGCCCGCGAACTCAAACACTCCACCGGACCTCGAGCCACCACGTGTGACGAATGCGGTGCGGCGCCCGAGGACGTGCACGCCGAGTGGTGTCTGGCTGAAGAGGATCGCTTCGAAGAGATTCTCGGTTCGCTGCCCCGAACACCCTCGAATGAAGAGGATCCCTTAAGCGCCGAGGGTTAAGCCCGTTTGCGAAGCACCGGGTGCTCGAGGCGCGTTGGCTTGGGCTGGGTTGCTCGACGATCCAGGTAGGCCAGCAGTTGTGCGTAGACCACTTTGCCCACCATGGCGGTCAGCTCTTCGGCCATTGAATCAACCACTCGCGTTTTTCCGACAAAGGCGTCGGGTGACTCCGTGCACCACCAGTGGAACTCCTCGCCCCCTTCGCCCCAGTCGCTGCGATTCCACTGCGAGATACGCGTGAGGACGCGGCCGTCCTCTTGGACCTCGTCAACGCGGTGCAGCGGCAACTGCCAACAGACCTCCGGCTTCAGCGGAATATAACTTTCTTCATTGTCAATGGCCATCACGTGCAGGGCGCATCCTGGTCCGCGCGCGAAGTCCGGTCGGTTCAGGAAGATGCACGCATCGTTCACCAGTCGCGTCATGATGTCGCCGTTCTTCTTCACGCGCGTGGTGCCGTTCTTGCCGCGCGACTTGAACTGCCACTGATCCGCGGTGAGGCGCAGGGCCGCTTTTTCGACCCGACGTTGGTCCTTTTCGTCCGTGAAGTGCGCGCCGTAACTGCAGCAACCCTGGACGAGCTCGGGAGTTGGGCCGGTGAGCACCCCCTGACAGCCATTGCCAAAGATGCACGTCCAGTTGCTTTCCAGGAACGTCACGTCGAACATCCAGGTTCGCAGGCGCTTATTGTCGTCGAAACTGACCCATTCGTGGGCGTCACTTGGTATTGAAGTCACGCAGAGAACTTAGTGTGCGCTGAACGTGCAAACGAACACCTTTAGACTGCGAGCATGACTACCGTCGAGACGTTTGACATACTGAAGCTCACCGACGAGGCCCGCAACGTGGTGCTTGACGCTCTCGCCAGTGAAGAGCAAGGCGATGGATTGGCCCTGTGGGTCGAGGTGACGGGAACGCGCGGTGCGGGGTACTCGTACGATCTGTATTTCTCTGATCGTGCCGACGCACCCAGCGGCGCCGCGATTGGCGTCGACGGCGACGTCACGATTGTCATTCCCGCCAACAGCATCGAGCGACTGCGCGGCAGCCGCTTGGAGTTCGCGAACGAGGGCGGCGGCGGTCTCGTACTCGTTAATCCGAATGTACCGACGCCCGAGGAAATAAATCCCGGCGTGCCAGCCGCGATACTGGAATTGG